>NZ_JBEXHL010000005.1:0-403330 GCF_040607795.1 Amycolatopsis sp. NPDC005232 | reverse complement strand
AACGCCATGTGGAGCGTCGACCGCGTACTCCGGCCACGACTCGGCAAATACGGCTGGATGTGCGGCGATTGAGTCCCACCAGGCTTCGCGAATACCAGTGAGTGCACCGCCCGTCGCGCTGGGTGACTTCCTCGTGGGACGAGGGAGGAAACCGACCGTCGAATGCGCCGGCAGGCACGCAGTAACGTTCGGACGATCGCCGTACACGGCCAAACCGACGCCGCTCAACGTGGGAACCCCGACGGCGCACTGGCCGACAGCCACGGCCGGATCAGCGACATCAGCACCGCCGACGCCCGCTTCGGCCTCGGACTGAGCGCCGAAAGCACCAGCGGGTGAGGCTCCGGATGTCGCAACGCCGGCATCGTGCACGCTGATCAACTGAAGCCCTAGATGTGATCGTCTTTCTGCCGCAGGAAGCATGATCATCCGTGATCATCAAGTTCCTGATCACCCAGTTCAGACGTCAAAACTCAAGCCACACAGCGATTCGAGCAACGTTGGTTGCTGCGCTTCCTATTTCCCATGTGTCAGGGATGCGCGAGCCAAGCCGACCCCATGAAGATGTCAAGCTCTGCAGTTTGGCTCCAATCCGACGCGGGCGCAGGAGTTGATCTATGGGTCGCGCAGTGTGTGGCTTTCATCGGCTGGCGTCACGTTTGCGCACTCTGCGAAGATATGGTCCATGGTCGGAAAATCGCCTTTCCTCACGCAGTTCTCACGGCCTATGCGACGTGTTCGACGACACTTCTCTCGCCAAGTCTGCAAGTCGATTTCAGGGGTACCGTCGTTGATGTCGGGGCGCGCCGACAGAACAGATTCAAACTGTATTGATGAGGAGATCACGATGGGTTCTTTCAAGCCGGTTCACCGCGACCGTTGCGACTCGCGGCGCAACGACCACGACCACTCCCAGCGGTCCAACCGCAACCGTCGCTACGGTCGCTGATCCTGTTCTGATGGTCAGGACAAGCAAGTCCTGACCACGAAAGAGGGGGAGGGCCGGCGCGTCGAAAGCGCCGGCCCTCACTCTTTCCCCAACCCGGCCGGCCAACCCGCAGTCCATGGAACGACTCGAAACGAGGTGCGCGTGACCGCCATTATTCCCGCGGCGAGCGACAGCGGCACCTACACGAGCGACGCGGACAGCCCCGCGAAGCCGGCGTCGGTACGTCAGGCATTCCGGCGATTCTGGCCCTATGTCCGCGCCGAACGCCGTCTGCTGCTGCTGGCCATTCTATTGCTGGTGATCAGTGCCGTCGCGGAGACCGTGTCGATCTGGACCTTCGGTGTGATCATCGACGATGCCTTGACCACGGGCGACCTCCGCGGGTTCTGGCAGCCCGCCGCGATCTGGGTCGGCATGGCCGCAGTCGGAGGCTTCGCCTCGTTCGGAGGCGGCCTCCTGACCTCCTGGGTGTCAGAGCGGTTCCTGCTTCGCCTGCGCGACGCCGTATACGCACACCTGCAACAGCTTTCCCCCGACTTCTTCGCCCGGCATGACACCGGTGACCTGGTGGCACGGGTGACCAGTGACATCGAAATGGTCGAACAGTTGACCGCGTCCGGGACGGTCGAAACCGTCAGCGCGATCGTGACCGCGATTTTCTACGCCGGCGCCGCACTGATCGTATCCTGGCACTTGGCACTCGCGTCATTTATTCTCGCCCCGCTATTCGGACTGGCGGCACGGTCGTTTTCGAAGAGAATCAAGACAGTCTCCCGCGACGAGCGCGACTACAACGGCATGATCACCACTGCGGTCCAGGAAAGCCTCACGAACCTGCCCTTAGTGCAGGCCTACAACCAACAGCAGACCGAACAACAGCGGCTGCACGCACATGGCGCGTCGTGGATGCGAACCAAGATCCGCGAGGCACGGGTGTCCGGAGCGTACGCACCGTTGGTGGACATCACCGAGGTCACGGCGTTGCTGCTGGTGGTCGGCGCAGGGATCTGGGAGATCAGCCAGCATCACCTGACCCCGGGGGGCGTGCTGGCGTTCACCGCATACCTCGGCTATCTCTATCCTCCCCTGCGCCAGCTCGGCTCTCTGACGATCATGGTGAACGCGGCCACGGCGAGCTCCGACCGCATCTCGGAATTGCTGCACACAAGACCGACGGTCGTCGACCACGCGGGTGCCCACGTGCTGACCCACTCCCGTGGCGAGATCAGCGTGGACCGGGTCAGCTACCGCTATCCTGAGGCCGACCGGCCCGCGCTGACTGAGCTGTCGTTCACGGTCCGCCGTGGCCAGTTGGTGGTGATCACCGGGGCCAGCGGCGCCGGCAAGTCGACCATCACAAAATTGCTGCTGCGCTTCGCCGACCCGTCTTCAGGCAGTATTCGGCTCGACGGCTTCGACCTGCGTGGTATCACCACCGAATCGCTGCGCGAGCAGGTGACCCTGGTGCTGCAGCAGACCCAGGTCTTCCATGGCACCGTGCGTGAGAACATCGCCTACGGACGGCCCTCGGCCACGGATTCCCAGATCGTGGCCGCGGCGGTCGCGGCGGACGCCCACGAGTTCATCTCCGCCCTGCCGGAGGGATATCAGACCGTGCTGGACAGCGCCGGCCAGCGGCTCTCCGGTGGGCAGCGGCAACGGCTGGCGATCGCCAGGGCCATCGTCCGCGACACCCCGATCCTGGTCCTGGACGAGCCCACCGCCGGGCTGGACGCGCGTGCCGTCCAGCGCGTGATCGAACCACTGCGCCGGCTGGCCAGCGGCAAGACGACGATCCTGATCAGCCATGATCTGTCCCTGGCTCCGGCTTCGGATCACATCCTGATGTTGGACCACGGCCGGCTGATCGAGTCCGGTCGGCACCAAGACCTGCTGGACCTTGGCGGAGCGTACGCCAAGCTGTACGCGCAGCACCGGGCTGAAGCGAAAACCCCACCCACGTCGCCATGGGCGCTGGTGGGCTCGCAGACAAAGCCGGCGACTGATGGTCCCCAGACGACTGGCCATTCCACTATCGACGGTTCCGTGACAGCCGCGCGACGCGAAGGCGAGCGGCGTCCGGGGATGGAACCCGTCCGCTGGCGGATACAGGGCCAGCTTTTCGACCCAGAGGACGGCCACCGTTCCGCCATTTCGCAGTGACGGGGAAGAATGCATCGATCTCCAGGCAGGGGTTGCTTCCGCGCCGGCGGTGAGTACCAGTGCTCACCGAAACCGGTGCCCCGCTGACGGCCGGGTTGCGCAGCGTCCAGGCCACCGCAACCGCGCCGGGTGTCGCGCCGTGCCGCTCGGCGACTGCCCGCAGTCGAGCGGCCAGCGCCAGGTGCCAGGAAAGCCGGTATTCCGGTTCCGGTCGCGGATGAGGCCCGCGAGCTGGCGCGCTCGGCCTGCGCGGATTCGCTGCTGAGCGTCGACGGCGGCTCGACGACCGGCACGGCGAAGGCCGTCGCGCTGAGCACCGGCCCGCCGATCGCGGTCCCGACGATCTACGTGGGCTCGGAAGTCACTCCGGTGTGGGGGCTCACCGACGCGGCCCGCAAAACGACAGGGACCGATCCGCGGGTGCTGCCGCGGACGGTCATCTACGACCGGGGGCTCACTTGCACGCTGCCCGTGGACCTGTCCGCCGCGAGCGGGCTCAACGCGATGGCGCACGGCGTCGAGTCCTTCGCGGCGCCACGGCGCAACCCGATCTCGTCGCCGGCCGCCGAAGAAGGGAACCGGGCGCTGGCCGCGGTCCTCGCCGACCCCGATGGCCTCGAAGCCCGAGGGAACCTGCTCCACGGTTGCCCATCAGATATTCGATGCACGGCCGCGAGGGCCCGGCGAGCCGCATCAACGAATAGACGTCCGTTTGCCAGTACCTGAGGAAGCCGTTCGGTGCCTGCGCAGCGGTGGCTTCGACGACCGTCTCCCAGCCGGCGTTGTCATCCTGCAACCGCCCGAACGTGGGCAGGTCCAACGCCGGCACTGCGGCTTCGTAGCGCTGGACGAACTCGGCGAACGCCGCGTTGACGGGCACGGCCAGCCGTCGCACCGCATGCACAGATGACTGAACCGAACGAGAATCGTTGAAAGACATGCCGTTCTCCTTGGTGCGGGACACCGCAAGATGGGGACGGGTCTGTTGCAGATCCGGGACTACGAGCAGACGAGTTCGAGGGACCTCGCGCGCAATACCGGGTCGTAGATCGGTGTGGACAACATCAGTTCGTCCGCGCCGGTGAGTTCCGCGACCGCTCGCAGCCGGCGGCGCACGGTCTCCGGCGATCCGTGAGCCTGCGCGGCGCGCATCCCGTCAAGCCGTTCACCGAGAGCGGCCGGCAAAACCTCTTCGGACGCCTGAGCCGGACTCAGCAATCTCGCATCGGGCCCTTGGCCTTGCAGCGCCAACGCCATCGTGTGCCGGGCCGGAAGCCCGAGCTCTGTGGCTTCGGCATCGCTGGGTGCACAGCACGTCTCGACACTCGCCAGGACGTACGGGTCGGCGCACCACTGCGACGGCCGGAAGGCCTCCCGGTAGCGGGTGACCGCCTCGAGCGCGTTGTCCGGGCGAATGTGATAAGCGAAAGCGAGTGGCAAGCCCAGCTCCCCGGCCAGCGCCGCGCCCTCCGCGCTCGATGCCAGCAACCACGGCGCCGGGACCGCGGTCAGACCGGGTACCACGCGGAGGGCGCTCGTGCCGGCCAGGTACGCCAGCAGTTCGGTCAACTGGTCGCGGTAGGACTCGCCGGATCGCCGCAGCGCGCCAACCACCCGGGGATCGGTCGTGCCGGGTCCCCGGCCGATGCCGAGATCGATGCGGTCCGGATACAGCGCGGCCAGGGTGGTGAACTGTTCGGCCACCGCAAGTGCGGAGTGATTCGTCAGCAGTACTCCACCGGAGCCGACCCGGACTCGCATCGTCTCGGCCGCCAGTCGAGCTGTCAGTACAGCTGGTGCGACGCTTCCCACCGAACGGTAACCGTGGTGCTCCGCGACCCAGACCCGTCGGAAACCAAGCTCCTCCGCGCGCCGTGCCGACGCGACGGTAGCCGCCAGTGCCTCGGCTGTCGTGGCACCCTCTTCGACGAGCGCCAGTTCGAGCAGTGACAGCGGAGGCAGGGAAGTCCGCTCGCCCATCGGTGTCGTCCGTTCGAGTGCATCAACGCGTTCGCTCATACTGACCTTTCAGCTCGACGCGGTTACTCCGCACCGTGATCTTGTCAGGAGCGATTCTCCCGCAGCAGATCCGCCGCACGTTCCGCGATGGCGTAGACCGTGGCGTTGGTGTTGGCCGACGGAACCGAGGGCATGACCGAAGCATCGGCCACGCGAAGACCTTCGATCCCGTGTACGCGCAGTTGCGTGTCCACGACCGCGGTGTCGTCGTCTCCGATGCGGCAGGTACCGACCGGGTGGAAGTAGGTCAGCAAGCTACGCCGGATGTAGTTGCGGATTTCCTCGTCGCTGTTCACGTCCGGGCCAGGGAACACTTCTTCGCCGCGCCAGTCCTTGAAAGCGTTCGCGCGTCCCATTTCCCGCGCCAGACGCAATCCGGCGACCATGACGTCGACGTCGTGGTCGTCCGTGTAGTACCGCGGATCGATCCGGGGCCGGTCCGCCGGGTCGCCGGACCGCAGTCGCAGCGTTCCACGGCTGCGCGGGAGCATCGCCGAGCACACGACCGAGTACAGCCCGTCCGGGCCGGGCAAGGCAGGCCCGTAGAGGGGAATGTCGGAGAACAGGAACTGCAGGTCGGGCCCGTCGAGCCCGGACCTGCTGCGGAGGAGGCCGATCACCCCGCTGTGGTTGTGTTCCATCGGGGGCAACGGCTGCGTCGGCCGGTAGGTGACCTGCGACAGAGAATGGTCGTGCAGGTTCAGCCCGACACCGGGAAGCTCGCGCACCGGTTCGATGCCCATCTCGGTCAGGTGGGACTTGGGTCCGATCCCCGAGAGCAGCAGGAGCTGCGCGGACCCGATCGTGCCGGAGCTCAGGACGACCTCCTCCGCACTCGACGCGATGACCACGTCGTTCCCGGCGCGGTACTCGACGCCCATCGCGCGGCCGTCTCGGACGATCACCCGGTGCACAAGGGTGTCGGTGAGGATGGTCAGGTTCGGCCGGTCCAGTGCGGGCAGCAGGTAGGCGTCCGCGGCGCTCTGCCGCCTCCCGTTGACGATGTTGAGGTCGGCGCGGCCAAACCCTTCTTCCTCGCCACCGCTGACGTCGGCGGCCAGTGGGTGTCCCACTTCGGCCGCGGCCGCCAGGCCGGCCTCCATGATCGGGTGGAGGGGTTCGGCCGGCCCCGGAGTCAGAGGACCGTCGGTTCCGCGCAGAGAGGGGTCCCGGCCCGGCACGTTTTCGCT
The DNA here is from genome assembly GCF_040607795.1 of Amycolatopsis sp. NPDC005232. NCBI lineage: Bacteria > Bacillati > Actinomycetota > Actinomycetes > Pseudonocardiales > Pseudonocardiaceae > Amycolatopsis > Amycolatopsis sp. NPDC005232. The sequence continues at coordinate 397,009 of NZ_JBEXHL010000005.1, read as the reverse complement.
GCGCCGGAAGTACGGGAGGAGATCCCGGAAACCCCAGCCGCTCGCGCCGGTTCGCGCCCAGTCGTCGTAGCTCGTGTGGTGGCCACGCACGAAGAACATCGCGTTGATCGACGAGGAACCGCCCAGCACCCGTCCGTGCGGAAACGGCAGCGAAATTCCGTTCGCATCCTGCCGTTCGGTCGTGTCCGCCCAGTCCGCGTCAGTGCCGAAAAGCATGGGCCACGCGGGAGGGACGGCCGAGAGGTCGGGCGCGTGCCGGGAACCTGCTTCCACCAGAAGCACGCGCACGTTCGGGTCCTCCGACAGGCGCGCGGCCAGCACGGAGCCGGCCGTTCCCGCGCCCACAACGATGTAGTCGTAATCCGTCACGATGATGGTTCCCTTTTCCGGCTTGGTCGGAGCAGGAAAAATGCAAGCCTGCTGCGGACATGGGGTGCACCGGGCCGCGGTCACGCGACCCGGTGCTCGGATCTCGTCGTCGCGGCGGTCAGTCGCGGAGGAAGTCCAGGACCTGCTGGACGAACAGCTGGGGGTACTGGAAGAGCGCGCCGTGACCGGCGTCCGGGTAGATGCCCAGCTGGGCATGGGGCAGCACGTGCGCGAGGTTGACCGAGCTGATGGTCGGAATCATGATGTCGTCGTCACCGTTGATCACCAGAGCGGGCTGCGAGACGTTCGCGAGGCCGGTCGGCGAACTGCTCTGCTCCCATTTGGCCAGTGCGGTGGCCTGGGCCCCGATGGTCTCGTTGGTGACCGCGGCGTCCCGGTCGGTGGTGCGCTCGTCGAGCCGGGCGAGGAACGCGTCGGCCGCGGCCTGGCTGGCGTCGGTCTGCGAGAAGAACAGGACGTGCTTCGGGTGCCTGCCCGTGGCGGTGGCCTTTTCGACCGAACTCTGCAGCACGCCGAACGCGTTGGCCGGTCCCGCATCGCCCGCCGGCGACGTGCCGGCCAGGATCAGGCGGCGGACCAGGGCCGGCTCCTGCTGAACGAAGGCCTGCGCGACCATGCCACCCAGAGAGAAGCCCAGCAGGTCAACGCTGGTCAGGCCAAGCGCCTGCACGAAAGCAACGGCGTCAGCGGCCATGGCCTCGACGCTGTCGGGCGTGGTGCCGCCCGAAGCACCCACTCCGCGCAGGTCCACCAGGATGACATGCCGCTCGGCGGCCAGGCCGTCGACCACGGTGGGATCCCAGTCGTCGAGGTTGGCCGTGAAGTGGTGCAGCAAGACGACCGGAACACCCGATCCGGCGCCGATTTCCCGATAGGCGAAGGGCGTTCCGTCGACGTCCACCGTGCGGGTAGCGGCTTCGTTGTGGCTTGTAGACATGGGTGGTCCTCGTACCTCTCCTTGTTCGGGGCAGTGACCCGTCATGGGATAACGGTCGCTATATAACGATCGCTATCGTATGGTGGTGGCAGCGTGAAGGCAAGTGGGAAGACGAGGACTCGACGTGCGTTACCCGAAAGACCACAAGGAGATGGCACGCGCCGCGATCCTGACCGCGGCCGCTCGCCCGCTGAAGGAGAAAGGCTTCCACGGAGTCGGCGTCGACGGCCTCGCTGCTGCGGCCGACGTGACCTCGGGCGCGATCTACTCCAACTTCGGCAGCAAGGAGGCGTTCCTCGAGCAGGTGGTGGAGGAGCAGCTCGGCGTCGAGTTCACCGTGATCGACGCCCCCGACCCGGACGAGCGCCGGCGTCGTCTCGTGGAGTTCCTCCAGTTCTACCTGAGCGACGAGCACTGCGCGGCAATCGCGGACGGGTGTCTCATGCCGGCGCTCAGCGGAGACGTCGCGCGCGCGAGTGAGGCGGTTCGGGAGACGTACGAGCGTCGGATGGCGGCCCTGGTCGAGTTGCTCACTCCGGCCATGCCCGGCTCACCGGGCGAGCAGACAGAACGCGCGTGGGCACTGGTCGCCTCGGTCGTCGGCGCCGTCACGATCGCACGCGCTCTCCCGTCGGGCGAACGAAGCCGCGCCATCCGTGCGGCCACGCTTCGCTGCGTCACCGCCGCCATTGACGGCGGTGGCAGCACTTCTCCCTGATCAGCCGGACAACTGAGTGCGCGCAGGAGGATGACCGGAGTTGGAGCCGCCGGTTACCCTCGGCGGATACCGCCGCCGCGAGGCGAGCTGACGGCGAAGGCGAGGCTCCGCTGTGGACATCCACCCAACAGACATCCCCTTGGGCTGCGTTGTCGACGGGTTGACCGGCTTGTGTTCGGCGCCGGGCGCGACAGCACGGCAGCTCGAACGTGGGGTTCGCGCGGTGGTGGTGTCGGATCCCACGGACTCGGTTCAGAGCGCCGGTGCCGGCAGCGGACACATCGTGGTCCTCACCGGTGTGGACGGGTCCGAGCCTCCCGGACCGGAGGGGATCCGACTGCTCACAGCGGGCGTCGCGGCTGTCGTGCTCAAGGCGAGCACCGAACTCGACCGTGCCTGGCGAACGGACGAAGGCCCGGCTGTGCTGGTCGCCGAGCGGAAAGTCCCGTGGCTGGATTTCCTTTCCGCGATCTCCGGCATGGTGGGGACGAATGCCGGTCCGGCGGCGGCTGGTGCTTCGTTGTCGGAGCTCGTGGACGACCTGGCGGGCGAGGTCGGCGCGAACATCCTGGTCGAAGACATCGCGGGCCACGTGCTCGCGCATTCGGCCGGCGGTGAGCAGATCGACGACTGGCGGCGCGACGCGATCCTGGCGAAGCGCTCGGTGTGGCCGACGTCGGTTCTGCTCCGACGGCACGGAGTGCAACCGCGGGCGATGGCCGGAGGCACACCCATCCGGTTCACCATGCCCGGGGCGCAGGATCGGCTCGTGGCCGAGCTTCCCGGAGACCGAGCAGTGAGCGGTTACGTCTGGGCTGCGTTGCCCGGGCCGGAGCTGACCGAGGACGAGGTCCAGGCGCTCGCGGAGTCGATCCGCCGGGCGACCGCCGCGATGGGGCGAGCGGTGTCCCTGCTCGGGACCAGCCGGCTCGCCGAGTCGGCGCGGCGTACCGCGCTGGTGCGTTCGGCGCTCGAGCACCCCGACGCCACGACTCTCAACCGGATCGGGTTGGCACCGGCTTCGCAAGTCGTCGTGTTCGCTGCCCGCTTTCCGACTCCCGCCGACGGCCCGGGCGAGCTCGATCGGCTTCGCGCCCGGCTTGAGACTGACCGGGATTCCCGCATCGTCGTCGTGCTCGACGAAGTCCTCGCGGTCATCGATCGCGCCGACGACAAGCTCCGCGACCGGACAGGTTCATCCATCACCAACACCGGCGCGACGGCAACCGTGGTCGAAGGCTCGGCCGCGGAACTCGGGGCACTGTTCGAGCGCGCGCGTGCCGTGTTGGAGGAGGCGCCGCGACTTCCACGGCTCTACGAGGTGCGCCATGTGTGGGGAGCGCTGTGTCTGCGAACTCTCGCCGCACGCCCCGAGGACGACACCTGGGGTTCAGGCGGTGCCCTGCCACTGTTGCGCCACGACGCGGAGCACGGCACCGCTTACGTCCTGACCCTTCGCCGTTATCTCGAACACTTCGGCGACGTCAAAGCGACTGCGCGCGGGCTCGGGGTACACCCCAACACGATTCGATACCGCCTCGGAGTGATCCGGAAGATGCTCGACGTCGACCTGGATAATCCGGACAACCGGCTGGTTCTGCACCTCCAGCTCGCGGTGCTGGAACGGCGGGGCGCCGGGCTCACTCCGGCGCCCCGTCATCAGTCCCGTGTCGCGTCGAGTTCGGCGAGGACGGCCGGCTGAGCGGATCGGACCGAGTTCCGGCGACGCAACTGGTGCACCGCGCCCAGTGCGCACGCGAGGACCGTCACTCCGATGCTCATCACCGTCGACCCGCGGTTGCCGGGATCGACCAGGAAGCCCACCAGCACGGCGAACAACGCGGCGACCACGACGATGCCGAGCACCGGGTGTCCCCACATCCGGACCTGGAGCGCGTCCGTTTGCGACGCGGTCATGCGGAAGCGCGCCTTCAGCTGCGTCAGGGCGATCGCCAGATAGACGACGAGCGCCATCCCGCCGATCGAGCTCAGCAAGAAGGTGAAAACCGTCTCGGTCGGCAGGAAGTAGTCGGCCGCCACGGTGACAAAACCACCGCAGGACGCGGTGAGGATCGCCAAATGCGGCACGCCGCGCTTCGTGGTCCGCATCAGGCCACGCGGCGCCTGCTGGTGCGTCGCCAGTCCGAACACCATTCGCGAACTCGCGTAGATGCCCGAGTTGAGGTTCGAGAGCACGGCGGTGACGATGGCGATCTCCATGACCGCGGAGGCGCCGGGTATCCGGAGGTGTTCCAGCACCGCAGCGAACGGCGCCGACGCGACGGCCGGGGAGTCGGACGGCAACAGGGTCACGATGATCGCGATTGATCCGATGTAGAAAATCAGGATCCGCAGCACGACCGAGCGCATCGCTTTCCGCAGCGTGTGGGCGGCGTTCTTCGTTTCGCCGGCGGCGACCGTCACGACCTCCGTGCCGAAGTAGGAGAACATCACGACGAGCGCGGCGACGACGACACTGCCGATCCCGCTGGGGAAGAATCCGCCGTGTCCGGTCAGGTTCTCCAACCCGGGCGAGGATGTCCCCGGCAGGATCCCGAAGACGGCGAGCACGCCGATGGCGAGGAAGGCGACGATGGTCACCACTTTGACCAGCGCGAACCAGAACTCGAGCTCGCCGAACAGGCCGACCGCCACGAGGTTGACGCCGGTCATCACCACCACGAAAACAAGAGCGAACAACCACGGTGGAACGGCCGGCACCAGATCGCTGAGGATGGACGCCGCCGCCGTCGCCTCGAAGCCGGCGGTCACGATCCAGATGTAGGCGTAGACGTACCCGACCGCGATCCCCGCCCACGCACCGAATTCACGAGTGGCGTAGGCCGAAAAGGACCCCGTGTCCGGCGAGTGGACCGCCATTTCGGTCAGCATGCGCATGATCAGCACGACCAGCAGTCCGACGGCGGCGTACGCGACCAGAACGCCGGGGCCGGCCGTCTTGATGGCGCTCCCGGACCCGACGAAAAGGCCGGCGCCGATCACGCCGCCGAGCGAGATCATGCTGACTTGCCGAGAGTTGAGCCGGCGCTTCAGGCCGGCTCCGGATTCTTTGGTTGTTTCGCCCATCTTGTTCTCCTGGCTCTGTTCTGCGCCGGTGGTGCGCGCGGGATCGAAGCCCCCCTTGAGCTGATCAGGTCCTGGCGGTCGTCAGACCGCGACCGAAATACCGGTTCCCGGGCGCACGTTCGCGAACTCCGCCCTGATCTCGGCCGGCAGGCCCACCCCGAGCCCCGGTGCTCGCGAAGGCGCGACGGAACCCCCCTCGATCTGCAGAACGCCGTCGAGCAGCCTGGTCATCAGCGGGTTGTCGTAGGTGCAGAACTCCACGAGCTCGATGCTCGGGTTGGCGAACGCCGCGTGATAGTTCGCCATGATCGCGATCGCTGATCCCCAGGTGTGCGGTACGACTCGGAGGCCGTGCGACTCGGCCAGCGTCACGACCGCGTTGAGCTCGCCGATCCCGCCGACAATCGTCGCGTCGGGTTGCAGAACGTCCACTCCGCGACTGTTGGCCAGCGCCCGGAAGTCGGCTCGGGAGGTATACGTCTCGACGCCGGCGAGGGGAACGTCGACTTTGCGGCGCAGCTCGGCATAACCGGCGTGGTCATCGGCGGGCCGGGGTTCTTCGAACCACTCAGCGTCCAATGCCGACAGACGGCGTCCGATCCGGACCGCTTCCTGGAACGTCCACGGCCTCGCGACTGTGCCCTGCGCACCGTCGAGCGCGAACCGCGTTCCGGGCAGGAGAACGTCCGCGACCCGATCGAGCAGCTCGAGGGTCTCCGGCACAGTCGGTCGCGCCCTGACCTTGACCAGGTCGAACCCGGCCGCCTGCTGGGCACGCACCTGCTCGACGACGGCGGCGACGGTCGGGCCCAGCCCGGTGCTCGCGTAGGCGCGTACCCGCGCGTGGGCCAGGCCTCCGAGCAGTCGCCACAAAGGCACGTGCTGCTCCTGGGCGAGCAGGTCCCACGCCGCCACCTCGAGCGCGGAGATGACGCCCACCGGCAGGCCGCCGCGCGCCCAGAACCTCGTGCTCCGCACGAGCAGGTCCCGCAGTGCGGCCGCGCTGCTCAGTCGTTTGCCGACCACCAGCGGCCGCATCGTTTCGACGATGCTGCTCACGGCCGTCACGGCGGCCGTCGCCTGCGTCACCTCACCGAGGCCGACCAAGCCGTCTTCGGTCTCGACCTCGACGATGGCGTGGTCGAACCCGTGGAACACACCTCCCAGCCACGGAATCGGTTCCGGCAGAGGCGCGCTCAGGGCAACCAGACGTACGTCTGTGATCTTCACTCTCTGGACCTTTCGACACCGGCGAACCACTCACGGTTGAACGGACGGAGTATGCGGAGTGTCGAAGGACCAGGTCATTCGCTTGTGTTACAGGAAATGGGGCGAGCTTCTTGTGCGGAGTTCCAAACGACCGCCGGGGAGATCAAGACCGCTACTGGCAATCTTCGCTAGCTCCTGCTAACTTCTCTTTGCATGTGCAGGGTTTCACTATGAGCAGCTCCGTGCCGACTGGGGACGAGCTCGTGCAGATCCTCGCGACGCTGGCCAACCCTCACCGGTTGCGGGTGATCGCGGCACTGAGCCGTGAGCGCAACTACGTCAGCAGACTGGCGCGTGAGCTGGGCATCAGTCGCGCGCTGCTGCAGGTTCACCTGCGGAAGCTGGAAGCGGCCAACCTGGTGTCGGCGCGGATGGAGCTCTCGGAAGACGGGAAAGCAATGAAGTTCTACGAGGTGCGGCCGTTCGTGCTGGACCTGACACCTGAAGCCGTGGTGGTCGCGGTCCGCACGCTGACCACGCCCGGCGAATCGGAAGGAACCCGGTGATGGATCGCAACTTGCAGGAACTGGCCGGCGTGATCGGGATGTTCGCGCTGGTCATCGTGATCATCGTGGTCACGGCCACGCAGATCGGAGCGGTCCGGCGGGAGAAAGCGCGGCGCGTTCGCGATGACGACTACCGCAAGCTCGCCGAGGAAGGCCTCGCCTCGCTGCGGAACATCGAACGACAGCTCACCGAGATGAGGACCCAGATGAACTCCGTCGAACGGATCCTGCAGCAGGTCGAGTAGTCACGAGAAGTCCTGGGCCGCCGAGCTGCCACTCGACGGCCCAGGTGAGCGAAGACGCACCGAACTCGCCCGCGGGCGAGCACTCAACGGAACCGTCCTCACGAAAGGACAGTATTTCATGCTGCCCACCGACAGCAGCCGCACCGGCGCGCCGTCACCATCTCAACAGCAACGCAGAGAAACAGTCGCCGAACGGATCTCCGCGTGGTCCGTGCAGCACCGCGCGCCGGCGATCATCGGTTGGCTCGCGCTGGTCGCACTTGCGCTGCTCATCAGCGCCGTTGCCCCGGGTGACAGTGCACGGGCCGTGGACCCGGGCGAGTCGGGTCGCGCCGAAGTCGCCCTCGATGCGCAGGGAAAGCACGAGCCCGCGCGGGAGAACGTGCTGGTGCAGCCAGAAAGCGCCGGACGAGCGCCGTTCTCGGCCAACCCGGCAGTCCGCGCCGCGACCGATGATCTGGTCGCGACACTTCGAGCCGTACCGGGCGCGGTGGCCGAAGTCCTTTCGCCACTGGATGATTCGAGCCGGATTTCCGGCGACGGCCGATCCGGCCTCGTCACCTTCGTGCTCGCAGGCCCCGACGACCAGGCCTCGGCTCATTACCGGGCTGCCACCGAGGCCGTCGGGCAGGTGGCCGCACGCCATCCGCAGGCGCGGCTCGCCCAGGCAGGTGACATCAGCCTGAACGACGTGGTCAACGACTCCCTCGGCCACGACGTCGAGCGTGCCGGGCTCATCTCGTTGGTGCTCACCCTGGCGATCCTGCTGATCGTGTTCGGCGCGCTGGTCGCCGCCGTCCTGCCCGTGCTGCTGGCCATGACCGCCGTGGCGGGTGCGTTCGGGCTGCTCGGGGTGATCGACAAGGCGGTGCCCGTCAACAGCGCGGTGAACGCGATCGTGCTGCTCATCGGGATGGCGGTGGGAGTCGATTACACCCTCTTCTCGCTCCGTCGGGTCCGCGAGGAACGCGCTGCCGGACACACCGACGACGAGGCACTGAGGATCACCGCCCGAACGTCCGGACGCGTCATCGTTGTGTCCGGGGTGACGGTGATCCTCTGTTTGTCCGCCATGCTGTTCACCGGCCTGGACAACCTGCGAGGTGCCGGTCTGGGTACCGCCGTTGTGGTGGCCGCCGCGATGACCGGCGCGGTGACGTTCCTGCCTGCGCTCATTTCGCTGCTGGGTCCGAGAATCGACCGCGGACGCCTGCCGTGGATCGGCCGCCGGCGAACGGCCGCCGCCGAATCCCGGGCCTGGTCGGCGGTGGTCCGCACGGTGGTCCGGCGCCCACTGGCCTGGGGCGGCGCAGCCGCACTGGTGCTCATCATTGCCGCGCTGCCCGCGTCAGGCATGCGGTTGGAAGACGCCGGTGCCCTGCACAGCGTGCCCCGCAGTGTTCCCGCGATGGACGCGGCGATCCGCGTCAACGAAGCGTTTCCCGGCGTGATCGCGCCCGCGAAGATCGTTGTCTGGGACGACGACGGCGGCGTCGTCGACAAAGCCGGAGTTACGCAGGCACTGGCGGGCCTCGGCCGGCGCGTAACCACGAGCGGTGGCTTGCTTTCCCAGCCGATCACCACCGTCACGGTGGGCCGCGCCCTGGTGGTCCGGGTGCCACTGGCCGGTTCCGTGACCGACCCGGAGTCCTATCGAGCGCTGGAGGACCTGAGGACCGACATTCTGCCGGCCACCTTCGGGAAGGTGAGTGGCATCCAGTATGCCGTCACCGGCAAAACGGCGATCGCCTACGACTTCACGGCCGTGCTGTCCGGGCGGATTCCGATCGTCTTCGCCGCCGTGCTCCTGATGGCATTCGTCCTGCTGGCCGTGTCCTTCCGCTCGATCGCGATCCCGATCATCTCGATCGTGCTCAACCTGCTGTCCATCGGCGCCGCCTACGGCGCACTGACCTGGATCTTCCAGGACGGCCACCTCTCGTCCGTCTTCGGCTTCACCAGTTACGGCGGCGTGGTCTCGTGGCTGCCGATGTTCCTCTTCGTCATGCTGTTCGGGCTGAGCATGGACTACCACGTCTTCATCCTGAGCCGGGTCCGCGAACGGCGCGAGAGCGGAATGGACCTGCGCGAGGCGATCGTGAGCGGGATCGGGCGCAGCGCCGGCGTCGTGACGAGCGCGGCCGTGATCATGACCGCGGTCTTCGGCGTCTTCGTCATGCTCGACGCGATCGAGTACAAAATGCTGGGCTTGAGCATGGCCGTCGCCGTGCTTGTCGACGCCACCCTCGTCCGCGGAGTGCTACTGCCCGCCGCGTTGGCACTCCTGCCGCCACGGTCTTGGAAGCCGTCACGGTGGACGCGGCCCGGATGACCTGCGAACTGGCCGACGTAAGGCTTTGCGGACTGCCATCCCTGCCCCACTCGGCGCCTGATCCCGGGCCGGCCGGACCGTTCTTCCGGCCGGCCCCGCCTGGTGGCCAAGCAAAGAACCCATCGCAATCGTCAGCTTATGTTGACACCTTGGCATCGTCAGCTTATGTTGACGAAATGAAGACACGAGCGGAGATCGCAGAGAGCGCGGCCAGTTCCGACCCCGACGTGGGGTTGCGGGCGGTGGCGGCGCTGCGAGCGTTGGCGGAGGAGTTGGAGACGCTGCAGGTGGATCGGGCGCGCCGGTCGGGGTGGTCGTGGCAGGACATCGCGGCCCGGCTCGGCGTGAGCAAGCAGACGGTGCACCGCAAGCACGGCCGCAGAATCCGGGGGCCGAAATGAGGAACCGGCAGTTCGCTGAGGACGCCCGTGCTCTCGTGCGGACGGCACAGGAACGCGCCCGCACGCTCGGACACCCCGGGATCGGCTCCGAGCACCTGCTCTTCGCGGTCGCGAACGCACCCACCCGAGTAGGCGAGGTGGCCAGGGAGTACGGCCTGACCCCCGACGGCGTCGCCACCCAGACCGACCGGCTCCTGGCCAGGCCACGCCGGGCGTTCGACAACGTGGACGCCGAGGCGCTCGCCGCGATCGGCATCGACCTGGACGCGGTGCGGGAAGCGCTCGAGACCAACTTCGGCCCCATCCCGCCACCCTGGCCGCGGACCCGGCGTCCGCGGCTACCAGGACACCTGCCGATCACCGGTCGGGCCCGGTCCTGTCTGCGGGCCGCGGTCACCGAGGCCGGGCGCCGTGGCGTGTCCCCCGCCGGGGCCAGTCACCTCGGCGCTGTCGTGGTCGGCACGTCCGGCGGGATGGTGCCGCCGATCCTGAGCGCCCTCGGTATCTCCGCGCCTGCACTTCGGACGGCGCTTCTCGAACGCACCTGGTGACGTCGTGACCCTCCGGAACCGCCGGGGCCTGTGGTGGCTGCTCGCGACAGGCCTGGCCGCCTGGGCCGGCAGCTGGCGCATCATCCACTTGGAAGTGACCCGCTGGCACCATCTGGACTCACGCCTGCGCTTCACTCCGCCGCCCGCGCCTCCCGGCAGTCCGGCTCCCCACGCCGGACTACCGGTGATCATGGCCCTCGCGGTCGCCGGAGCCGCCCCGCTGGTGTCCATCGTGGTCGCCGTGCTGCTGCTCGCACGGTCGTCCACAAAGGACAACAACCAAGCGGCCGGCTGACGTCGTCTCGGGTCAGTCGTGACCGAAGCCGGAGCAGCCATGGTTCGAGAGTGCCCCGTCCCGCAGCCGGTGTCCGCCGATGTGGCCGCGATTGTGCTGTGCTCTGGCGAATTCGATGATCCACGGGAGCATGCGCTCCGCCCGCTCACGAGCTTTGCGCAACAGACGGTTGGCGCCCCTCGATCTCCGCCGGTTGCGCCGCGCCGCAGGCTTGGCGGTACACGGAAACGAAGCTCTCGAGTGTGTCGGCGAGGTCGTGGCGGGCCACCAGCGCTCGGCCGGCCGCGCCCATCGACGCGCGGGCGCCTGGGTCGCCGGCCAGCTCGTCCAGCCGGATGGCAAGCGCGTCGATGTCGCCCGGCGGGTAGAGGTGGCCGTTGACGCCGGGGTGGACGAGGTGCGGCAGCGCCATCGCGTCGGCCGCGACGACGGGCAGGCCGGCGGCCATGGCTTCCATGGTGGCGATGCTCTGCAATTCGGCGGTGCCGGGCATGCAGAAGATCTGGCAGCAGGCGTAGATGCGGACCAGGTCGGCGTCCGGGACGAAGCCGTGGAAACAGACGCGGTCGGCCACGCCGAGCTCGGCGGCGAGGCTCATCAGTGCCGGATGGCATGAACCGTCGCCGACGATTTCGGCGCGGAGGCGCGGCAGGCGGGCGACGGCGCGGACGAGTTCGTCGACGTTCTTCTCCGCGTCGAGGCGGCCGACGAACAGGGCGGCGACGTCACCCGTGGCGGGTGTGGCGCGTTCGGCGTAGTGGGCAAGGTCGATCCCGCACGAGATGACGCGGACGGGACGTTCGAGTCCGTTGCGCGCCAGCAGTTCGGCGGCCCGCGGTGTCGGCGTCGTGACGGTCCCGACCGTGCGGTACACGCGAACCAGGTCGCGCCAGCCGACGCGGATCAGCGCGCGCCGGAGGGACTGCGGCAGCCGCACATAGCCGAGGAGGTTCTCGGGCATGAAGTGGTTGGTCGCGACGGTCGGGATGCCCCGGCCTCGCGCGGCTGCGAGCAGGGCACGCCCGACGGAGAAGTGGGATTGGACGTGCACGACGTCGGGCCGGACCCGGTCCAGCACGTCCTCCGCGGCCTGGCGGGCGCCGCCGGGCGTGCTGATCCGGAACGTCGGGTGAAAGGGCGTCCCGAAGGCGCGGGCGTCGTGGATGGTGAGGCGGCCGTGGTCCGTGTCGTCGCCGCGGGGCCGGGGTCGCAGCACGTGCACGTCGTGTCCGAGGTCGGCCAAGCCGTGGGCGAGCCGGGCGGTGAAGTGGGCGGCTCCGTTGACATCGGGCGGAAACGTGTCGGCGCCGAGCAGGATCCGGAGGCCGGAGGTGGGGCGCGAGTCGGGCATGGGGGGTTCCTTGTCGTGTTCGGAGGGACCGCTGAGTGAGCCCGCCAGCACGAGCACGCCGAGCACGGCGGCCAGCGCCAGGACGAGGCGTGCTGTGGCGAGTGCCGGCAAGAGGTGAGGTGCCTCGCCGTAGAGCAACTGGTCGGCGGCGACGGCGGTGAGGGGGTCGAGCACTGTCGTGGCGGCGACCACGACGGCGGTGGGCCCGGCGGCGTGGGCCTGCTGGAGCAGCCAGCCGCCACCGGCGATCAGCGCTCCACCCGCGAGCGCGAATCCGGCCGCGGTCGGCAGATGGGACAGGCTGAGCGCGGCCGCCCGCATCACCGCGGCGCCGAGGCCGAACAGCACGGCTGCGGCGGCAGCGCGCCCGAGGCAGCGCGCACGGCCCCGGCACGCGAGCCCCGCCGCGGCCACCACCGGACCGGCCAGCACCGCGAGCACGACCGCGCTCGTGGTGATGTGCGCGGGTGGGGTCGGCGCGGTCGCCGAGGTGAGCACGAATCCGGCGACAGCAACGCAGACGACCGAGGCGGCGACGCGGATTCGGCGTGAGGTCGCCGCGCCTCGGCCGGCAAGCACGGTCAGCACGAGGCTGAGCACCCCGAGCGGCTGGACGACGGCCAGGGGCGCGAGCGACAACGCGGTCAGGTGCAGGGCGGTGCCGGTGACGCCGAGGAGGACCCCCGCCTGCCACGTTCGTGACCGGGCCAGCCGCGCGAGCTTGACCCGGCCCGTGACGCTGCTCCGGGTCTGGACGGCGTTGTGTTGCAGGGCAACGGATCCCGCGAAGAAGCAGGCACCGAGCAGTGCGAAGGCGACGGCGAGGAGGGTCATCGGGCCGCCGTCCGCACCACGAGCGCGATGGTCACCAGGGTGCCGAGCTCGGCGGCGAGCGCGACTCGTTCGAGCAGTCCCTGGGGCAGCTCGGAGACGAACTGCGCGATCCCGAACGCCGCTGCGGTGACGAAGGCCAGCCGGCCGCACGAGCGGATCCGCGGTGCGTGACGGGACCAACGGGGGTCGGCGCGCAGGAGCCGTACCAGCGCACGGCACGCCAGCGGAAGGCACGCGAACAGCACGGCGCCGCCGAAGCGGTGGATTTCGCCGTGCACCGTGACGACGGTGGCGCTGGGGTTTTCCTGGAACAGCAGGACGAGGAACAGCCCGGCCACCCACAGTCCGAAGAGGACGGACACGGCACGGTCGCGCGGCAACCCCGCCAGGTGCGCTGCCACGACGAGGGCGATCCCGCCGGCGAGCACGAGCAGCACCGCGATCGTGAACAGGCCCCGGCCCCAGCGGTGCAGCGCGTAGTCACTGACGGGGTCGCGGAACGGGTCGACGCGGTGCGCGAACCCGATGGTCAGCCCGCCCACCAGGGCTAACGCGGCCGTCCACAGTCCGATCGCGGTCCACGCGATGGGGCTGATCCGCGCCGGCCGAGGCGAAGTGGTCCTCACTCCGCCCACGATCGTGAGCCTGGATGAGGAAATGATGAAGATCGAGCCCGGTTTGGTTAAGAACCGCGGACAGGTGCCGCGCAGGGCAGGGTCAGCTCGAAGCGAGCCCCGCCGCACTCGCCGTTCGACGCGGTCACCCGGCCGTGGTGCTGCGCGACGACCTGCTGCACGATGGCCAGTCCGAGCCCGGAGCCGGGCAGCGAACGAGCGGACGCCGCCCGGTAGAAGCGTTCGAACACGTGCGGCAGGTCGGTGTCGGGGATGCCCGGGCCCTCGTCGGTCACGACGAGGTGCGCTTCGCCCGGCTCGGCGGTGAGGGTGACGGTCACGGTGCCGCCGGCGGGACTCCACTTGGCGGCGTTGCCCAGGATGTTCAGCACCGCGCGCTCGAGCGCGGCCGGCCGGCCCCGGACCACGGAGGCTTCGGCGGACAGGTCGAACCCCACCCCCGGCGCGTGTGGCCGCGCGCGGTCCACCGCCGTACGCACGAGGTCGTCAAGCTCCACGTGTTCCACGTCTTCGGGTGACCGGTCCCCCGTGGCCAGCTCCACCAGCTCGCCGACCAGGTCGGTGAGCTCGGCGGACTGCGTGTCGAGGTCGGCCAGCAGGCGGGCGTGGTCGTCCGAGGGCAGCCCGGACCGGGTCTGCGCGTGGATGAGCAGCTCGATGTTGTTGCGCAGGCTGGCCAGCGGCGTGCGCAGCTCGTGGCCGGCGTCCTCGACCAGGCGGCGCTGTTCGTCGCGCGAGGTGGCCAGCGCGGCGAGCATCTCGTTGAACGACTCGGCCAGGTTCGCCAGCTCGCCACGGCCCTTGACGGTGATCTCGGCCGCCAAAGCCTGGGTGCGGGCGACCTCGCCGGCCGCGGTGGTCAACGTGTCCACTGGCCGCAACGCCGTTTTCGCGACGGCGCGGCCGATGAGCGCGGCGACCAGGACACCGGCGAAGCCGACCAGCAGTTCCCAAAGCCCTAGATCGGCCAAGGTGTGCTCGACACCCTCCGAATCGCGGGCGACCTGCACCGCGCCGCCGTCTGGACGCGCGGCGATCCAGACGCGGTAACGGTCCGAACCGATCTTGTCGACCTCGGAGCCGACCGAGATCCCCCCGGCGGCGACTTGCCGCGCCTGCGCGCCGACCGGAAAGGCGCTCACTTCCCCGGCGGCCCCGGTGGGCACGCCGGCGGCGTCGAGGAACTGGACGGTGAGGCCGATGCCGTGGTCCGGGTCGGTGCTGCGCCCGTCACGGTCGGCCGAGCGCAAGGTAGCCAGCGCGTCGGCCGGCGACGCGGACTTCGCGGCCACCTGGGCGTAGGCCTGCAGCTGCGCGTCGAACTGCCGGTACAGGCTCGCCTGCGTCACCAGCCAAGAGGTGAGCGAGACTGCGACCACGGCGACGGCGACCGCTGCCACCACGAGCACGGTCAGCCGGGCCCGCAACGTCAGGTCCGGGAGCCGCCCTTTCACAAAGGGTCCTCACGCAACACGTAGCCGACGCCGCGCACGGTGTGCAGCAGCCGGGGCTCTCCCCCGGCCTCGAGCTTGCGGCGCAGCGAGCCGACGTAGACGTCGAGGCCGTTGGACGCCGCGCCGAAGTCGTATCCCCAGACCTGTTCGAACATCACCGCGCGGGTCAGCACGTGGCGCGGGTTGCGCAGGAAGGTCTCGAGTAACGAGAACTCGGTGCGGGTGAGGCGAAGCGGCCGCGATCCGCGGGTGACCTCCCGGGTGGAGGAGTCCAGCACCAGATCGGCGAACGACAGCGGTGGCGGCAGCTCCGTCGCGGCGGAGGC
This sequence comes from Amycolatopsis sp. NPDC005232, assembly GCF_040607795.1. NCBI lineage: Bacteria > Bacillati > Actinomycetota > Actinomycetes > Pseudonocardiales > Pseudonocardiaceae > Amycolatopsis > Amycolatopsis sp. NPDC005232. The sequence continues at coordinate 381,678 of NZ_JBEXHL010000005.1, read as the reverse complement.
GTAGTCCGTGCGACGCAGCAGAGCGCGGACCCGGGCGAGCAGCTCCTGCAACGCGAACGGCTTGACCAGGTAGTCGTCGGCACCGGCATCGAGGCCGGCCACCCGGTCGTCGATGCCGGTGCGGGCCGTGAGCATCAGGATCGGGACGTGGTTGCCTTCGGCCCGGAGCAGCCGGCAGCTGTCGATGCCGCCGAGGACCGGCATGGTCACGTCGAGGATCACCCCGTCCGGCCGCTGCGACCTGACCAGCTCCAGCCCACGCGCCCCGTCCGACGCGACCGACACCGTGTAGCCCTCGAAGCGCAGGGTGCGCGACAGCGAGTCCCGCAGCGCGGCTTCGTCATCGACGATCACGACGTGCACTCGCGCCTCCGGGTCTCTTTCACGCAAGTTACCGACGGGTGGCTGAGCGGACCGTCAGCGCACGGTTAGCGGCCGGTTAAATCCGCTTGCGAAGTCGTTGACCTCGATCGAACCTCCCGCTGAGCGTCGAGAACCTACAGTCGATTCGTGCACGAAACCGCGGAACCGGAGACCGGCGGACGGGTGCTCGCCCCGGCCGTCGTCGCCGGAGTCGCGACGCTGGTCTTCCTGCTGTTGACGGTCTCGGCGACCGGAACCCTGCCCTGGACGAAGGGATTCGACCTCGCAGTGCACTCGTGGCTCGTCGCGCACCGCTGCGCCGCGGTGGTCTCGTTCGCCGCAACCTTGACGAGCACCGCGTCCTCGGCGTTCGCCGTGCCGGCGGTGTTCCTCGCCGCGATCGCCCTGACGCGAGGCTCGCTCGGCGCCCGCCTGGCGCGCGCCGCATTGGTCACCGGGGTCGTCGGTTTGGGCGTGTTGTGCCGGTACGGGCTCTGCGCGCTGATCGCGCGGCCACGACCTCCCGAGGCCGACTGGGCCGTCACCGCGTCGGGCCAGTCATTCCCCTCGGGCCACACCTCGGATGCGATCATGGCCGCGGGCATGCTCGCGTGGCTCGCGGCGCAACGGCTGCACGACCGGCCGGTCCTGCGCGCGACCGTGTGGATCGTCGCGGGCACCTACGTGGCGGCGATCGCGTGGACGCGGGTGTACCTCGGCGTCCACTGGCCCACCGACGTGATCGGCAGCATCGCCTTCGGGACCGCGTGGCTGTGCGGCGCTCTCGCCGTCCACCGGGCGCTGCCCTCCGGCGGCCGTTCCAGCGCAAAGCCGACGACCGCGCCCGACTGAGCTGAGGTCGTGTCGGTCTCGGAATCTCGTCCGGTGGCGCGGAAAACGGTGACCGTAAGGAAAAGTCCGGAACGTGGCCCAGGCGTGGCCAGACATACGAGCAATACGATCCCTGCTACCACACGGCCGCGGCCGCGCCGAGAACGTCAGTGCGTGGGCATGAGGGGCGTGAAGTCGCGGGCGGCGACGAACGGCGGACGCGGCGAGGCGGCGGCATACGGTTCCCGCAAGGTGTTCTCCACGCTGTTGAAGACCACGAACACATTGGAACGCGGGTAGGGAGTGATGTTGTCGGCGGATCCGTGCATGAGGTTGGCGTCGAACCACAGCGCGTGCCCGGCAGGACCGGTGAACTGGTTGATCCCGTGGGCCGCTGCCAGGCGCGCGATCGTGGTCTCGTCGGGCACGCCGACCTGTTGTTCCTTGAGTGAATCCCGGTAGTGGTCCCCGGGGGTGGCGCCGGCGCACTGCGCGAACTCCCGGTGGGAACCGGGCATCACCATGAGGCCGCCGTTGAAGGGGTGGTTGTCCGTCAGTGCCAGTGACAGGCTGACCGCGCGGGGAACGGGCATGCCGTCTTCGGCGTGCCAGGTCTCGAAGTCGGAGTGCCAGTAGAAACCCTTGCCGCGGAAGCCGGGCATGCAGTTGATCCGGCTCTGGTGCACGTACACCTCCGAGCCGAGCAGTTGCCGGGCCCTGTCCAGCACACGGGGATCGCGCACCAACCGTGCGATGAGCGGGCTCATGCGGTGGACCTCGAAGATCGACCGCACTGCCCCGGAAGCCTTCTCTCGCACCACGCGTTCGTCCGCTGCCAGCGTTTCGTCGGCGCAGAGTCGATCCAGCTCCGCACGCAGCAGGTCCAGTTCCTCTTCCGTGACCGACGACGGGACGATCGAATATCCCCGTTCGGCGTGAGCGGCCAGCTCGGCCGGGGTGAACGGCTCGCGCAGCCGACCCGGCCACACCGCGGGCACCTCCCGGCGCAGCAGCGCCGGTTCACCGCCGATCCGCGTCGGATATCTGTCTTCGGTCGTGGTGCCCGTCGTCGTCATCCCGGTTCCTTCCATTCCACGGCAGGGCGAGTACCCCCGAACCCGAGCAGAATCCACATTAACGTGAAAATTCCTGCGATCGGCAGCGCTCACCCGCCTTGGCGCGGCATGCCGTCCTGAAACAGCGCTGGGAGACAGTCGGGCTGATCGACGATTTCCTCGCAGGCACCCGTCGCATGCTTGCGTAACTCGGGACCCGGCCCGGGCCGCGGATCGATTTCGGCTACCGGGCCGGTGCTGTGAAAAGTTCGTCGTGAAAAGCTGCGTCAGCTGACGCGGAATCACGAGAGAATGTTTCCCTCGGGATCCTCACCTCACCAGGTCCGTGAATTTCCGACTCGCACGTGATCAAATAAAAGGTGATTCCTTCTGCGTCGAGTTCATTGCCGCGCGGGCCGGTCAGCGTTTCGTGGTGATCGTGGTGACCGGCAGGCCGAACCGGCGCTCGGCTTGGTGCGGCAGGTCGGCCCGGAGCCAGCGGGAGGCGCGCCGGGGCAGCGTGGCCACGATGATCTCGTCGAACTCGCGGCCCGCGAGCACCTTCTCGATGGCTTCGAGCGGCTGGGCGCTCCCGAGGTCACCGTCCGCCTGAACCTTCCACTCGGCGAGGTCGGCGAGCACCTGGTCCAGCCGTTGCCGGGCCTGCGCTGTCGCCTCCTCGTCGGAGGCCGGTCGACCGAAGTCCATCACCACGCTGGGCATCGGCATCAAGCCGCCGGCGGCGGGCACCGTGTGGTAGTGCACGGCGGCGGTGTTCGGGACGAGCACGTAGAAGGAACTCGGCCCCGCCTCGATTCTCTTGTGGAGCTCGTTCTGCAGCTCCGGACCCAGGAGGGTCTGGTTCGCGACCACGAGGTAACTGCGCATGAAGACCACCCACTCGGTCAGCCCTTGACACGCTGTGAAATCTCATGATAGGTCGCCGCACGTGCCGTGGTCTACGGCGAAGGGCCGTGGCGATCGCCGTCGAGACCAGGCGGAACCCGCGCACCACTGGGTCGAAAGGTCCACAAAGGACTTGCCGGTCGAAAATCCCGACCGGCGCCCCGAACCCGACGGGCTCACCGCAGATGGGACAGGTCGGCGGCGCCCACGAGTCCAGCTTCGTTGCCTAGCTCGGCGATCCGCACCTTCGCGGTCGGGCGGTGTCCGCGGCCGGTGAGGTTCTTGCGGAAGACGGCCTCCGTCGGCGCGCGGAGAATTTCCCCGGCCTCGCACACGCCGCCGGCGATGACGAACATGCCCGGGTCGAGGATCGCGGCCAGCGCGGCCATCCCGCGCCCGAGCCATTTGCCCAGCTCGTCGAAGCAGTTCAGGGCGGTCACGTCGCCGGACCGCGCGGCCTCGGTGACGATGTGGCCGGTGATGCCCGCCGGACGCCCCCCGGCGAGCCGCAGCAGCTCCGGGGCCATCGAGGGCGCGACGGTCGCCTGCTCCTGCGCCTCGAGGACGAGCGCACGCCCGCTGCCGTACTGCTCCCAGCAGCCGTGCAGGCCGCATCCGCAGCGCCGTCCGTCGGGGACGATGGTGAAGTGCCCGATCTCGCCGGCCAGCCCGTAGCGGCCCCGGAAAAGCTTCCCGTCGAGGACGACACCGCCGCCGATCCCAGTACCGATGGTCAGGATGACGACGTGGGTCTCGCCGCGGGCGGCGCCGAACCGGGCCTCGGCCCACGCGGCGGCGTTGGCGTCGTTCTCCACGATCACCGGCATGCCGAGCCGGTCCTCCAGCGATTCCCGCAAATGCTCGTCCCGCCAGGCGAGGTTCGGCGCGAACATCACGGTCGAACGCTTCTCGTCGACGAAACCCGCCGCGCCGAGGCCGACCCCGACCACGGTGTACTCGCTGGTCAGCTCGCGAACGGCGTCGGCGATGGACTCCTGGGTCTTCGACGGGTCGTCGGCGGGTGTCGGACGCCGGGTGCGGGCGACGATGTGCCCGCCCTCGTCGACCACCCCCGCGGCGATCTTGGTGCCGCCGATGTCGACGCCGATGGCGAGCGTCCCCTCAGGGGCTTCGCGGACGGCCAGGGGAACCGTCTCCGCTGCCGGCGCCTGGGCGTTCACGACGCCCGCCCGGCCAGCACGTGACGCCCGAGCGCGGCGACGTCGATCTCGTCGAGGGAGGTCACCACGAGGTCGGCCCGCGCGGCCGCGAGCAGCGCCTCGTCGTCGGCCCTGGCGACACCGAGCGCCGCCATCCGGCCGGCCTTGGCTGCCTCGATGCCGCTGGCCGCGTCCTCGACGACGAAGCAGTCTTCGGGGGCGACGCCGAGTTCGGCCGCGCCGGTCAGGAAGATCTCCGGGTGTGGCTTGCCGTGGGCGAAGTCGCGGCCCGAGATGTCGGCGTCGAAGGAGTCCAGCAGGCTCAGCCCGGGCGTCACGAAGTCGTGGGAAAGGCCGTTCTGCGCGGCGAAAGTGTCGAGGCGGATCTGCCGAAGGAAAAGCCCGGCGTTCTTCGACGACGAAGCCGCCGCGGTCGGGATGCCCGCGGCCTTCACCGCGAGGACGAAGCGCAGCGCGTCGGGGTAGGCCTCGAACTCGCCGGCCTCGATGAGCTTGATGACCATGTCCTGTTTGTGCGCGCCGTAGACCTCGACGCGCGCCTTCGCGTCGGGGACCTCGAAGTGCTCGAGGGCGGCCAGCGCTCCGGCGGCGCGGGGTTTGCCGGACATCACCTGCTGGTAGACCTGGGGAGTGAAGCGGTCGTCCGACCACGTGGTCCGCTCGCGGATGTCGGCCCACTCGGTCTCCATCAGCTCGCGCAGCGAGTCCTTCCAGGCCCGCTCGTGCGGGGAGTCGACGAGCACGCCGTCGACGTCGAAGATCGCGCCCTCAAAGCCCTTCGCCATGGTGACTCCCTTCCGCGTGGCCCGGGTGGCTCTCCCGCGTTGCGGGTCCGGGCTCGTGGGACAGGGTGAAGATCCGGCTGTCCCCCGCCCCGAGCTCGTGGACCTCGTCTCCGACGCCGATGAAGACCGGCCCGCGGAAGCCCTGGGGAAGCGCGAAGACGGTCAACTCGTCACCTGTGATCGACACCCGCAGCGGTACGCCGCGGTACTGCATCGAGAAAACCAGGCCGTCGAGCCGGTTGAGCTGGGTCGGCGCGAAGTACAGCACGCCGTCCCGCACCGCGCTGCCGACGTAGTAGCGCTGCAGCAGGTCCAAGGTCCCGGACATGACACCCATGTGGATGCCTTCCTTGGTCGTTCCTCCTTGGACGTCACCGATGTCGCTCTCCAGCGCCACGATGAACCGGTCCCAGGAACTCTTCGGGTCCAGCGCGGCGAGCACGCCGGCGTGGGTGACGAGACTCAGCGTCGAACCGTGGGAGGTGCGCCGGTCGTAGTAGTCGATCGTGCGCCGGGTCAGCTCCGCATCGTGCTCGTAGCCGAGCCGGCGGAAGAGAGTGCGTAGCTCCTCGTCGGAGAACAGGAAGAACAACATGACCGCGTCGGCCTGCTTGGCCAGTTTGAAGCGGTCGGGTTCTTCGCCCTCAGCCTTGAGGATCCGGTCCAGCCGCTGGATGTTGGCATGCTCGGCCCGGTAGTGCTCCCAGTCGAGTTCGTCCAGGTCCAAGTAACCCTCGAACTGGCTGATGATGCCGTCCGGGTGGAACGGCACGTACATCTTGCGGCTCATCTCGTCCCACGTGTGCAGCTCGTCGTCGGTCAGTCCGAGGCGGGCGCGCAGCGCGGCGCGGCGGCTGGCCGGCAACAGCCTCAGCACCCGCGGAGCGGTGTCGGCGATCCAGGCCACCATCACGTTGGTGTAGGCGTTGTTGCGCAAACCGCCTTCTTCGCTGCCGGGATAGCGCTCGTGGAACTCGTCGGGTCCCATCACGCCGTGGATCTCGTAGCGGTCGCGCTCCGGGTCGTACCGGGCGATCGAGGCCCAGAATCGTGCGATCTCGAGCATCAGCTCGGCGCCGTAGTCGCGCAGGAACTCCCGGTCGTCGGTGGCCTGGTAGTACTGCCAGACGTTGTAGAAGATGGCCGCGTTGACGTGGCGCTGGTTGTGGCTGAGGTCGGGGTCCCACTGACCGGAGAGCGGGTTGAGGTGGACGACCTGGGTCTCTTCGGTGCCGTCGCTGCCGCTCTGCCACGGGAACATCGCGCCCTGGAAGCCTGCTTCCCGGGCAGCCGCGCGGGCCTCGGTGAGCCTGCGATAGCGGTAGAGGAGAAAGCCGCGGGTGATGCCGGGCAGCCGGAAGTTGAGGAACGGGTAGATGAAGAGCTCGTCCCAGAACACGTGCCCGCGGTAGGCCTCGCCGTTGAGCCCCCGGGCCGGGACACCCGCGTCGTGCCGTGCGGTGTGCCGGGAGCAGACCTGCAACACGTGCGCCACGTGGAACCGCAGCAGCAGTTCGACCCGTGGTTCCCGAGGGAGCTCGAGGTCGCAGACCTCCCACAGCTCCTTCCACGCCGAAGCATGCTCCACCAGTGCCTCGGCGAAGTCCGGGTAGCGCAGGACGCCCCGGCCCGCGGCCGCCAGCGTCTCGGTGATCGCGTTGTCGTGCGAGGTGAACAGCGACACCATCTTCTCCACCCGAACCGGCCGGCCCCGCGCCACGTCGAAGGTGATGACCTGCTGGATGTAGTCATCCATCTGATCCAGGGTGCGCGCCACCGGAAGCTGTTCACCGTCGAGGAAGACGCGGGTGCGGGCGGCCTCGGTGACATAGATGTCCGACTGCCGGGTCTGCACCTTCAGCGCGATGGTCTCCGGACCGAAAGTGCGCGGAGACACCGGGTCGAGGTGACGTCCCTCCAGCTCGCGGTAGCGGGCGACCTGCTGGTTGGTCACCCGGCCGTCCAGCCCGGAGATCACCTCGACGCGACCCGACCAGTTCTCGGGCGTCAGCGTCCACTCGATGCCGGCCTGGTGGCTGTGGGCCATGCTCACGAAGCGGCGGCTGCGCAGCGTCGTCTCCCGGCCGGCGCGGTCGCGGAAGCGCAGGACGCGCTGAACGGTCGCGAGCCGGATGTCGTAGGAGTGCTCGTAGGAGATCAGTTCAACGTTGCCGAGCCTGATCGCCTCCTCGCCCTCGATGCGCAGCTTGAGCACCAGCCAGTTCGGCAGGTTGACCAGGTCCTCGTTCTGCACCGGGCGTCCCCCGAGGATGGTGGTTTCCCGGTTGAAGCCGCCGTGCGCGTAGGTGCCCGGGTAGTGGACTTTGTCGGCGTCCTCCCACTCGGCCGCGCCGCGGGTGCAGAAGTATCCGTTGCCCGTCGACGTCAGCGACTCCCGCAGACCTTCGGCGCCGGGGTCGAAGTGGTCGTAGACGAGCACGCAGTCGGACCCGGATTCCCCCTCGTCCGGGGGCCGGCCCTCGCCGACGGCCAAAGTGGACAGCAGCTGGGCCACCTCATCCGGGGAGGAGAGGATGAAGTCGGCCGACGTGTTCCGATCACCCACTTCGGGATCATCGGCCGTGCCGACGAAGATGCCGGCTCCCCCGCGACCGGCCAGTGCCCGGAAGGCATCCTCGTCGGTGATGTCGTCGCCGAGGTAGATCGGGACCACGTCCGGCGAGTCGAGGTGCAGGTCGCGGAGCAGGTGGAGCACGGCCTTGCCCTTGTGCCAGTCGATCTTCGGCTGAAGCTCGTAGACCATCTTGCCCGGCGTCATCTTCAGCCGGTCCGGATGCTCGGCGAGGAGGGTCTGGACCACGGTGGCGATCCGTTGGCGCCGGTCCGGGTCGACGCGTCGGTAGTGCACCGCGACCGAGGCCTTCTTCGGTTCGATCAGCACGCCCGGGATCGAGCCGGTTTCGGCGCGCAGCCGATCGGTGACCTCGCCGATGACGTCCTCGAACCCGCTCGCGGCATCGTGGTGGATCTCGCCGGCGGCCGGACTCCAGATGTCGAAGCCGTGGCTGCCGGCGACCACCAGGTCGTCGATCCCCATCAATCGCTGCACGTCGAGCCGGTCACGCCCGCTGACCACACAAACCGGGCAGCGCATCGCCAGCGCCCGCACCGTGTCCCGCATGCGGTCGGAGATCAGGGCGTCCTCGGGGTGGTCCACGATCGGGGCCAGCACACCGTCGTAGTCGAGGAACACCGCCGGGCGCCGACCGGCCAGCCGCTGCGCGAACCGATCACCGTCACGCAACGCGTGGGGAAGTTCTCGGACCGTCGACGTCGGCTCGGTCATCGTCAGCCCATCTCCTCCAGCTCACGCCCCTTCGTCTCCTTGACGAACTTGAACACGAAGAAGATCGACACGAAGGCGAAGAACGTGTAGACGCCGTAAGCAAGTCCCAGCCCGACGTCCGACAGCGCGGGGAAGGTCGTGGAAATGGCGAAGTTGGCCAGCCACTGCGCCGCCGCGGCGACGGACAAGGCCATCGCGCGGATCTTGTTGCTGAACATCTCACCGAGCAGTACCCACACCACGGGGCCCCACGTCGCTCCGAAGAACACGACGTAGACGTTGGCGGCGATGAGCGCGATCGGTCCGGCCGAACCCAGGTCCGGCGTGCCGTTCACGATCGGTGCGGTACCGAAGAGCAGGGCGAGGACGCCCAGACAGACGAACTGACCGATCGAGCCGATCACCAGCAGTGGCTTGCGGCCGATCCGGTCGACCAGTGCGATGGCGATGACCGTGGTGAGGATGTTGGTCACCGACGTGATCACGGTGATCGCCAGTGCGTTCTGCTCGCTGAACCCCACCGCCTGCCACAGCACCGAGGAGTAGTAGAAGATCACGTTGATGCCGGTGAACTGCTGGAAAATCGACAGTCCGATGCCGACCCAGACGATCGGCAGCAACCCCAGCCTCGGGCCACGGATGGTCACGAAGCCGGTGCGTTCGGTCTTTCCTTTGACCGTCCGGATGATCTCCGTGATCTTCGCGTCGACGTCTCCGCCGACGAACCGCCGCAGCACCTCTGCCGCTCTGGCCAGCTGCTCCTTCTGGACCAGGTGGCGCGGCGACTCCGGGATCGTCAATGCCAGGAGGCCGTAGGCGACGGCGGGAATCAGCAGCGACAGGAACATCCACCGCCACGTCGCGAGGCCGAACCACAGAGGATCCGACGCCCCGCCCGATCCGGCGACCAGTGCGTAGTCCACGAGCAACGCCACGAAGATGCCGGACACGATGGCCAGCTGCTGCAGCGAGCCCAGCCTGCCGCGCAGGTGCGCCGGCGAGATCTCCGCGATGTAGGCGGGCGCGATCACGGATGCCGCGCCGACCCCGAGACCTCCGACGAGCCGCCAGAACGCGAGTTCCCAGATCGAGAACGAGAAGCCGCTGCCCAGCGCGCTGATGGCGAACGCGATCGCGGCGAGCCACATGACGCGGATCCGGCCGTAGCGGTCCGCGATCCCGCCCGCGAACCAGGCGCCGATCGCGCAGCCGATCAGCGCCGCGGCGACGGCGAACCCGAGGACGAAGGGCGACGCGTTGAAGGCTTCCCCGACAGCCTTGACGGCGCCGTTGATCACCGCGGTGTCGTAGCCGAAGAGGAAACCGCCGAGCGCCGCCGTCGCGGCGACGAGCACGGTGCGCCCGGTACTCGGGGTGGGATAGCTGATCCGATGGGCAGGATTGCCCATCTCCCAGGGGGGTTCGCTCGACGGTGGCTGTTCGCCCGGTGTGGTCCCCATATGGACCTCCCCTGAGTGAGGGACTCCGAGGCGGTCTGCGCTCGACGGCTCCCTCACACCTCCCTACAGAGTGTGTCCTAATTCACATTCCGTCAAGAGGGCGGTCGCCTGCGCAAATTTGCACGCGAGCGCCGCATTATCCGGCTGCACCGTTTCCCGGCACACGGTCACGAACACGGCCGATCGACCGCAACTTTCCTACTGAGGAGAGGCGGTGGCCGGCGATCCGGGCCCATTCACCATTGTTACCGGGGAACGGGAACACCGGCCCTACGGTGAACGGGATCTTGCTGTTCCTGAGGCGCGTAACGCGAAGTGCTTCACAGTTCCCGTGCCGCCGCGGAGTTGTTCACGTCAGGTCACTGCGGCCACCCGCAACACAGCAGTCTCGCTCACCGCGGCAGAGCGGCCAACGCGCCGTTGTCGAGGTGGATCGTGCGGATGGCCAGCCGTGTCAGCGCCGGCTGGTGCGTGGTCATGACGACGGTGCGGTCGCGAACGAGCCGGGTCAGGGCTTCCACGACGAGTTGCTCGGCTTCGACGTCGAGGCCGGCCGTCGGTTCGTCCAGGAGCACGATGGGGGCATCGACCAGCAGTGCGCGGGCGATGCCGACTCGCTGGCGCTGGCCGCCGGAAAGACCGGTGCCTCCGTCGGCGAGCCGGGTGTCCAGGCCATCGGGAAGGGCGTCCGCGAACCGCGTGACCAGCGCGGCGTCTGCCGCCTTCGCGACTTGGTCGTGGGTGGCGTCGGGGCGGGCGTAGCGGATGTTGTCGGCGAGGGCGCCGGAGAACAGGAAGGTGTCCTGCAGGACGACGGCGACTTGGCGGTGGAGCCACCCCACCGGGAGTTCGGCCAATGGCCGGCCGTCGAGGAAGAGCTGCCCGGCGGTGGGGCGGTACAACCCCGCGATGAGTGCGAGCACGCTGGATTTGCCGGCTCCGTTGGGGCCGAGCAGCGCGACGCGTTCGCCGCGGTGGATGGTGAGGTCGAGGTGGTGCAGGACGCTCCCGCGCCCGTAGTCCAGATCCACCCCCCGCAGTTCGACTTGGCCCGTGGCACGGGCAGGTAGCGGTCGTGCCGGCGCCGACGACGGCGGCGCCTGGTCGAGGATGGCCGAGACTCGCTCGGCCGACGCCGCCCCCTGGCTGAAGGTGATCGAGAGCTTCGACAGCGCCCGCATGGGTTTGACCATGTCGTTGAGGTAGCTCGTGACAACGACCAGCAGGCCGACGGTCCACCAGTGGTTGAGCACGCCGAGCCCGCCGACCCAGAGCAACACCGCGGCCCCGGCCGCGGTGACCGCCTCCAGCATCGGGGTGAACCGGGCTCGCAACTCCACGGCGCTCAGCCCCGCTTGCAGCGTATCGCTGTTCGACGTCGCGAACCGCTCGTCGTGCAGGTCGTGCCGCCCGAACGCGTGGATCGTGCGGATACCGTGCAGCGACTCCGAGACGAACCCGGCGAGGGCGCCTTCGGCAGCTCGGCGGCGGCGGGCTGCGGCGCGGGTGAGCCGGGTGTAGCGGGCGGCGGTGATGAACACCAGGGGGGCACAGGCGATCGCGATCAGCCCGAGGCGCCAGTCGACCGACAGGAGCACCGCGGCGAAGCCGGCGATGGACAACAACCCCGGCAACAGAGTGGAGAACATGTCCACCAGGCTGTCCTCGATTCGATCGGTGTCGATCGAGATGCGGCTGGTCAGCTCGCCTACGGCCTGTCGGTCGTGAAAGGTCATGGGCAGGCGTTGCAGGTGCCCGAAGACGTCCGTCCGGATCTCGGCGGTGATGCGTTCCCCAGCACCGTTCATGACCCGGTCGCCGAGGTAGTCGAAGGCCCCTGACGCCAGCGTGATGACCACGACCGCGGCGGCCGCCGCGGTCAGTTGCGCCACGGCGGACCCGCCGAACATCGTGGTGAGCGGGGCCAGCGGCCCGCGCGGCCGGCCGCCCTTGAGGACACCGTCGATGACGAGAGCCAGTGGCCACGGGCGCGCCAGGTCTGCGAGCAGCTCACCCAGTCGCAGGCCCACACCGAGGGACAACGCAGGCAGGTGCGGGCGACCGTACGAGCGGAACCGCCACAGCTGTCGTAGCAGGCCGCGATCGGGCCCATGACCGCTCATGCGCCCACCGCCTTGGCGTGCTCGGCGCGAGCCGTCTTGCGCAGATCCGAATTGCTCACACCGGGCCGGATGCCGTGTGCGGCCATCGCGGCCAGCACACCGGGCGCGAGCTGGGGGTCCGCGCGCGTCATCGCCGCCAGCAGCCGGGAGAAGTGCCGACGGCGCAGCAGCGTGGGGGTGGCCCGACTGGCCGCATCGTCGTCTCCGGCGAGTTCCAGGCTGCGCAGCAGCAGGGCATCGAACCTGACCGGGTCGGCGCCGCCGGCCGTCACCCCTTGCCGTGCCGACCAGCAGGCCGAGGCCCAGACCGTGCCGTCGGCGTGCGGATCCTGGTGCCGTCCGCCGTGGAAGTGGGCCATCGTCCAGCGCGGGTCGAGTTTGCGGCGGCGCTGGTCCCAGACGGGGATGTGCCGTCGATGCCAGCCGTAGATGTCGTCGGTGCGGAGGAGGATCGCGGTCATCACGTCCGCGCAGCCTTCGTCCAAAGCGATCTTCGTGTTCGTCTGCCGCTGTGTGGGGCGCAGCCGGTTGAGGCGGAAGTCCGCCGTGTGCCGGCACAAGTGGTGGCCGACCTCGTGGTAAATGATCGCGGCGTTGTGTGCCGGTGCGTGAAAGTACCTGCGGCGGCCGGGCGCGGTCAGAAACGCGCGGCCACGGCCGAGATGCACTTCGCCGGCCGGCCGGACCGGGATCGCCTCGCCGTTGCCGGGGTTGGGTAGCCGGTAGTGGCCGCCGCCCCAGCTCGGCCGATCGTGCATGCCGATCCGGACCAGCAGGTGAGGAAGCGGTCGGTGCAGCAGAGAGGCGACGAATCGCAGCGCGCGCTGTACGTGAAAGGCCGTGTTGACCACGCCGAACGCCCTGGCCTGGTGGTCGGCCGCCGCCGAGACCAACGGGCCGCCGCCCGAGGCCGGGTCGAACACGAGGACGTCGTTGTCGAACAGCGTGCCGCCACGCTCATCGCGAATGGTTGCCTCGGGCAGAACGAGCTCCGCCCGCCCGACCTGGAGCACGTCGAGGTTGATCTCGCGCAACTGCCCGGGACCTGGGCGACCGTCCGGTGTGTATGCCGTCGCCCGGGTCATGCCGATACCGCCTCGCCGGGGCTGAGAAGCTCGACCGCCGCCCCGTTGACGAGGGCGGCCGGGGAGAGCACGTCCAGTCCGGTGGCCGCGACGGCTTCCCGCGACGCCAGCGGGCTCGCGGTGACCAGACCGCTGATGGCCCGGACGGGGGCGCCGAGATCGTGGAGGATCCTGACCCCGGCGACGGCGCTCAGCGCGTCACGCACGGCCAGCACCACAGCGTCGGCGAAGCCGGGGAGAAAGGCCAGGAGCGCGGCTGTGTCCGCCTGCAGCAGCCCATCGGCGAGCTCCAGCACCACGGCGTCGGATCCGCGGCGCGCCAATTCGTCGCGAATGCTGATCATGGTCGCCCGTAACCGTTCGACCGGGTAGCCGAAAGTCGAGGGCATACCGAAGTCGAGGAAGTCGACCACTGCGGATGCGCCGGCATCCTCATACATCCACCGGTCCTTTCCGCTGCCCGAGCCGGTGACCTTGCCCGCCGCCGCTGTCAGCCCGGCTCGCGTCCACCCGTTGACCAGCGACGCCGCAGTGGTCGTCTTGCCCGCGCTCATCGACGAACCCACCACGACCACCGTCGCCGGCGGAGTCCGGGCGGGCGGGGGTGCGCGCAAGGACAACTTCTCGAGCGAAATCGCGGCGCCTGCCGGATCCGTCAGCGGACCGATCACCGACAGCTCCGTGGGTGGTCCTCGGCGCGCGTGCGCCGAGGCGACGACACCGACCACCCCGCCCGCGGTCAACAGGTGTGCCGCGGTGCCGCGGGGCAGATAGCCCTCGTAGAACTCGGTGGCGTACCGGTTGCCGCACGCACCCACCACGATGTCGCCCGGGTACAGGCGGGCGCGCCGGCCATGAGAGTTCTCCAGGCTCTCGTGCTCCCCGACATGTTTCACACTGGACACCACCAGATCCCCCAGTCGCGGCTGAGCTGCGAAGCCTCCCAGCCGCGTGCGCCCTCGATCGGTGACGCCCCTTGTTACGTAACTCCACTTGGCAGCAGACAGCCCCTGCATCGCATGATCCCCTCGAATTTGATCTGCACCAGATACGTCAATACATCTGATTGTCGGTTCAAACTCATTCTCGAAGGATTGCATTTCGTCGACAACGCTTGCAACGGCCGGTCCCGCTGATTTGGATGGGTGAAATGTCTGGAATACCCTAATTGGCGCCAGCGTGGGAATTGACCTTGCAGGATTAGTCGCCGAAAAAGTCAAAGGAGCAGTCTTCCCCTCGCAAAGGGTGCCGCTCTTCGGTCTGTACCAGGCGGCTGAATTCCACAGGGCGCCCAACTTTTCATGGGCCGATGCGGGCGCGTCGAGGTTGGTCGGGGCCACGGTTCGCCTGGTCCGGGTGAAGCCGGACACGGGCACTCACCCGGATGCTGCACTGGTGGGGAGGTTCGAGCGGAAACCGTTGCCGAAGCAGGACGCGCGCGGCACGTCACGCGTCGTGCACGCCGCTGACCTGCGTATCGAAGCGTGGGGACCGACGCGGGAAGCGTGTCTGACGGAAGCCGTCCGAGCGCTGGTGGAGAGTTTCGCCCGGACACGTCTGCACCGCGGGTCCGCGGCCTGGTCGTTCGAGGTCTGCGGCCCGACGGACGGTTCGGTGCTGGTCGCGTTGCTCGACAAGGTCATCCTCATGATGCGGACTCGGAGCCTGATCCCGGTCACCGCGGAGGGGATCGTGGTGGACGGCTCGACGGTGCGGCTGCGCTGCCAGATGACCGACCTCGGCGCCGTCATCCCGACCGGGGCGATTCCGAAGGCCGTGTCCCGGCGAGAGGTCCGGTGCGAGCGCACCGAACGCGGCTGGTGGTGCGCGGCCCGGATCGACGTCTGAGACGCCGTGAAGCCAGGCGACTGCGCGCCGGCGCCCTGGTGATTTCACCCCGGTGCAACGCCGACGTTCCGGCTGCCGGCCGTGCTTCGTGCTGCGGTGGTCCGACGCGAGCGCCGGGTGTCCTGGGGGATCACCACCGTGGGCCGTGCATGGCTGCGCGCAATCGTTCTTCCCGCAAGGCATCGACCTCTGGCAGGGCCAGCGGCGACGGCGGGGTGCCGAGCACCCATTCCAGTAGCCGGTCGGCCAGCGCGGGGTTGCGCGCCAGCACCGGGCCGTGGAGGTAGGTCGCCAGTACCCGGCCGGTTCCTGCGCCCTCTGTGCCATCCCCGTTGCCGACGCCGGCGCGTACCGAGCCGAGCGGACAGCTGCCGGGGCCGACGAGCGTGCGGCCGAGGTGGTTCTCGAAGCCGGTGAGGGGCTGTGCCGTCAGCTCGGGTCTGACGTCGACGACGATTTCCCCCACCGCGCGCGCCTGCCCGGGAGACGTCACCACGTCGAGCAGGCCCAGCCCACGATGGGAGACGTTGTCGGGCGTCGTGAAGTCCTTGCCGAGGACCTGAAGTCCGGCGCAGACGCCGAACACCACGGCACCTCGCGTGACCGCCCGCTGCAGTCCCGGATGCTCGTGCAGGTGCGCCGTCGCAAGAGCTTGGGCATCGTCTTCGCCGCCGCCCAGCAAGTACAGGTCGAGCGAGCACGGCACCGCCTCGCCGTGGCGGGTCTCCGTCACGCTCGCGGCGATGCCCCGCCACTGCAATCGCCGCCGCAGCACCTGGGCATTGCCGCCGTCGCTGTAGGTGCCGAGGATGTCGGGCAGCAGCACCCCGATACGGACGGCTGACTCAGTCATCGCCGAGCTGCTGGCGGAGATCCCGGAAAGCCGTGTAGTTCGCGACGATTTCGACCGGGCCGGGCGACGGCAATGAGGCGACCGCGGCGAGCGGACGGGGGCAGAGCGTGTGCCGCACCTCGGCGTAAGTGAGGCGGACGGCCAGATCGGTCGCCCGTTGACCGGCGGCCACGACCTGCCGTCCACGCAGCTGCTCGAACCGCACGTCCCACAACCACGACATGTCCCGCCCGTCGGCCTCACCGCTGTTCACCGCGATCACGACCGGCGACCGGGAGTCGAGCAGCGGCAGTGTTTCCTCCCAGCACGCCGGGTTCTTCGCCAGCATCACCCGCACACTGCGCCCGGACACCCAAGCCTGTCGGTAGCGGCCGGCGACGTCGGCGATCGGGCGCAGTTGTGCGACCGCGACCTCCGGCGGGACACCTAGCCGAGCGGCGGTGGCCACCGCGATCGCGGCGTTGGCGGCGTTGGCCCGGCCCGGCAGGCGGAGGCCGAGCGTGATCTTCGAGCCCTCCCTGGTTTCCACGGCATCACCGGTCAGTGTCCACAGCGGATCCGGCCGGGTAAGACCACACGCACAGTGCCAGCAGGTGTCGTGCCGGACCACGGCTTGGCCGCATCGGGCGCAGGCCACGGCGTCGGCGTGCCACCGCTGTCCCGCTCCGACCCACACGGGGTGAGCGGAGCCAAGGGCGGCCGAGGTGACCAGTGGATCGTCGCAGTTGGCGACCACGGTCGTGTCCGGCAATGCCGCGGCGACCGCCCGCAACGCCCGTTCGGTCGTCCGAACCTCGCCGACCCGGTCCAGCTGGTCTCGGCTGAGGTTGAGCAGCACGAGGCAGGCCGGGTGCACCTGCGCGGCGACGGCGGGCACGTAGGTCTCGTCGACTTCGAGGACCGCCAGAGGGGCCCGATGTTTGTCGACCAGGGCGGCGACCACCCCGTCGGTCATGTTCGCGCCGTCGCTGTTCGTGGCGACCTGGCCCAGCGTCTCCAGGATCCGGCTGAGCATGAGCGCGGTGGTGGTCTTGCCGTTGGTGCCGGTCACCAGCACCACTGTCCGACCGCCGCCGATCCGGCTCAGCACGCGAGGATCCAGTGTGAGTGCGATCCGCCCGCCGATGACGCCGCCGTTGCCGAGACCCATTCCCCGCGAGATCGCCGCGCCGAGCCGCCCGGCCGCGACCGCCAGCCGCGTTCGCGCCGGGAGCCGGCGCGCCACGGGCGGCAGGACGGCTTGCTTGCCGACGACGCACGGTGAATCGGGGCTCACGCACAGCCTCCTTCGCGCTTGGTCGGGCAAATCGCCGTCGCCCTCGTCGCCTGGCCGTGCGAGGGCGCTGAGAGCGCGGTGACGACGGCACGTCCGGTGCGAACCGGCGGCGCGTTCCGTTGGCCCATCCGGGACCGAGAGTACGTCGGACCGCATCAGTGCGCGTTCAAGAAAGATCGACAGAACGCTGTCTCGTTAGCCCTATTCGTCCGCTTCGGCCACCGACTTGCCGCCGTGTGCCAACCCGCAATCGTCCTTAACGCGGTGAATCACCGGGACCGCAGCATTTTCAGACCTGCTCCAGCTGTACCAGCCCCAGACGCGGCGGGCAGATGTCGTGCCGCACCGGATATGTCCGGGCCACCGGCCGCATTCGTCGCCACGACGGCCGGCCTGAGCGAGCCGTGCTCGACGAACGCCACCGGTCGCGCGGAACCGGTTCGGACGGCGGACCACCGCAACAGACCTGGCTCGGCGGCACGGCCGCAGGGAAACGCTCGGCCGGGAGTCCCAGCCGAGCGTTGCGCCACTGTCGGTCGACACCGAACGAAGTCCGGCCTCGCTCTGCAGGTCAGGACGTGACCGCGCACTGTCCGCGATCGGCCCTCACCGGGCCTTCGCTCGTCGGGCGCACGTCGAAATCGAAGATCTCCGTGGGCACGTAGAGCGTGCAACACGCGTTGGGGATGTCCACGATGCCGCTGATCCGGCCCTCGATGGGCGCCGAACCGAGCAGCAGGTAGGCCTGTTCACCAGTGAATCCCCACTTCTTGAAGTACTCCACCGCGTTCAGGGCGGCATTGCGGTAGGCCATGGTCGCGTCGAGGTAGAGGTTCTCGTCGGTCTCCCGGTCCACCGAGACGCCCACGAACGACAGGAACTCGGAATACCGGGGTTCGACGTTTCCCGGCATGAACACCGGATTCGTGGTGATGCCGTACTTCTCCATGCCGCCTTTGATGAGGTCGACGTGGAAGTCGATGTACCCGCCCATCTCGATGGCACCGCAGAAGGTGATCTCGCCGTCGCCCTGGCTGAAGTGCAGGTCTCCGCCGGAGAACTTGGCGTCGTCGACGAAGACCGGGTAGAAGACCCGCGATCCCCGGGTGAAGTTCTTGATGTCGTGGTTCCCACCGTTCTCCCGGGCCGGCACCGTGCGGGCGCCCTCGCTGGCGATGTGCTCCGCGGTCGACCTGTCGGCCGTTCCGGCGAGCGTCCCGTCGAGCAACGGCGGCAGGCCCAGCGGCGGTACGCGGTCGGGCTCGCGGGCGACCAGCGCCCGCTCCCTGCGGTTCCACCGCTGGAGCAGCTCGGCCGAAGGCGCGGTGCCGAACAGGCCGGGGTGGGTGATGCCGGTGTACCGAATGCCCGGCAGGTGGCGCGACGTAGCCTGCTGACCGTGGAAGTCCCAGATCGCCTTGTAGGCGTCGGGGAAGTAGTCGGTCAGGAACCCGCCGCCGTTGGCCTTGGCGAACACCCCGGTGTAGCCCCAGCCCTGCCCCGGCGCGTCGCCCGTCTCCTGCGGAACCGGGCCGAGGTCGAGGATGTCGACGACGAGCAGGTCACCGGGTTGGGCGCCCTCGACGCCGATGGGACCGCTGAGCATGTGGCAGCGCGACAGGTCGACGTCCCGCACGTCGTTGGCCGAGTCGTTGTTGCCGAGCTGGGCGTCGGTCCATTCCCGGCACTCCACGCGGAACTCCTGCCCGGGACGGACCATCGCGGCGACCGGCACATCCGGGTGCCACCGGTTGTGGCCCGGCACCGCCTGGTCGCGCATGGATTTCGTCTGGTCGACACTGAACACTACTTCTGGCATGCGAATTCTCCTCTGTTTGCGGGCCTGTGATCCGGCTCGCCCGCCGTTCTCGGGTCAGTACCTGTGAACCTCCTGGTCATATCGGCGACGTTCGGCAGAAAAACCGACGTCTGAATTTACGAAAAAAACCGAGTTCGTCGACGATGTGAAATTCTGAAAAAAGACCTTCGCTGTTCGGCGATCCGTACCCACGCCCCGAGGCAAGCATCGACGACTCCGGCCGGCGCTGATCACCACTGCGGTTGCGGTCGCCACACCGACTGCTTGCGGGCTACTGTCCGTGACGGCCCGGGCGGACTCACGAGGACGTTCGGCCACTCCCGAGACCAGGACGGCACTGGCCCGACGCCGCATCTCGAACGGGATCGCGCTGTACGCAGCGTATTCGCAGGTCGCGCAGTGATGTCAAGGGCAACGAAAAACCACGCACCGGCTTGACTTAAGGTATATCGTTTCGTTATCTTTCCTCGTCCTGCACCGGCTGCCCCTTACGGGCGTCGAAGCAATGCTGATCAAGAAATCGGTGGAGCGTCGTGGAAGCGAAGTCCGACGACGACGGCTCGATGGAGTTCGTCGTCCTCACCGCGTGGGAATGCGCCAGCTGCGAGGTCGCCGGGCGGACTCCGCCGGGGAAGGCGGTCGAGTGCTGGAGTTGCGGCGGCTCGGTCGTGATCACCGCACGGCCCAGCATCCGGCGCTTAGCCGGGTAGCCGCACGCGGCCCCACCTGCGGTTTCCTCCGCGATCCGCGAGGCCCTGTCCGCCGCCAGAGGACCTGAGTTGACTGGCCTTGCGGAGCGTCTTACGGTTCCGAAAGGCAGAGTTTACTTTCTGTAGCTCAAAAGCCGTCCGGATCCACAGTCAAGCGGGCTGGGAGGGCGCGCATGACGACCTACGAGCCACGAGATGTGCGACCGCGGATCGCGGCGCTGGCCGAGCGCCTGCGGGCGGCGCTGGGTCCTGATTCGGTCATCGACGATCACCAGCGGCTGCGTACCTACGAGTGCGACGGCCTCGCGCACTACAAGGTCACTCCCGCGCTCGCCGTGCTCGCTCGGGACACGGCCGCCGTCGTGGAGACCGTGCGTGCCTGCGCCGAGGCCGAGGTGCCGTTCGTCGCGCGCGGGTCCGGCACGGGCCTCTCCGGTGGTGCGCTACCGCGCGCCGACGGGGTCCTCATCGTCACCTCGCGGATGCGGCACATCATCGAGATCGACCGGGAGAACCAGCGTGCGGTGGTCGAGCCGGGGGTGATCAACCTGGACGTTTCCCGGGCCGCGAAGCCCGAGGGCTACTACTACGCGCCGGATCCCTCGAGCCAGCAGGTGTGCTCGATCGGCGGCAACGTCGCGGAGAACTCGGGTGGGGCGCACTGCCTGAAGTACGGCTTCACCACCAACCACGTCACTGGCATCACCTTCGTGACCGCCGACGGCGAAGCCGTGCGGCTCGGCGGCAAGGCGCCGGATCCGACCGGGTACGACCTGCTCGGGGCCATCGTGGGTTCGGAAGGCACGCTCGGCATCGCCACCGAGGTGACGGTGCGGCTCACCCGGCTGCCGGAAGCGGTCCGCACGTTGCTCGCGGCCTTCCCGAGCACCGACGACGCCGGCGCGGCGGTTTCGGAGATCATCGGCGCCGGAGTCGTGCCCGCGGCGATCGAGATGATGGACGCGCTGGCGATCGAGGCGGCCGAAGCGGCCGTGCACTGCGACTACCCCGGTGGTGCGGGTGCGGTGCTGATCGTGGAACTGGACGGACCGGCCGACGAGGTCGAGCGGCAGTTCGAGGAGGTCGAGCGGCACTGCCGCACGCACCGGGCCTTCGAGATCCGCATCGCGAAGGACGACGTGGAGCGCGCGTTGTTCTGGAAGGGGCGCAAGTCGGCGTTCGCCGCAGTCGGGAGGATCAGTCCCGACTACATCGTCCAGGACGGTGTCATCCCGCGCACCGCGTTGCCCGAGGTGCTGCACCGGATGACGGAGCTCTCGCGCAGCAGCGGCGTCCGGGTCGCCAACGTCTTCCACGCCGGGGACGGCAACCTGCACCCGCTGGTGCTGTTCGACGACACAGTGCCCGGCGAAGCCGAGCGCGCCGAGGAGGTTTCGGGGGCGATCCTCGACCTCTGCATCGAGTACGGCGGATCGATCACCGGCGAGCACGGCGTTGGGTCGGACAAGGCGAAGTTCATGCCGCGGATGTTCACCGAGGCGGACCTCGACACGATGCAGCTGGTGCGCTGCGCCTTCGATCCGGCCGGACTGGCCAATCCCGGCAAGGTGTTTCCGACACCGCGCTTGTGCGGTGAGGTGCCAGGCCGGCACAAGGGCGCGCATCCCTTGCAGGAAGCCGGAATCGCCGAGGTCTTCTGATGAGCGGGCCCGATCCGGCGGTGCTGGACGCGCTGTGCGCGGCGACCGCGAAGCATGCCCGGCCCGCGGAGGCGGGTGACGAGGTCGACGGCATCGCGCCTGCGTTGGTCGCGGCACCGGGCAGCACCACGGAAGCGGCGGACGTCATGCGGATCGCCGCTGACCACGGGCTCGCCGTCGTCGTCCGGGGCTCGGGGACGAAACTCGGCTGGGGGCAGCGGCCCGCGAAGGCCGACCTGATCGTGGACACCGGCCGCATGGACCGAGTCGTCGAGCACCGCGCCGGCGACCTTGTCGTTCACGTGGACGCGGGCCTCCGCCTCGCGACGCTGCAGGACCGCCTCGCCCCCGCGGGTCAGCGGCTGGCAGCGGATCCCGTGGTGCCGCCTGGCGCGGCCGACGCCGGAACGGTCGGCGGGCTCGTCGCGACCGCCGCTTCCGGCCCGCTGCGCTTCTCCCACGGCGCGGTACGCGACCTGCTCATCGGCATCACGGTCGTCCGAGCCGACGGTGTGGTGGCGAAGGCCGGCGGAAAGGTCGTGAAGAACGTCGCGGGTTACGACCTGGGCAAGCTGTTCGCCGGTTCCTGGGGAACGCTCGGCCTGGTCACCGAGGCGGTGTTCCGGCTGCACCCGCGACCCGCGGTGACTCGATGGGTGGTGGTACCGGTGGACTCGACAGGTGTCGCGTACGAGCGACTTCGGCGGGTGCTGCACGCGCAGCTCGTGCCGAACGCGGTCGAACTCGACCGCCCGGCCGGCGCGACGGGGACGCTCGCGGTGCTCGTCGAGGGCATTCCGCAGGGAGTTGCCGGCAGGGTCGAGAAGTTCCTCGAACTGCTCGGGGACGGCGCCGAACCGTGCGACGCCGCGCCGCAGTGGTGGGGCCGAGCCCCGTGGCAGCGAGGCGACGTGGCCTTGCGCCTCACGCACCGGATCACCGGCCTGCCGGCTTTGCTGAACGCGCTCGACGAGCAGGCGCGGCGTCACGGTGTACCGGTCTCGGCCCGTGGTTCGGCCGGCGTCGGTCTCCTGTACGCCGCGGTGCCGGGCGCCGTCGAGCCCGCCGTGATCGCCGAGCTGGTCCAGGTCTTGCGGGACCGGTCGGCCACCTGGGGTGGGGACGTCGTCGTGCTGGACGCTCCGCCTGCGGTCAAAGCGGCGCTCGACCCGTGGGGGCCGGTACGGGGGGTGAGCTTGATGCGCCGGGTGAAGGACCAGTTCGACCCCGAGCACCGGCTCGCTCCCGGTCGCTTCGCAGGAGGGATCTAGATGTCCGAACCTGCCTTCGATGACCACCACCCGCCGTCGGCGGCGCTCGTCGGTGATTGCGTCCACTGCGGGTTCTGCCTGCCGACCTGCCCCACGTACACGTTGTGGGGCGAGGAGATGGACTCTCCGCGTGGGCGGATCTACCTGATGGAAATGGGCCTCGGCGGCGAGCCGATGACACCGGAGATGGTGCAGCATTTCGACGCCTGCCTCGGCTGCATGGCCTGTGTGACCGCGTGTCCGTCCGGGGTGCAGTACGACAAGCTCATCGAAGCCACCCGTGCGCAGGTGGAGCGGCGTCACCACCGCCCCGCCCGCGACCGGCTGATGCGCCGCGCGATCTTCAGCGTCTTCCCGTACGCCAAGCGGTTGCACGCCTTGCGCGGTCCGCTGCGGGCTTATCAGGCCACCGGCCTCAGCCGCTGGTTGCGGCGCGGCCGCTTGCTGCGCACGACTTTCCCGGCGCTGGCTGCGCTGGAGTCGCTGGCACCCGAGCTCGAGCCGTTCGAGCAGGTGCCGGAACAGTCCTCTGCCCAGGGTGCGAAGCGAGGCACCGTCGGCATGCTCCTGGGCTGCGTGCAGCGGGAGTTCTTCCCCGGCGTCAACGCGGCGACCGCCCGCGTGCTGACCGCGGAGGGCTTCGACGTGATCGCGCCCGACGGGCAGGGGTGCTGCGGTGCACTGAGTGTCCACAATGGCCGGGAGGAAGAGGCGCAGTCCTTCGCCCGCAAGCTGATCGACACCTTCGCGGCGGCGGGGGTCGAGCAGGTCGTGGTCAACGCCGCCGGCTGTGGTTCGGCGATGAAGGAGTACGCGGACCTCCTCGCCGACGATCCCGCCTACGCCGAGCGCGCGCGAGGATTCGCCGAGGGCGTCCGTGACATCACGGAATTCCTCGTGGAGCGGGGAACGGTGGCCACCCGCCACCCGCTGCCGGTCATGATCGCGTACCACGACGCCTGCCACCTCGGGCACGCGCAGGCGATCCGCACGCAGCCCCGCGCGCTCTTGCGGGACATCCCGGAGCTTCTGCTGCGGGAGATCGCCGAAGCCGAACTGTGCTGTGGTTCCGCGGGGATCTACAACCTCCTGCAGCCCGAGGCCGCGGGGGAACTCGGGGACCGCAAGGCGCGCAACGTTCTCGCCACCGGCGCACCCCTGCTGGTGACGGCCAACCCGGGCTGCCTGATGCAGCTGGCCGCGTCCGCCGAGCGGCTCGGCGCGCAGCTGAAGGTGGCCCACACCGTCGAGGTCCTCGATGCCTCGATCCGCGGCCTGGCAGCGGACGCTGTCGGGAGGTCCCGCTCCGGGGCGTAAGCCGGTTGACCCAGGTTGTCGTCCTCAACGATGAGGTGACACATGTACCAGCAGATTCTCGATCCCGTCGCGGGTTCGCTCGCTTGGTCGTCGCTCGTGGCGGCTGTCCCGCTGATCGTGCTGTTCGTCCTGCTCGGCATCCTCCGGATGACGGCGTGGCTCGCGGCACTGATCTCACTCGCGGTCGCGCTCGCGGTGGCGATCTTCGTCTACCCGATGCCGGCCGGCCCGGCGTTCCTCGCGGCGGCCGAAGGTGCCGCGTTCGGGTTCTTCCCCATCCTGTGGATCGTCATCAACGCGATCTGGATCTACAACATGACGGTCCATACCGGACACTTCGACGTGCTGCGCCGCTCGTTCTCGCGGGTCAGCGACGACCAGCGGATCCAGGGCGTGATCGTCGCGTTCTCGTTCGGTGCGCTGCTCGAAGCGTTGGCCGGGTTCGGCACCCCGGTCGCCATCACCAGCGTCATGCTGATCGCGTTGGGCTTCCGGCCGTTGAAGGCCGCGGTCGTCGCACTCGTCGCCAACACCGCACCCGTCGCCTTCGGCGCGCTCGCGGTGCCGATCACCACGCTGGCCACGGTCACCGGCCTGCCGCTGCACGACCTGTCCGCAATGGTCGGACGCCAGACCCCGCTGCTGGGGTTCGTCGTCCCGCTCGCGCTCGTGTTCATCATCGACGGCACCCGCGGGGTCCGCCAGACCTGGCCCGTGGCGCTCGTCTGCGGCGTGGTCTTCGCCGTCGCGCAGTTCGCGATCTCGAACTACGTGAGCGCACCGCTCACCGACATCGTCGCGTCGCTGCTGAGCGCCGGCGCGGTCGTACTGTTCCTGCGGTTCTGGCGGCCGGTCGAGGGGTTCACCGAGACCGGCGGACCTGAGGTCACCCGCACCGGCGCGGGCGCGGACGGGCGCGCGGAGGCGGCGGCGACCTCGACCGCCACGATCGACCGGCAGGCGCCCCGGGCGGGCCGCGACGGTCCACCGAGTGGAGGCGGCGACGGTGACACCGAAGCCGGCCGCCGCGACAGCGGCGCCGAGGTGTTCCGCGCCTACTCGCCCTACCTGATCATCATCGTGGTGTTCGGGCTCGCGCAGATCCCGGCGATCCAGCACGCGCTGACCAGCGTCACGCGCACCTTCGCCTGGCCGGGCCTGCACATCACGTCCGCGAGCGGGAAGGTGTCAACGCTGCCGATGTTCAAGTTCGACTGGCTCGCCGCGGCCGGCACACTGCTCATCATCGCCGGGCTGCTCACCATTCCCGTGATCCGGATCCGGCCCGCGACCGCGCTGCGCATCTACTTCGCCACGTATCGCCAGCTCGCTCCCGCGATCGTGACCGTGATGGCCGTGCTCGCGCTCGCCTATGTCATGAACGCGAGCGGGCAGACCACGACACTCGGCACCTGGATGGCCGGTGCCGGCGGGATCTTCGCGCTCATTTCGCCGATCCTGGGCTGGCTGGGCGTCGCCGTGACCGGCTCGGACACGTCGTCGAACTCGTTGTTCGGCGCGCTGCAGGTGGTCGCCGCACAGAAGGCCGAGCTGAGCGCCACCCTGCTCGCCGCCGCGAACTCGTCCGGCGGGGTGCTCGGCAAGATGATCAGCCCGCAGAACCTCGCCATCGCCGCGGCGGCGGTGGGTATGTCCGGGCGGGAGGGCGATCTCTTCCGCAGGGTGTTCCTCTGGAGCGTGCTCTTCCTCGCGGTGATGTGCGTGCTCGTCTACCTGCAGTCCACCGCTGTGCTCTCGTGGATGGTGCCCTGAACCTGATGACGACGGGTGTGGCTGATCGGCACGGACGACAATCGCGTGAACCGTTCGACCAGGCGCTCCTCCCGCTCGGTGGGCAGGTGCAGCCGGTCGTCACAAAGATCTTCTGTTGAGAATCCGTCGCGGTTAGCGTGAGAGCCAGGTTACTAGTTCCGAGTTCGTGCCGATGTCGCTGCTGCCCGGGCGTGTGCGTTCCGGGCCTTCGAGCGGCTGCCACGATGCGCCGGCACGAGAGTGTTCGACCGACAATTGGGGGTTTCCATGCCGCGCCCGTACGCCAGCGGAGTCGTCGCCGCGTCTGTCGAAAAGGTCTGGGCCCAGGTCCGCGCATTCGGCGACGTGTCCGCCTTCCTACCGGCAGTCGGCCACAGTGAGATCGCCGACGGCGTCGACGGGCAGGTCGGAGCCGTCCGGAGGCTGACCCTCGATGCAGGCGGTGACCCCTTCGACGAACGGCTGCTCGTCCTCGACGACCCCGGTCGCACGCTCACCTATGCGTTCACCGGGGCGAATCCCTTCGGCGTGCGCCGCTACGTTTCGACGGTCCGGGTCAGCCCGGTCACCGACACCGGCGAGTCCTTCGTCGAGTGGTGGGCGGAGTACGACGCCGACGCGGGTCAAGAGAAAGAGCTCAACCGCACCTTCGCCCAGGACGTGTACGGCAGCGGCATCGCCGGGCTACGGAAGCTGCTCGCCTGACCGGACAGGCAGGTCCAGGGAGTAGACGAGTTCGCCCCGCTTTCTCACCTCAGGTCGAAGCCGGACACGATCGCCGGCCCGGAGCCCCTATTCGATACCGAGCAAGGAACGGAGTCGCTCACATGGCCTTCCCCGGCCTGCAGCACGTCGCGATCACGGTTTCGGACCTCAAGCGCAGCACCGAGTGGTACAGCCGTCTGTTCGATGCCGAACCCGTACTCGACGAGGACGAAGAAGGCGGCGAGTTCCACCACACGGTCTTCGCCCTCGACGGAGGAATGCTCTTCGGTCTGCACACCCACCCTGGCCGCGAGTCGAAGGACCGCTTCGTCGAGACGCGCACCGGCCTCGACCACGTGGGCTTCGCGCTCTCTGGCCTCGCGGAGCTCGAGCAGTGGCGCGATCGCCTCGACGAGCTCGCCATCACCCACGGCGGCATCAAGAAGGCGCATTACGGCTCGGGCGTCTCCTTCCGCGACCCCGACAACATCGCTCTCGAGTTCTTCATTGCACCGGGGACATGACCACCGATCCCTGCCGGCTCGTTCGTCCTGTCTTCCCGTAGTCGGAAACGCGGAGTTGTTGGTTGCGACGAGCGCTGGATCGACCTGGGTACTTGCCGTTTGGCGCGGAGTCAACGGAAGAGGTCACTGGTTCGATCGCAGTATCGTGCACCAGCTAAAACCGCAGGTCGGAAGCCCTGTCCCTCCCCGGAGGGGCGGGGCTTCAGCCGTCAGATCGCGATGATCCGGCGATGGCCCCAGCGGCGCCCGCCACTCCCCCGCCCCGGACTCGTCAAGCTCGAGCGGGTCGCACGCCGGCCGCCAGAACCGAATCCGGAAGTTCGACCGCTGTCAGGGATGTGCCTCCGGCGTCGACAAGACGAAGGGGTGCCGACGGCTGTCCATCAGCTCGTCGCTCGCTTGAATGAAACCTTTCAACAGGGCGACTTAACCAGGGTTCCCCGGGATTGTCAACGCCGGACAATTCCGACTTCACGGTGGCCAGCGATTCCGTTGCGCGTGACGCGAACTCCACTTCCTGGATACCTGCGGGTATCGCGGGCTCGCGGCAGCGAATCCCGCACTTCCCCGCCGCATCCTGAACCGATTCCGCCATGCGAAGGCGATGTTTGACGCTTGACAACGATCACGGGGAAGCTGGAAACTGGAGTGGCTCGAATTGAAACGTTTAAATGGTTCGAACCCTCAACGGAGAGGCCAGCGAGTGCGTACAGCACCATCGCGGGTGTACCGCACCGGCCGGAAGGTGCACCGGACCACCGTCGCGGACGCCTGGTCGCGGGCGCCGTTGTGTGACGGCATCGAGCCCGCCGGGCCACCCCCACCCGCATGTCATCGATGGACGATCGATGTCCGCGACCCGGTTCGCGGGCACTGCGCAGCGCGGCCGGCGACGCGCTGTCGGCGCCGGATCCGCTCACGCCGGCTCTCGAGGCCATCACCATAGGGAAAAGCCCTCCGCCCGCCTGCGCGACTACGCGCGCGGGTGACCAGGCCGTCGATGGTGGCGTGCCCATGCCCTGGTCAAACGCCACCAGGTCCACCCCATCGCCGGCAACTGCTTCCAGCCGTACCGCATCGCAACGCTCGGAGATCCATTCACTGAAGCAAGATCCGTTCCCCGCCTGTCCCAGGAGGACTGATGGAAGACAGCAAGCCCGGCTTCGACCGGAGAGATTTCCTCAAGATCAGCGGTGGTGTCGGCATGGCGCTGGCGCTATCCGGTGTGGTCGGTGCCGGCTCCGCCGCGGCTTCCTCGACGAGTGTCACCGACAAGTTCATCAAGGCCCAGCACGCACTCCTGGACGACCCGGAGGGCAAGTACCGGCCGGGCACGCGGTGGTGGCTGGCCGAAGGGCTGCACACCGACGCGACCATCAAGGCCGACATGAAGACCCTCCACGACATGGGCATCGGCTCGGTGGAGATCGTCTGCATGCCCGAGCCCAATGTGGACAGTGACCTGAGCGACACGGTCTTCGTCAGCAACACCACGGGAAAGACCCCGCAGCAGATCTACAGCTGGGGATCCGATGAGTGGAAGAACGACACGAAGCTCATCATCCAGGAGGCCAACAAGTACGGCATGGGCTTCTCCATGACCAGCGGCACCCACTGGGCCAACGCGAACCTGCCGATCGAAAACCTGAAGTTCGACGACGACGGCGCCGGCAAAGCGCTGGGCTACGCCATCCAGACCACCACCGACGGCACCGCATTCAGCGGCACGCTGAAGCGCTCGGTGATGACGGTGGCCGGAACCGTGCGGCAGGACCTGATCTCCGTAGTCGCGATCCAGCGGGCAGCCGGCAACACCGGCTCGGTCACCGCCGACGGCAGCATCTCCGGCACCATGAGCTACACCGACACGTCGGTCGTGCTCACCGGCAAGGTCACCCTCAACGGCGCCCCGGTGACGTCGAGCACGAGGAAGGACCCCACCGGCAAAGCGACTTACTCCCTGAACTGGACGCCGGCGGCGGGCACGGGAACGTGGGACATCTACGCGTTCTGGATGCAAGCGACCGGCCAGGCGCCGACACCTTCGTCCACGACGAACGTCACCATCAACTACATCGACCCCGCCGGCATGCAGGACTTCATCAACTACTACCGCAACCACGTCTTCAACGACCGTGAGCTGAAAACCGCCATCATCGACAACGGCCGCGGCGAAATGTACATGGACTCGCTGGAAATCTCCACCAGCAACTCCAACGGCGGCGAATTCTGGGGCTCCACCCTCATGAGCGAATTCCAGAAACGCCGCGGCTACAGCCTCGAACCATACCTGCCGTACGTCATCAGGAAGGATGGCAGGGCGGGCTTGACCTCATTCCTGGTCGTCGGAGCCGACCAGGTCGCGGTGAACAAGGTTCGCAACGACTTCTTCGAGACGATCACCGACATGTACACCGACAATGTTCTCAAGCCGCTTCGGGCTTACCTGAACGACGACATGAACATGAAGCTGCGGGCCGAGATTTCGTACAACGTGGGTTATGAGATCACCACCCCAGCCCAGGGGGTGGACTATGTAGAGACCGAAAATCTCGATTTCGGGAACCAGGTGGATTCGCAGCGGACGTTGGCGGGTGCGGCACACACTCACGGGTTGCGGTACTCCAGTGAGACCGGGGCGATCAGTGGCGAAAACTACACCTGGGGCCAGGACCGGTTCATGCAGATCATCAACACTCAGTTCGCCTCCGGCGTCAGCCACACCGTATTCCACGGCTACGCGAGCATTTCCGGCGCCGACTCCCACGACCCGTCGAACCCCTGGGACGGCACCTACTGGCCGGGTCACGAAGGCATGTACGCGCGGTACTCGGAGCGGTGGGGGCCGCGTCAGCCGGAGTCCACGCAGTACACCGACTACATGCCGATGATCGCCCGCACCCAAGCCGTGCTGCAACAGGGCAAGCCGCAAATGGACCTGGCGATGGTGCGCACCGACTACGCCTTCAACAGCGACCACCCCCACCCCGACTTCATGCGGCACCGGAGGGCCAACTACTTCAAGGACCTCGAACTGCAGGACAACGGGTACACCTACGAATACTTCGCACCCGAGATCCTGGAGAACAAGAGCGTCAAGTACAGCAAGAACGACGGTCTGATTCCCGAAAACGTGGGATACCAGGCCGTCGTCATCTACCAGGACTCGATCCGGCTGAAAAGCGCCCAGGCGATCTACGATCTGGCCCGGCAAGGTCTGCCCGTTGTCATCGTCAACGGTCTGGTCGAGACGTTGAGCGCGACCAGGAACTACTTGAACGCCAAGGCGGCGGTCCACACCCTCGGCAACGACGGTACCGACGCCGACCTGGCGAAGGTGATGGCCCGGCTGAAGAAGCTCGCGAACGTCAGGGAGGTCGACGCGAACGTCCCCCAGAGCGCGACCACCCCCGACCCGAACGCCGAGGACTACGAAGAGAAGTACTACTACG
Organism: Amycolatopsis sp. NPDC005232; assembly: GCF_040607795.1. Lineage (NCBI taxonomy): Bacteria > Bacillati > Actinomycetota > Actinomycetes > Pseudonocardiales > Pseudonocardiaceae > Amycolatopsis > Amycolatopsis sp. NPDC005232. The sequence goes on along the minus strand of NZ_JBEXHL010000005.1, from coordinate 351,373 downwards.
GCAAAACCGGGGTCTACGGCGCCCTGAAGCGACTCGGGGTGCGGCCACGCGCCGAACACACCAAGCCGAACCAGACCGTGCTCACGGCCATGCGCAGGACCAAGGACACGCTGTACCTGTGGGCCTACAACTTCATGGAGAAGCGCGGCGACTACTTCAACAATCCGATCGATTCGGAGACCGTTACGACGACCATCAGCGTCGACGCGATCGGCAAGCCCTACCGCATCAACACCTGGTCAAGCGACATCGAGGCACTCGCCCTGTACAACTCCTCCGGCGGACGCACCTCGTTCGACGTGACTCTCGCGCCCGGACAGACCACGGTGATCGCCATCGACCTGAAAACCAAGACCGCCGCACCCCTGCGCAGCACCAACGCACCACAGGGCATCGTGACCGCCGACGGCACGGCCATCCTCGCCACCGACTCGGGCACCTACACCGCCAAGCTGGCCGACGGCACCACCGTGACCAAGAAGATCTCCGTACCGGCCAACATCAACCTGACCAACGCGCAGTGGAACCTGGTCCTCAACAGCTGGACACCCGGCGAGAAGAAGACCTTGACCGAGGCACGCCAGGGCTACACCACCAAAGAGGTGTACTTCACCACGAAGAAGTCCGACATCAACGTAGGCACGACCCAGCTCATCCCCTGGAAAGACATGACGTTCACCGCGCAGAATCCGGCGTCGGTATCCGGTGTCGGCACCTACAGCACCACCTTCCGCCTGCCCAATTCGTGGAATGACTCCAACGGGGCCTACCTCAACATCGGCTCCACGGGTGGCGCCCTGGCCCAAGTCTGGGTCAACGGGCAGAAGATCACCGGCTATGACTTCGTCGCCGGACGCCTCGACGTCAGCTCCGCCTTGAAGGCCGGCACCAACACGGTCCGGATCGAGGTGTCGAGTTCGCTGCGCAACCAGATGAGGGCCCTGGGCTACCCCGATCTGCCCGCAGCCAGCACCGTCGCCGGTGCCGTGGCGTCCTACGGCCTGCAAGGCAACGTCTCACTCGAGACCTTCACCATCGCAGTCGTCGAACACCCGGGTCACCCCCACCAGGCCGGGCAGTGACCTTCCCACCGCGCTGATCACCACAACCAAAGGGACGGTCCCGCCGTTCACCAACGGCGGGACCATCCCCGTACCGTCGACGTCGCACTCGACAAGTCTGCCGATCCGTCCGCGACCTCGCGCCGATTCACGCCGGGGGCCGCACCGGGTTCACCGCATCAGGTGCAATCCGTCCACAATGTCCACGGGTCAGGAGATCGTGGTCGTCCGGCTGAGCGACTCCCACGTGGCGACGTCGGCCAGCAGTGCCTCGTTGTGCTGGTGCAGGCCGTCGATCGCGTCTTCACCGAGAAGGAAATGCAGCGGCGGGTTCTCGGACTCGAGGACCTTCACGATCGCCGCGGCGCCCTTGACCGGATCGTTCGGTTCCTGGCCCACGACGTTCTTGACCATCTGCCGCAGTTCGCCCGAGGTCGCGTGGTAGGCGGGGTTCTCGGGGGTCCACTGCAGACTGGTGCTGAACTGGGTGCGGAACATCCCCGGTTCCACCACCATGACCCGGATGCCGAGAGGGGTCAGTTCGAGCGACAGCGCCTCGCCCAGAGACTTGAGCGCGTGCTTGGTGGCGTTGTAGCCGCTCAGTCCAGGGAAGGTAATCAGGCCGCCGATGGAGCTCATGACCACGATCGTGCCGTTCCCCTGCTCGCGCATCACGGGGAGGACGGCCTGGGTCAGCTGCACAGCACCGAAGTAGTTGACGTCGAACATGCTGCGCAAGTACTCGACCGGGGTTTCCTCGACGGCACCGATCACGCTGACCCCGGCGTTGTTCACCAGCACGTCGATGCGGCCGAACACGGCCAGCGTCGCGTCGACCGCGGCGCGGACGGACGCCGGGTCCGTGACATCCATCGCCGCGGTGCTGACCCGGTCGCCTCCGGCCTCCGCGAGGTCCGCGAGGGTCTCGGGGCGGCGCGCTGTCGCCATCACGCGGTCGCCGGCGGCCAGCGCGGCCCGCACGAGCTCGCGGCCGAAGCCGCTGGAGCAGCCGGAGATCAGCCAGACGCGGCCCGGTGTTTCGTTCGTCATTCCCATGCCTCTCACGTTCGTGTTTACCGAGGTCAATGGTCGTCTCGCGAGCTCGGTGCCGTCCAACACCGGTTACCTGTCGTGGTTGTAGGCTTTTCCTGTGAGCCCTGATCTTCGGCAGCTGAGGTACTTCGTCGCGGTCGCCGAGGAGTCCAGCTACACGCGCGCGGCCGAGCAGCTCCTGATCAGCCAGCAGTCGCTGTCGCAGCAGATCACCTTGCTGGAACGCATGCTGGGCGCCAAGCTCTTCGACCGCGACACCCGCGGCACCAGCCTGACCGCGATCGGCGCGCTGTTCCTCCCCGAGGCCCGTGCGGTGCTCGCCCGGGCGGACGAAGCGTTCGATCTGGTGGCCCGGGCCACGCGCGGCGAAGTCGGCAGCCTGCGCCTCGCGTTCCTCGCGACCACGACGAACTACCTGCTGCCGCCGGTGGTGCGCGCGGTCCGGCAACGGCTGCCCGGGCTCCGGCTCACGACAGAGGAGACGACGATCGCCCCGCTGGTCGACGGGCTGCAAAAAGGACGCTACGACGTCGCGTTCACGCGACCGCCGCTCGTGGCCGGTCTGGAATCCCGGACGCTCGTGGTCGAACCGGTGTGCGCCGTTCTGCCCGAAGATCACCCGCTCGCCGACCACGCCGAGCTGACGCTCTCCGAGCTGGCCGGCGAACGCTGGGTCCTGACCCCGCGCAGCTCGTGGGAGCCGTGGCACCAGGCGTTCGACAACGCCTTCCAGGCAGCCGGATTCACCCCCGACGTGGTCCACCGGGACGCCAGCGTGCAGGCGCTGCTCGGGTTCGTCGCGGCCGGAGCCGGGATCACGCGGCTCGCCCGGTCGGCGAGCAGCCTGCGTCGCTCCGGTGTGGTCTTCGTGCCGATCGCCGGAGAGTTCGTCTCCACCGAGATGGTCTGGCTGGCGGGCAACGACTCCGCCGCACTCCACGCACTGCTCGACGTCGTCACCGACGTCGCCGCCTCGACCGACTTCGCCGAAGCCGGCTGACCCGCGGGCACCATCGGTCAGGCGGCGGCCCGTTCGCGGATCTCCACCGCCTTCTCGAGCATCTGCCCAGTGCTGGTGAACCAGTCCTGCAGGTTCAGGTCCACGATGAGCTCGTCCGCGCCGGCCTCTTCGGCCGTGTGGATGTCTTCCAGGATCTGATCGAGCGTGCCGACGAACGCCGATCGGTCGGATCCGGCCGGACGGTCGGTGAAGGTGACGTTTCCCACCACGACCAGCTCCATCCGGCTCGCGTCCCGGCCGTACCCGGCAGCCATTTCCCGGATACGGTCCCAGTTCTCGCGCAATCCCGCGGCTCCGGCCGGCCCGGGGGTGGTGAGCAGCGGCAGCCAGCCGTCCGCACGTTTCGCGATGCGCTCCAAGGCCGTGGAACTGGACCTGCGACCCAGATTGCTGGCACCGCCGGCGAGCATCACGGGGATTTTCGAAGCGGGCTTGGGCAGGACCGAGGCGTTGTCGATGACGACGCGCGGACTCCGGATGGTCACCGGGTCCGGGCCCCACACGGCATCGAAGACGTCCAGCGTCTCGTCGAGGAACCGGCCGCGATCCGCTCGGGTGGCGCCCGTGGCCCGGAGCACGTCGCTCGACCAGCCGGCGCCCATGCCCGCGATGACGCGGCCGCCGCTGATCTGATCGACCGTGGCCAACGCCTTCGCCAGCGGGACGGGGGTGTGGAGGGCCGCGATCAGAACGGCCGTACCGAGGCGCACCCGCTCGGTCACCACCGCCGCGGCCGTGAGAACCGCCAGGGGGTCGGCGGTCTGCCGCCCGCTTTCCGGCCACGGCACGTCCGGCGGCGCATACGGTTCGATGGGCGTCTCCGGGAACAGCAACTGTTCATAGGTCCACAAGCTCGCGTATCCGGCCGCTTCCGCCGTTCTGGCCGCTTCGACCACGTCGTGTTGCAGATCAACTCCCAGTCGCTGGGGCAGGCGAAGTCCGAGTTTCATTCGAAACCTCCGAGGTAGCGGTGGTTGGTGTGGCGATCCCTACCGCAAGTCTCAACACTCACATCGATGTGAAGGTCAAGGTAGGCTGGAGCACATGAGAATCGGAGAACTCGCGGAGCGCACCGGCGTATCCCGTCGGCTACTGCGCTACTACGAGGAGCAGGGACTGCTCGCGCCGAGCCGCTCCCTCAACGGTTATCGCGAGTACGGCGAGCCGCACGTGGACGTCGTGCAGCAGATCAAGGGACTGCTCGACGCCGGTCTCCCGACCCGCATCATCGAGCAGCTCCTGCCGTGCCTGGACAAGCCGCACACCATCTACGCGCCGTTCGTGACGCCCGAGATGGTTGTCACACTTCAACACGAGCAAGCCCGGCTGTCCGAACGCATCGAATTCCTGACCCGCAACCGAGACGCCATCGCCGACTACCTCGGCACCGTTCTCACCGTCAGCGAACGCCGGGAACAGGACCACGTTCTGAACTGACGAGCGTCGCGAACAGAAGACGCGACCTTGAAAAGTCTCTCGGTCGAAGGACGGCTCGTGTCAGGCGATGGCCGCATAGGCGCTCACGTGCTCGATGCGCATCCGCACAAGCAGCATGCCGGGAACACTGTTGCGTTCGCCGAACTCGCGCGCACGGTGCTCGCCCATGTATCGCGCCGCGATGCTGGTCGCCCAGGTGCGCAACTCTCCGGGGTCCTCGGAGATGTCCGTGTGTCCCCACAGGACAGCGTGGGAGTAGGGAGCCACCTGGTCGTCGACGCAGACGGCGGCCCGTCCGTCGCGGAGGAGATCGTGGGCTTTCACCGTCACGTTCTCCGTGGTGAACACGAGATCATCGCCGTCAAGGAGGAACCACACGGGTGCGACGTGCGGGGCACCATCCACCCGTACGGTGGCCACCTTGCCCGTGCGGGTGCCTTCCGCGATGAAGGCTTTCCACTCGTTCTCTTTCATTTCGGTCATGCCGGCCAGCATCCGTCCGCGCTGCGGCAGACGCAATGCTGCCATCGTCTTTCAACGGCCCCGACCTGCGAAAACGCGTGATGTGGAGCATTCGGCGCGAGTGGGCCGCTCACGGCTGACGTCGGGCGGAACGGCGGAGTCCACAATAGACTGTGACAACGCGGGAACGTCCCAGGCGACCCATCGCGCCATAAACTGGTCCTCCGCGGCAGCGCCCCGTCGACGTGGGTCAGCCGCGGATCTGGCGGACGGAGGCGATCAGGTGCTGCTGGGCCGGCACCGAGAGTGCGCAACGCTCGACAGGCTCGTGGGAGCCGTCCGGGCGGGGCAGGGCCGTGCACTGCTGCTGGTCGGCGAACCCGGTGCCGGCAAGACCGCGCTGCTGCGGTACGTCGCCACTCACGCCGCGGAGTGCCGGGTGTTGCGCACGGCCGGCGTCGAGGCCGAGATGGAACTGCCGTTCGCCGGGCTGCACCAGCTGTGCGTGCCCCTGCTGGACAAGCTGGACACGCTGCCGGCACCGCAGCGTCAGGCGCTGAGCACTGCCTTCGGCCTGACCGCGGGTCCGGCGCCGGACCGGCTCCTCGTCGGGCTGGCCGTGCTGGGCCTGCTGGCCGACGCCGGCGCCGAGCGTCCGCTGGTGTGCCTGATCGACGACCTGCAGTGGCTCGATCACGCTTCAACTCATGCGCTGGCGATCGCGGCGCGCAGGCTGTTCGCCGAATCCGTGGGCTTGGTCTTCGCGACGCGAGAACAGGTGCCGGCTGCCGTGTTGATCGGCGTCACCGAGCTGCCGGTCCTGGGTCTGCCCGCCGGGGACGCCCGGGCCCTGTTGCGGACGGCGCTGCCGGGGCCGGTGGACGAGCGTGTGGTGGAACAGATCGTCGCGGACGCTGGCGGAAATCCGCTGGCGTTGCTGGAGTTGCCGCGGAGCATGCCGCCCTCGGAACTCGCCGGCGGATTCGGCCTGCCGGCCGCCCGGGATTCGCCGGGCCGGATCGAGGCGAGTTTCCAGGAGCGGGTCACGCGATTGCCGGAAGCGTCCCGATGGCTTCTGCTGATCGCGGCGGCCGACCCGCTCGGCGACGCGGTGCTGGTGTGGAGTGCCGCCGAACGGCTGGGTGTGGGGGTCGACGCGGCAACCCCCGCGGTGTCGGCGGGCCTCGTCGAATTCGGCGCGCGGGTGGGGTTCCGGCACCCGCTCGTGCGCTCGGCGGTATACGGCGGTGCCACGGAGCAGCGGCGGCAGCGTGCCCACCGGGCGCTCGCGGAGTGCACGAACCCCGAGTCCGATCCGGACCGCAGGGCGTGGCACCGGGCCCGGGCCGTCGCCGGGCCGGACGAGGAGGTCGCGGCCGAGCTGGCCCGGTCGGCGACACGCGCGCAGGCCCGAGGCGGCCTTCCCGCCGCGGCGGCGTTCCTGGCTCGCGCGGTCGAGCTGACCCGCGACCCGGAGAGCCGGGCGGAGCGGGCGCTCACCGCCGCGCGGGCGGCGTTCGACGCGGGCGCGCCCGAGATGGCGCTCGGCCTGCTGTCGGTGGCACAGGCGGGCCGCTTCGACGACCTGCGCCACGCGAAGGTCAACCTGCTCAGAGCCGAGGTGGCGTTCGCGGTCAGCCGGGGTGCGGAGGCTCCCATGCTGCTGCTCAAGACCGCTCAGCAGCTGGAGTCGTTCGACACGCGCCTGGCCAGGGACACCTATTTGCAGGCCCTGTCGGCAGCGCGGTTCGCGCTCCACCTCGCGATCGGCGGCAACGTCGTGGAGGTGGCGGAAGCGGCCCGGCGCGCGCCCGCCCCGCCGGGCCCGCCCACCCCGGCGGACCTGCTCCTCGACGGCCTGGCCGCTCGCGACACCGGTGAGCTCGCGGCCGGCAGCGAACTGTTGAAACGGGCCCTGCGGGCGTTCTGCGACGAGGCCGACGCCGGCGTGGACGAGCTGAGCTGGCTCTGGCTGGCCAGCACCACCGCACCCGACCTGTGGGACTACCGGAGCTGGGAGCGGCTCGCGGCGCACCACGTTGAGCGGGCCCGCGCGGCCGGGGCGCTCACCACGTTGCCGCTGGCCGTGACCTCGCGGGTGGCGGTGCACGTGGTCCTCGGCGAGCTGGCCGACGCGGCCGCGCTGGTCGGTGAGATCGACGTGCTGGCCGAGACGATCGGAGTCGGCCTCGCGCCTTACGGAGCGGTCATGCTCGCCGCTTGGCAGGGCCGCGAGGAGGAGACTTCGGCGATGGTCGCCGCCACCCGGGGCGAGGTGCTGGCTCGCGGTGAGGGCGCCGGGGCGCAGATCTACGCGTGGGCGGAGGCGCTGCTGGGCAACAGCGTGGGCCGCTACGCCGACGCGGTGGCCGCGACCGACCTCGCGGGGCAGGAACAGCTGCTGGTCGGAGCGGGCCTGTGGATGTTGGCCGAACGCGTCGAAGCGACGGCCCGGAACGGGCAGCCGGGTGAAGCCGCCCAGGCGTTCCGACGGCTTTCCGCGCACACCAGGGTCAGTGGCACCGAATGGGCACTCGGCATCGAGGCCCGCTGCCGGGCACTGGTCACCGAAGGCTCGGTCGCCGAGGACAACTACGTGGAGTCCGTCGAACGGCTCGGCCGGACGCGCGTGCGTGGCGAACTGGCCAGAGCCCACCTGCTCTACGGCGAGTGGCTGCGCCGCAACCGGCGGCGGCGGGCCGCGCGCGAGCAGCTGCGGACCGCACACGAGCAGTTCACGGAGATGGGGATGGCCGCGTTCGCGCGCCGGGCGGAGCGGGAGCTGCGTCCGGGCGGGGAACTGCCGCGCCGGCCCGCTGTCGAAGGAAGTTCCGAGCTCACCGCGCAAGAAGCCCAGATCGCCTGGCTGGTGGGGGAAGGTCTGTCGAACGCCGAGATCGGGACACGGCTGTTCCTCAGTCCGCGCACGGTGGAATGGCACCTGGGCAAGGTCTTCGGCAAGCTCGGCGTCACGTCGCGCAAACAGCTGCGCACGTGGGCGAAGCCGGCCCACCCCGGGCCCGGCCGAGACCGACCGGGGTGACTCCCGGGTCCGGGGACGGCCGCCGCGGCCCACTCTGAACGGATGACCTCTACGCCCAAGCTGAGCACGGCGTCGCGGACTCTCGCCCCAGGCGCCACCGAGACCACCACGGCACTCGTCGTGAACGGAGAACCGAGGGTGGTGGTCGCCGACTCGCGCGTCACGCTGCTCGACGCCCTGCGTGACCGGCTGGACCTCACGGGCACCAAGAAGGGCTGTGACCAGGGCGCGTGTGGCGCGTGCACGGTGCTCGCCGACGGGCACCGGGTACTTTCGTGCCTGACGCTCGTCGCCCAATGCGAAGGCCGTGACGTGACCACCATCGAGGGGCTCTCCCGCGACGGGCGCGCGCACCCGATGCAGGAGGCGTTCGTCCGGCACGACGCTTTCCAGTGCGGCTACTGCACACCCGGGCAGATCATGTCGGCCGTGGCACTGGTGGCCGAAGGCCGCGCGAAGACCGACGAGAACATCCGCGAGTTCATGAGCGGGAACCTCTGCCGCTGCGCCGCGTACCCCAACATCGTGGCCGCGATCCGTGAAGTGGCGGACATCGGAGGTACCGATGCGCGCGTTTGAGTACGTCCGGACGTCCGAGGTAGGCGACGCGCTGGCGGCATCGGAGCGCGCCGGCGCCGCCTACCTCGCCGGCGGCACCACCCAGGTCGACCTGATGAAAGACGGAGTCCTCGCACCCGATCGACTGGTCGACATCACCCGGCTGCCGCTGCGCGGGGTCCTCGGCACCGGGCACTCGCTGCACGTCGGCGCACTGACCACAATGGAGGAGCTGGCCGCGGATCCGCTCGTCACGCACCGGCTGCCCGTGGTGCGCGAGGCGCTCCTGCTCGGAGCCTCCGTGCAGCTGCGGAACATGGCCACGATCGGCGGCAACCTCCTGCAGCGCACACGCTGCCGCTACTTCCGCGACCCGGCGGTCGCCGCCTGCAACAAGCGTGCGCCGGGGTCCGGCTGCGCCGCCGTCACCGGACCCGCCCGGATGCACGCCATCCTCGGCGTCAGCGAGCGGTGCATCGCCCTGCACGCGTCCGACCTCGCCGTGGCCCTGGTGGCGCTGGACGCCGTGGTGCACCTCGAGAGCGCCCGGGGAACGCGGACCGTGCCGCTTACGGAGTTCTACCTGGAGGCGGGCACGACGCCGGGCTCCGAAACCGTGCTGGCGCACGGTGAGCTGATCACGGAGGTCGAGATCCCGCTGTTGCCCGAGACCACGCGCTCGGGCTACCTGAAGGTCCGGGACCGGGTGTCGTACGAGTTCGCCCTGGTCTCGGTGGCGGCAGCACTCGAGATCGAGGACGGAGTCGTGAGCAAGGCGAGGATCGGCCTCGGCGGCGTCGGTTCGAAGCCCTGGCGGGCCCTGGCGGCCGAGGAGGTGCTGCGAGGCGCGCCGGCGACCGAGGCGAGCTACCGCGAGGCCGCGACGGCTGCGGTCACCGGAGCATGGACCGTGCCGGGCACCGCGTTCAAGGTCGAGCTGGCCAAGCGGGCTCTGGTCCGGCAGCTCCAGACGGTATCGGAGATGTCCCGATGACCACCTTCCAGGCGCTGCCGTTCATCGGCGCCGGGCTCAACCGGGTCGACGGACCCCGCAAAGTCAGCGGTCAGGCGCCCTACTCGTCGGACTTCAGCGCGCCCGGACAAGTGCACGCCGTCCTCGTGCGGAGCACCATCGCGGCGGGCCGGATCACCGCGATCGACACGGCCGCCGCCGAATCGGCACCCGGAGTGGTGAAGGTGTTCAGCCATCTGAACGCACCCTCGCTGGTGCGGGGGCCGATGACCCCCCTGGGCTCGTCGCCGCCGGCTCCGCTGCAGGACGACCGCGTGCTGCACCACGGGCAGCACGTCGCGCTCGTCGTCGCGAAGACCCGCGAACAGGCCGAAGCGGCCGCGGCGCTGGTGCGCGTCGAGTACGCGGCCGCCGAACCGGTCCTCGACCCGGACGATCCTCGTGCGGTCATCGTCGACAACCCGTGGGGCCTGGACCGCGAGCGAGGTGACCTCGCGGCGGGTCTGGCCGCGGCGCACGTGACGGTCGAGGCCGAGTACGCCACGTCGGACAACACCAACAACCCGCTGGGCCTGTTCGCCACCCTCGCCGAGTGGGAGGGCGATCGGCTCACGGTGCACGACTCGACGCAGTGGCCGTCGATGGTGCAGGAGACGCTCGCGGTGGTCTTCGGCCTGCCCGAGGAGTCGGTGCGGGTGCTCAGCCCGTTCGTCGGCGGTGGATTCGGTGCCGGTCTGCGGGCGTGGCCGCACGTGATCCTCGCCGCGATGGCGGCACGTGAACTGGGCCGGCCGGTGAAGCTGGTGCTGACCCGGCCGCAGATGTTCACCTCGGTCGGCCACCGGCCCCAAGGCGTCCAGCGGGTGCGGCTCGGCGCGAGCGCCGACGGCCGGCTGCTGGCGCTGGAGCACCGCAGCCGCTCGCTGCTGGCCGTCGAGGACGACGACTACGAACCCTTCGCGGCGGGCTCGGCCGTGGCCTACGCGTGCCCGAACGTCCGCACGTGGGACCAGCAGGTGCGGGTGAACATCCCGGCCCCGGTGTCGATGCGGGCGCCGGCCGAGGCACAGGGGAACTTCGCGCTCGAATCCGCGATGGACGAACTGGCGCTGGCACTCCGCATGGACCCGGTGGACCTGCGGCTGCGCAACTACGCCGACACGCATCCCGCGCTGGGCTTGCCGTGGTCGGGCAAGGCGTTGCGGGAGTGCTGCACCGTGGGCGCCGAGCGGTTCGGGTGGTCCCGGCGCCCGGCCGAGCCGCGCACCCTGCGCGACGGGCACTGGCTGATCGGCCAGGGCATGGCCGGCGTGAGCTACCCGTGGTACCAAGCGCCGTGCTCGGCACGGGCGAGGGTGGCGGCCGACGGGCAGGCCACCGTCAGCAGCGCGGCCATCGACATCGGCACCGGTACCTACACGGTGATGACGCAGCTCTCGGCGGAGCTGCTCGGCTTACCACCGGAGCGAGTGCGTTTCGAGCTTGGCGACTCGGACCTGCCGAAGGCACCCCAGGCGGGCGGGTCCGGCCTCACCGGCGCACTCGGCTCGGCCGTCCACGACGCGTGTGCGCGGCTGCTCGGCGCGATGCTCGACCTCGTGCGCGACGACGCCCGATCGCCATTACGCGGCAGTGACCCCGCGGACGTGGTCGCCGCCGGCGGACGGCTCCGGCGGCGCGACGAGCCGGAGCGCGCCGAAACCTACACCGCCATCCTGGCCCGCCACGGACTGCCGGACCTCTCAGCCGAAGGGAGCAGCACCCCGGCCGATCCCCATGACCTCGGCATGGCACCCGCGGGCGCGTTCGGAGCGCACTTCGCCGAGGTCCGGGTCGACGAAGACCTCGGCCTGGTCCGCGTGACGCGCGTGGTGTCGGTGATCGACGGTGGCCGCATTCTCAACGAGAAGACCTCCACCAGCCAGATCATCGGCGGCGTGATCGGCGGCATCGGCATGGCGCTGTTCGAGGACACGGTCACCGACCCGACCACCGGCCGCATCACGAACGCGACCTTCGGCGACTACCTCGTCCCCGTGCACGCGGACATCCCCGACATCGACGTCACCTTCGTCGGCGAGCCCGACCGCATGAACCCGATCGGGACCAAAGGGGTCGGCGAGGTCGGCCTGGTGGGCGTTGCAGCCGCGATCGCCAACGCGGTGCGCCACGCGACCGGGGTACGGGTGCGGTCCTTGCCGATCACCCTGGACGCGCTGCTGTGACACACCGGGGGTGGGCCTCCCCCGCCGGGATGCCCACCCCGGCTCAGGGCTGGGTGGATCGTGGGACCGGCCGGCCGTGGTGGGCATCGGCGACCAGCTTCACTGTCTTGCTCGACCAGATGCTCGGCGGCCGGTGTACAGCGGTGCACTGTCGGTCTGATTGAAGTACTGACGGAGCGATGCCACCGACTCGGCTCGGTCTGCGCCTCGAACGCACCGATCGAGCAGACCATGCTCTCGCGTGTAGTCCTCGGCCCGGCGGAGCCCGCGTTGATTGCCCTCAGCGGACGAATCCGGGAAGCAACCCCAGGGCAGGGACCACCGCTGCCGTGCACACCGTCATGGACACGACGTTGCCCACGAAGGGGTGGAACGCGTCCGGGAGCCTTCGTGAGGTGTAGGCGGCGAGGGGCGGAGCGAGGATCGCGCCCAGGACGGCGCCGCCCACGATGGCGGGGACGGTGGGGCCGTAGGTGAGCACTACGGCGGGTGCGACGGAGACCAGCGGGACAAAAGTCGGGTACCAGCCGTGTCGGGCCCACTGGCGGCGGTAGAGCAGGACGCCGAGCGTGGAGGTCAGGACCTGGGTGGTGAGCAGTGCCGGGAGAAGCGCGGTGCCGTGCGCCGGGGTCAGCGGGTTGAGCAGGTACGTGAGCAGCGTGCCGACGAGCAGGCCGGCCGAGCTGATTTCGTTGCCGTGGAACGGTGCTTCGGTGAAGTCGGCCAGTACGCGGCGGATGACCCACGCAGGTCCTTGGCGTGGCGAATCGGCCGGATCGGGTGCCGGTGTCGGTGTCGGCAGTTGTGGGAACCACGGCAGTATCCGGCACAGGGGGAACGCGAGCAGCGCACTGAGCCACATGCCACTGGCGGTGCCGATCGAGTTGGGCAGCCCCAGTGGGTAGCACACGAACTGGACCAGTCCGATCGCGATCGGCGTCGTCAGCATGACACCGAGGACCGCGCCGGTGAGGGCCACCCGCCAGCCCGGCCCGTAGATCAGCACGACCGCGGGCGGGATCGACACGAACGCGACGAACGTCGGCTGCCACGCACCCGTGGCGGGGATCGTCCAGCCCCACGCGAGGTTCGACAGCAGCAGCCCGAGCAGCGCCGATCCGGTGAGCCACGGCCACAACCCGGTGCCGGCAGCGATCGGGAACCCGGCCCAGCGGCGCCGCCGGGTCGCCGCGACGTGGGCGATCCAGCCGCCGGCGAGCAGGCCGAGCCCGCCGAGATCGGTTTTGAACGACTGCGCCTCGGTCGTGTCGCCGAGGCACCAGCGCAGGAATGGGGGAATCCGGGCGTACGCCTGCTCCTGCCACACGTCGTAACCGGGAAGCACGTGCGGCAGCGAGCCTCCGGCCGCCGAGAGTAGGTAAGCGAGGCCGGCGGCCACGGCCACGAGCGCACCGCCCGCGAGCCAGCGGCCCAGAGCGCCGGGAGCTCGCCCGACGGACGGCGCGGGGAGCGTCGTCATGTCGCCGGTGAGCGGCGAACGGCCGAGAAACGTGGCACCGCTTTCCTCACCGACCCGGTCGCTCCCCCGCGCTGATCTGCCCGACCCGAAGTCGGCATGAAACCGGATCAACCTGGTTTCGCGTGATTCCGGTGTCTGTCCTTCGTGTTGTCGTCGACGAGTTTCCTGCTGGTGCGACGACGGTGGCGGCTGACCGAGCAGGAAGTGTTGTCCTACCACGACTTCCAGGTGGACTCCGTCAGTCTGCCGGGAGTGGTCGGCTGTGCTGCAGAGCGAAAACCGACCGGGTTCCCACAGATCCGGACATCGGTTCGGCACGAGGAGCCAGGGATGCAACGCTTCGGACAACCCGGCGCTTCGGCAACCGCGCGCCGGGTTCGACGATTGCGAGGTCAGGTCAGTGCCCAGCTCGAGGACCGTGGTGTTCGTCGTCTTCGACGGGGTGAAAAGTCTGGACGTGGCCGGGCCGGCAGAGGTCTTCGCCGAAGCGAACCTCTTCGGGGCGGACTACTCGCTGTACTATGTGTCACCCTCGGGTGCGGCCGTGGCCACCTCGACCGGGTCGACCATGCCCGTCGACGGTCCCGCGAACAGCGTGGCGCGCGCGGACACCGTCGTGGTCTGCGGCGGCGATGTCCTCGTCGGCGCGCCCATCGATCCCGAACTCGTGGCTGCCATCCGGGTGCTTCGCGAGCGGACCCGCCGGCTCGTCTCCATTTGCACGGGTTCCTTCGCCCTGGCCACCGCGGGCGTGTTGTCCGGGCGTCGGGCAACCACACATTGGCGCCACGCGCAGCTTTTCGCTCGTGCGTTCCCGGACGTCGACGTGCTCCCGGATGCTCTCTTCGTCGAGGACCGAGGGGTGTTCACGTCGGCGGGGGTGTCCGCCGGGATCGACCTCGCCCTGGCCTTGGTCGAGGCCGACAACGGCCCCGACCTCGCGCGTGCCGTTGCTCGAAACCTTGTCGTTTTCATGCAACGCCCCGGTGGCCAGTCTCAGTTCTCCGCCCCTTTGGAGATCAAGCCTGCCCGGACGCCGACGCTGCGAGACGTCGTCGATCTCATTTCCGCGGACCCCGGCCTGGATCACAGCGCCGGCCGGCTTGCCGACCGGGTCGGGGTGAGCGCTCGGCACCTCATCCGGCTCTTCCAGGCAGAGTTCGACATGACGCCCGCGAGGTACGTCGAGAAAGTCAGGCTTGATCACGCGAAGTCGCTGCTGGATTCAGGACACAACGTCGAAGAGGCGGCGGCGGGCGCGGGATTCGGAAGTCCGGAGACGATGCGCCGCACCTTTGTGGCCCGATTGGGGCTCTCGCCGAGCCAATATCGCGACCGGTTCAAGAGCACGGGCAGGCCCTAGAATTCGTGCCGGTCATCCGGTCGAGAAATTCAGGGCCAAGCGAAGTGCCTTGCCCAGTGGTTTCGGAAGGAGCAGCGACATTCGACCGCCCGGTAGTTCTTCGGCGTTTCGGCGAGCCAGTGCCGAAAGAGTGCGGTGGATGTCGTGGGACGGATACAGGGCATAGGCTTGACCGATGGCCCCGGGCGGCAGGTGCCACCTGCGGATGCCGGCAAGATCGGCCATGGCACCGGCTTGGACGTAGTAGCCGATCGGGTCCGTGGACCTGCCGAGGCCGGGTGTCGCGTGCGCGACCACGGCATCGGCGGCTTCGAGGGCTCTGCGGCGCGGCGCGCCGGCGCGGTCGAAAACCTCGAGAACGGAGTCCGCCGAGCGCCGGGTGAAATCCTCCCCGGGCACGCTGACGAGCATTCCCGAGTCGTGCAGCAGTGCCGTCACGAAGAGAAGTTCCGCGTCGACCTCGGTCTGGTCCGCCTGGGCCAGCGCCGTGCCGAGCAGCCAGGTTCGGTAGCCGTGGAAGAGAAGCGTGGTGCCTTGCTTCTTGGCCATCTCGACGGCGGTGCTCGCGACTTCGGTGTCGGGAATGTCCGGAACGAGGGTTTCCGTCGAGCGTGGCCGGTTCATAGGCCACGTGAGGAAACCACCGATCGTCTCCAGGAGGAATTTTCGCATGCCGGCGCGGACGGACGAACGCTCGGCGCGAGTCAGTACGCCGTTCGTTTCGCAGACCCAGTCGTAGCCGGCCATCGCTGACGACGAGGTAACAGAGGTCGATCCACTTGCTGCGTCGCCGCTTGCGCACACGAGGGCTCCAGTGAGACGGGGGTTTCCTGCTTCCAGTTTTGATGATCGGCAAAGTCCCGCCCAGTCGGTGGGTGACCGGCAGCCCACAAATTCGGACGCGACTGCTCCAGGCCGGCGAGGTGGTCGGCCTCTGTCCGGATCTGTGGGATTTTCGTCAGATTCTGCTCTTCAGCGCCGTACCGGGCTCGCAGACGCTGGTGCTGATCAACATCGACGCCACCACCGGAGGCACCGGACCTTGACCCGCGAACTGTTTACCGAAGAAGAACTCGTAGCGTTCAAGGCGGCTCAACGTCTCGCCTTCGACGCGACTGTCGCGATCGAAGCCGAATTGCACGAAGGGATCACCGAGCAGCAGGCGGCCGGGAAGCTCGAGCGCTGGCTGCGTGCGCGTGGCGTTTCCCACTTCTTCCACTACGGCTTCGTCTGGTTCGGCGACCGTACTCGGTTCCTGGACTTTCCGCCGCTTCCGCGTCGGGTCCGGGACCTCTTCGAGGCCAAACCGGCTAGTGGACATTATCGGCCGAGCGGTCGCCGGTTGACGCAGGGCGATGCGGTCATTCTCGATATCGGCCCCATCTATCGGCGCGGAGCCGCCGATATCGGGTACTCTTGCACACTCGGCGAGCCGACGGAAGAATTCCACGAAACCAGAATGGCACTCGCCGCCTTTCGTCCGATGATTCTGGAGATGGTGCGCAATGGCGATACCCAAGCCAGGATCGACAAAGCGGTGGACGACTACACCCAAGATCACGGTTATGTGAACATCCACTCGATGTACCCCGGGTCCGCGATCGCGCACCGCGTCGGCCGAGTGCCCGGCCTGCGGTTGCCCACGTTCAACGTGAAGGGTTTCAGCCCGCAGACGGTCAGTTATCTGGCGGGCGACATCGTCGGATCGGCTCTACGCCTGGACGTTCGCGCCGCGCCCTTCTGGAAACCGAAGTCCGACCGGCCGTGTGAGCCGGGTTTGTGGGCGTTCGAGCCGCACATCGGCCGCGGCGACGTCGGCGCGAAATGGGGCGAGGTTCTCGTGGTGACCGAGGACACCGCGTACTGGCTCGACGACGACCTGCCGCACGTTCGCTATTGGACTGATCACGGTGTTGCCCAGGACGCTTCCTGAGTGGTGACAGCGCCGCGCCGGACTCCTCCGGCGGGTCCGGCTTCCTGAGACTCACAGTTCACCAGGAGAAATACCATGACTTCGACGACCGCAAGCCCCCGTACCCCTTGAAGTGACGGTCACTTCTTCCGGGCTGTCGCGCCCGACACACTCGGCCCCACTGCGCGGACGTCGTCCTATATTCAAATGTACGTACATTTGAGTGGGTCCCCGAGGGGAACCCCGACGCACAGCGCAGCCAGGAGGAGAGCAATGTCCACCGTGGACTCCACGCACTTCGATCTCGTCGTGATCGGATTCGGCAGAGGAGGCAAAACACTGGCCGCCGCGATGGGGCGGCGCGGCAAGCGCGTCGCCGTGATCGAGCGGTCGGCGCAGATGTACGGCGGCACCTGCCCCAACGTTGGGTGCGTGCCCACCAAGTCGCTGATCCACCACGCCGAAACCGGTACCGGCCACGGCGAAGCCGTCGGAAAGACGCGAAACCTGACCACGAGGCTGCGCGGCATCAACTTCTCCACCCTCGACTCGATCGACTCCGTCACGGTCCTCACCGGACGGGCCGCGTTCGTCGACCCCAAAACGGTGGAGGTCAGCGCCGGCGACGAACGCCTGACCGTGTCCGGCGACACCATCATCATCAACACGGGGGCCGAGCCCGTCCTGCCTGCGATCCCCGGGTTCGCGGACAGCAACCGCGTTCACACGAGCACCGACCTCATCGGGCGAGACAACCTCCCGCGCAGGTTGGCCGTGCTCGGCGGTGGGCACGTGGGCATCGAGTTCGCGTCGATGTTCGCGCAGTTCGGCAGCGAGGTGACGGTGCTCGACCAGGCGCCGCGCATCCTGGGCCGCGAGGACGACGCCGTCGCGGCGGCCGCGGAACAGGTGCTGGCCGACACCGGAGTCCGGTTCGTCCTCGACGTTCAGGTCACCCGGTTGTCCGAGACGGCCGAGGGCGCCCGGCTCGACTACCGCCAGGGTGAAGACGGCGGCACGATCGTCGTCGACGCCGTGCTGGTCGCGGCCGGCCGCAAGCCCGCCACCGAAGTCCTGCGCTTGGACCTCGCGGGTGTGGCGACCACGGCCGGCGGTGCGGTCGAAGTGGACGATCGGCTGCGCACCAGCCAGCCCCACATCTTCGCGGTAGGCGATGTCAAGGGCGGACCGCAGTTCACCTACGTCTCCCTCGACGACAGCAGGATCGTCGCCGACCAACTCAGCGGCCTCGGCACCCGATCCACTGCCGACCGCGCGCACATCCCCTACACGCTCTTCCTGACGCCCCCCTTGGCACGGGTGGGACTCACCGAACGGGAGGCGCGCGAGCAGGGGTACGCGGTGAAAGTGGCGGAAAAAGCGGTCGCGGCCATCGTGGCGATGCCCAAAGCGAAGATCCTCGGAGAAACCCGAGGGCTGATGAAATTCGTGATCGACGCGAGGACGGACCAGATCCTCGGCGCCGCCTTGCTGAGCGTCGACGCGCAGGAGCTGATCAACCTGGTCACGCTGGCCATGCGGCACGGGGTGACCGCCGCGGATCTGCGCGACGGGATCTACACGCACCCGTCGTCGACTGAAGCCTTCAACGAAGTGCTGGCCGCTACGCGGAGCTGACGCGGGCCCCTCCGTCTTCCGCCCCGGTACTTGACCCATCGGACCAGCGGGGATGTACTGGTAGCGGCGATGGATCCCGCCGGGGCCACACGGCCCGAACCGCCGGATGCAACGGCTGATGGCTTCCTGGACGATGCGTGCTGCAGCGGACCGGGAGGACGTCATGACGACAACCAGTCACTTTCTGCGATTGTCGATCTTCCTTGGCGATGGGGACACCTGGCACCACCGGCCGCTGGACGTCGAGATCGTGTTCCGCGCGCGCCGGGCGGGCTTGGCCGGGGCGAGCGTGTTTCACGGGATCGCCGGTTACGGCGCGAACTTGCGCATCCACACGCAACGTCGGCTGCCGCTCGGCGCGGACCTGCCGTTGCTGATCGTCATCGTCGACTCGCCCGAGAAGATCCGGGAGTTCCTGTCACAGCTGGATGACCTCGAGCTCACCGCGCCGGTGGTGATCGACGAGCTCGAGTCCCATCCCTTCACGGTCCAGCGGTGGCCACCCACTCGAGAGGGAGTGCGATGACGATGCAGCTCACGGGAACCGCGTTGCGCATGACGATCCTCATCGGCGAAGACGACCTCTGGCAGCACACACCGCTGCACCGCGAGATCCTCGACCGCGCACGCAAGGCCGGCCTCGCCGGGGCCACGGTGCTGCGCGGCTGCGAAGGGTACGGCCTGCACCGCATGATCCACACGACACGGCTACTGAGCATGGCCGACCACATGCCCATCCTCGTCCTGCTCATCGACCGGCCGGACAAGATCCGGGCGTTCCTGCCCCAACTGCGGGAGGTGATCAGCAACGGCACCGTCCTCCTCGACGAGGTCGATGTCATGACGATGGGGTGGTCCACGCTGGGCCCGGCGACCGGATCGCTCACCGAACACTGACGACCGCGCCCGTCGCACTCCGGAAAGCGTGCCGTCGCCGGCTAGGAGATCTTGCGGCGGTAGGTCAAGACAGCGAAGAAGTAAGCCACGACGAGGATGCCGACGCACCAGGCCAGTGCGATCCAGATGCCGCTGCCGACCGGTTGCCCGGTGAACAGGTCGCGGATGGCGTTGACGATCGACGTCACCGGCTGGTGTTCGGCGAAGGCCCGCACCGGGCCGGGCATGGTGTCGGTGGGCACGAAGGCCGAGCTGATGAACGGCAGGAAGATGAGCGGGTAGGCGAACGCGCTCGCGCCGTCCGCGGATTTCGCGGAGAGGCCGGGAATCACGGCGATCCAGGTCAACGCCAAGGTGAACAGGATCAGCATGCCGGCGATCGCGAGCCACGACAGCACGCCCGCTCCCGAGCGGAAGCCCATGACGAGGGCGACGAGCACAACGACCACGACCGAGATCAGGTTGGCGACCAGCGAGGTCAGCACGTGCGCCCACAACACGGACGAGCGGGCGATCGGCATGGACTGGAAGCGTTCGAAGATGCCGCTCTTCATGTCCAGGAAGAGCCGGAACGCGGTGTAGGAGATGCCCGACGCGATCGTGATGAGCAGAATGCCGGGCAGCAGGTAGTTCACGTACGAACCCGACCCGGCCTTGATCGCGCCGCCGAACACGTAAACGAACAGCAGCAGGAAGGCGATCGGCATGATCGTGGTCGTGATGATGGTGTCCACGCTGCGCGTGATGTGGCGCAGCGACCGTCCCAGCAGGACAGTGGTGTCGCCGAAGAAGTGTTGGGTCACCGTCGTTCCTCACTGATCCGGGCCGACGCCGCGACGTCCGCTGTTCCGTTGTCGCCGACGATGGCGAAGAAGACGTCTTCGAGGGTCGGCTGCTTCTCGACGTATTCGACCTTGGCGGGCGGGAGCAGCTGCTTCAGCTCGGTAAGCGTGCCGTTCACGATGATCCGGCCCTCGTGCAGGATCGCGATCCGGTCGGCGAGTTGTTCGGCTTCGTCCAGGTACTGCGTGGTGAGCAGCACGGTCGTCCCGTGCTCGGCGAGAGTCTTGACGGCCTGCCACACCTCGATGCGGGCCTGCGGGTCGAGCCCGGTCGTCGGCTCGTCGAGAAAGATGACTTCCGGATTCCCGATGAGGCTCATCGCGATGTCGAGACGGCGGCGCATGCCACCCGAGTACGTCGACACCTTCCGCGCTGCCGCGTCGGTCAGCGAGAACCGCCGGAGCAGGTCGTCGGCGATCCCACCCGGGTTCTTGAGGTGCCGCAACCGGGCGACCAGAACGAGGTTCTCGCGCCCGCTGAGGATCTCGTCGACGGCCGCGAACTGCCCGGTGAGGCTGATGGAGTCCCGCACGTTCGCCGCCTGCGTGGCGACGTCGAAACCGTTGACGTCGGCGGTCCCCGCGTCGGCCTTGAGCAATGTGGAGAGGATCTTCACGATCGTGGTCTTGCCCGCCCCGTTGGAGCCGAGCAGCGCGAAGATGCTGCCGCGGGCCACGTCGAAGTCGACCCCGCGCAGCACCTCCAGGCTCTTGTAGGACTTCTTCAGGCCCTGCACGCGGATCGCGGGCCTGTGCACCTGATCGACTGTCATCCCGGTGTCCGTTCTCTCAGATCCACGGTGGGATAAGGATTTCGTGGCGGTAGCGGCCACGATCCCCCACGGGACTGACATCCGGCTGACACGGCTCTGACACCGACCACGCCCGGCGTTCACCGGCCGGCGGGCCCGGGTCCGGGTTCAGCAGCAGTGTTCGCCGCGCCAGGCTTCGCGGCCTTCCTTGACCGCGACCGCGGCGATGACGAGGGCGACGACGGGGTCGGCCCAGGACCAGCCGAACAACGAGTTGAGCAGCAGCCCGACCAGCAGGACGCCGGACAGGTAGGTGCACAGCAGGGTCTGCTTGGAGTCGGCGACGGCGCTGGCGGAACCGAGTTCGCGGCCGGCGCGGCGCTGGGCGTAGGACAGGAACGGCATCACCAGCAGCGACACCGCCGCCAGCACGATGCCCACCGTCGAGTGCTCCGCCGGCTCCGCGCCGAACAGGCCGCGGATCGACTCGACGCTCACGTAGGCGGCCAGCGCGAAGAACGACACCGCGATCACCTTCAAGGCGGTGCGCTCGCGCGCTTCCGGATCGCGGCCGGAGAACTGCCACGCCACTGCCGCGGCAGAGGCGACCTCGATGACCGAGTCCAGTCCGAACCCGATCAAGGCCGTCGACGAAGCGAGCGACCCCGCGGAGATCGCCACCACGGCCTCGACGACGTTGTAGGAGATCGTGGCACCGACCAGCAGCCGCACCCGGCGGGACAGCACAGCGCGACGCTCGGTGGAAACCGACGTCGTCGGCTGCGACACCGGCGCGCAGCAGTCATCGGCGCACCCGTCCGTTTCGGGCGTGGCCAACGGCAGGTTCAGGCGCTCGTGGGCTTCGCTCATCGGGCCGCCTTCACGCTCGCCGAAGACGCCGTGGGCGCGACCTCGTTCAGGCACGCCTCGTCGGTGTCCACCGCCAGCACCACGTGCACCAGCTCGCTCAACGCCTTCGCCAGGTGCGCGTCCGCCAGCTCGTACCGCACCTGGCGCCCCTCGTAGGTCGCGACCACGAGGCCACAGCCACGCAGGCACGCGAGATGGTTCGACACGTTCGAACGGCTCAGGCCCAGCTGCTCGGCCAGCTGCCCGGGATACCGAACCCCGTCCAGCAGCGTTACCAGGATCCGGCACCGCGTCGGGTCGGCCAGCGCCTTGCCCAGCCGGGCCAGCGCCGCGCCCCGCGTTTCGCACGTCAGCATGCGCCGAACAGTACAGCGATCACTGATACAACAGCAAGGGCTGAACAGTTCCGTGGACGCCGGCGCTCAGTGCTCGGCGCCGAGGCGGAACCGCATCCGGCAGACCACCATGTCCGTGTGCCGCCGGAGTGCCCGCGCGAGCACGGCCCCGCGCCGGTTCTGCAGGATCCGCTGCCACGGACGCGCGGGCTCGACCTCGGCGATCAGGACGAACACGCGGCAGTCGCCGTGCGAGCGCAGGTGCTCGACGAGCGGCGCACCCAGGCGGCGGCGCTCGTCGTGGACCTGGACGAGCGCCACCCCCGGATGCCAGCGCTCCCACTCCTCGACGAACGCGCTCGCCGCGCCCTCGTCTTCCGGATGGACGACGTGCACGGCTTCGACGCGTTCACCCAGGGACAGGGCCGCGGCGAGCGCGTCACGGGTCAGCCGCGACACCGTGTGTACCGGAACGACGACGAGCGACCGGTCAGGCCGGGGCGGCGCCGGGGTCCGGCCCAGTTCGAGGCGCTCGCCGATTCGGCGGTAGCTGCGGTTGACCCATTCCATCGCGGCCACCAGCAACGGCAGCGCGACGACGATCAGCCAGCCGCCTTCCCCGAACTTCGTCGCGGCCACCACGATCGCGGCGACGCCGGTGAGCAGTGCCCCGAACCCGTTGAGCGCGGCTTTTCCGCGCCACCCCCGCGGACGGTCGCCCAGCCAGTGCCGCACCATGCCCGTCTGCGACAGGGTGAAGCCGACGAACACCCCGATCGCGAAGAGCGGCACCAGCGTGTTCATGTCGCCGTCCGCGACGATCAGCAGGAGCGCCGAGGTGATCGCCAGGAAACCGACGCCGTAGCGGTACACCCGCCGTTCGGCGCGCAGCGCGAACACGTGGGGCAGGTTGTTGTGTTTCGCCAGCAGCTGGGCCAGCACCGGCAGGCCGCCGAACGACGTGTTGGCCGCGAGCGCGAGCAGCACCACCGTGGAGAACTGCACCACGTAGTAGCCGAACCCGTCGCCGAGGGAAGCAGTGGTCACCTGCGAAAGCACGGTGACGCCGTCGACCGGGTGGATCGAGAACTTCCCGATCAGCACGGCGATCCCGATCAGCATCACCCCGAGCAGTCCGCCCAGTGCGACCTCGGCTCGCTGCGCCCGGCGCACACGCGGTTTCCGGAACGACGGGACCGCGTTCGCGATCGCCTCGACACCGGTCAGTGCGGCGCAGCCGTTGGCGAAAGCCTTGAGCAACAGCAGGATTCCCACGGTCTGCAGGCTCGCGGCGTGCCCGGGAACCGCGATGGCCGCCGCCGGCTCCGTGCGGATCAGCCCGACCACCACGACCGTCAGGATCGCCCCGACGAAGACGGCCGTCGGCGCGATGAACACCCGCGCGCTCTCGGCGATGCCGCGCAGGTTCACCACCGTCACCACGGCCAGCGCCGCGAGGCACAGCCACAACGTGTAAGGCAGCAGCACGGGAAACGCCGACGTCAAGGCCGCGACTCCCGCCGCGACCGACACCGCGACGTTCAGCACGTAGTCCACGATCAGTGACGCCGCGGCCACCAGAGACGCCCGCCGGCCGAGGTGAGCGCGGCTGACCCCGTAGGCCCCGCCGCCGTCCGGGAACGCGGCGATCACCTGCCGATACGACAGCGTCAGCACGCCCAGCAACCCGGCGATCGCGAACGTGACCGGCAAGGTGAACCCCAGCCCGGTCCCACCCGCCACGGCGAGCACGATCACGATGGCTTCCGGCCCGTACGCCACCGACGCCATCGCGTCCAGCGACAACGCGGCCAGCCCGCCGACAACGGAAAGCCGGTGCCGATCACCGCGGCCGGTGGATGCGCCGGCCTCGCGGCGGGTAACAGCAGTGGTCACGAGGCACAGGATGAGGTTCACCCCATCGGGGTTTCCCCGGCGTTGACGATTTCTTGATGACGGCCGGGAAAATCCGTCCCTGCACGGTGGAGGAGCCGCGCCGGACCGAACACCAAGAACGCCGTCGGACCCGTTGGGGCGCAACGGTTCAGCGCTGCGCCGGGCGGATCCGGTCAAGGGCCCGCAGCGCCGGCTCGAGGTGCTCCTCGGAGTACCAGAGCGGCAGGCTCAGGTAGCTGCCCAGACCACCGAACGGCGAGAAGTGCTCGAACCCGGTCAGCGCGCGGACACCGCCGGATCTGAGTGCGCTCCCGATCGCCCCCGCGTCCGCGCCGGTGTCCACCCACAGGCCGGTTCCGCCCGAGGGCTCCGTCCACCGCCAGTCCGGCCGGACGCGCGCCAGGACGCGCCGCGCGATCTCGTAGCCGCCGCGCAGGTCGGCGGTCCGCAAGGCCCGCAATTCGGGGAGCCGCTGCAGCAGATCGACGGCGACGAGCTGGTCGAGCACCGACGACGTGAGGTCGATCGACCGTTTCAGCTCCGTCAGCCGCTCGATGACGGGGACACTCCCCCGGATCCAGCCGACTCGCAGACCACCCCACGTCAGCTTCGACAGCGTGCTCACGGTGAGGTGCTGGTCCGGCGGCAGCAGAGCGGCGAGCCCGGGCCGGCGTTCGTCGGCGAACAGCAGCTCGGCCGAAGAGGCGTCCTCGACGCAGAAGGTGTGGTGGACGTCCAGGATCCTGGCGAACGTGCGCAGCGACTGCACGTCCATCGTCAGTCCCGTGGGGTCGTGCACGACCGGCTGGCAGTAGACGAGCCGTGGTCGCCGGCGCGTGACGAGCTGTTCGAGCAGGTCGAGCCGCAGCGCCGAGCCGGCGAACGGGACCGGCAGCAGCCGGGTCCCCGCCCGCCGCAGCACGTCGAGGGTCCGGCGGCTCGTGGGGTCCTCGACCACGACCTCGTCGACGGGCCCGATCAGCAGCTGCGCCACGAGCCAGGTGGCCTGCTGGGCGCCGCCGGTGATGAGGATGTTCTCCCGCGTCGTCGGTGTGCCGAGATTCGCGTAGTACGCGGCGACCGCGTCGCGCAGCTCCGGAAGACCGGCCGGGAA
The DNA here is from genome assembly GCF_040607795.1 of Amycolatopsis sp. NPDC005232. Classification (NCBI taxonomy): domain Bacteria; kingdom Bacillati; phylum Actinomycetota; class Actinomycetes; order Pseudonocardiales; family Pseudonocardiaceae; genus Amycolatopsis; species Amycolatopsis sp. NPDC005232. Next base: position 326,441 of record NZ_JBEXHL010000005.1, on the reverse strand, counting down.
GAACCCGCCGGCCGCGACGTGGCCCATGAGCCGGCGCCGGTCGATGCCCGCGATCGCGTCGGCCACGATCGGCAGCCCCGGCAGCGCTCCGCGGGCGATGTCGTAGGACGCCAGTGCGTCCGGGCCGAGGACCGGCGCGGCGCCCTGGTCGGCACCGATCGCGCCGAAGCCCTTCCGGCGCACCCGGCACCCGGAGCGCTGGAAGGACTCGACGACATCGGCGGCCACCAGTGCTTCATAGGCCTCGGTGACCGTGCTGCGGGAGACGCCGAGCGCCTCGGCCAGCTTGCGCTGCGAGGGCAGCAGCGCCCCGTCGGCCAGGTGGCTGTCGGTGATCAGCTGGCTGATCCCCAAGGCGAGCGCGCGCGCCAAACCACGGTCGTTGCTCGGCCAGTCGCCGAGCATCCGCGCGAGCCGCGCGGGCTCGACCCGCCCTTCCGACGGTGGCATCCGGTCCTCCTCCCGGCCCGACGGTACCTACTGGTCGATCACGGACCCGTCGATGCTGAGCCGCGCCTTGACCGGCCGTGGCACGTACGGCACGCGCTCGGTCACGTCCGGACGCAGTTTCACCCCGATCCCCGGGCTCGGGTCGACCAGGAGGAACCCCCGGCCGTCGTACTCGGGCTGACCCGTCACGATCTCGTCGCCGTCCGGCCGGTCGGCCAGCAGCGAATGCCAGGTGCGGCCCGGGTACTCGAGCAGGGCGAAGTTGGGGATCGCTGCCGCGATCTGCAGCGACGCGGCCGTGAGCACGGGGCTGAGCGGATTGTGCGGCACGACCCCGACGTGTTGCGCTTCGGCGAGCGCGGCGATCTTCTTGGCTCCCGTGATACCGCCGACCATGCCGACGTTCGGCCGCACGAACTGCACCGCCGAACGGCGCAGGAGCATGGCGAACTCCCAGATCGAGGTGAGCCGCTCCCCCGTCGCGATCGGCACGTCGACCCGGCTCGCGACGTATTCCATCTCGTCGAAGTTGTCCGGCGTCACCGGGTCTTCGAGGAACTGCGGGCGGAACTCGGCGATGCCCAGGCCGAGCTGTACCGCCTCGGCCGGGGTGAGGCGGCGGTGGATCTCGATGCACAGGTCGACGTCGTCACCGACGGCGTCGCGGTAGGCGCCGACGGCCTCGATCGCGTGGCCGATCTTCGCCGCGTGGGTCTCGAAGTACGGCACGGAGCGGTCTTCGTCGAGGAACGGCGTCAGGTGCCCGACGGCCGTGAACCCCTGCTCCTTGGCCGCCTTCACGCCGGCGACGAGCTCTTGGCGGGTCGTGCCGACCACGTGCTGGTACACCCGCGCGCGCTCACGGACGGGGCCGCCGAGCAAGGCGTGGACCGGGGCGTCGCGGTACTGGCCGGCCAGGTCCCACAGTGCGATGTCGATCGCGCTGAGCGCACCCATGATGTCGGCGCCGCGGAAGTGGAAGGCGCGGTAGAGGTACTGCCAGTGGTGCTCGATCCGCAGCGGGTCCTCGCCGAGGAGGTACTCGCCGAACTTCACGACCGCGGCGGCGGCGGACTCGTGGAAGCCCCACGCCCCCGACTCGCCGAGCCCGACGAGGCCTTCGTCGGTGTGGACCTGGACGAAGAGGTAGCGGTCGACCAGGATCGGCTCGACCTTCGTGATCTTCATCAGGCGGCACCGTCTTTCGCGTAGGCCGGCGCGGCGGTCGCGTCGGGATCGTTCGCACCCGCGACCGCGGGCTTGGACAGGGAGATGCAGACGAAGCTGATCGCGCCGAGCACGACCATCAGCAACGCCACGGGCCAATAGGAACCACCCGCCAGATTCACCAGGCTCAGCCCGGCCACGGGGATCAGGCCACCGACCGCCGACACCGATTCACGGGCCAGGGACACGCCGCTCACCCGGATCCGCGGCTCGAACATCTCGGTCAGGTAGGCCGCCTGCCCGGCGTTGTTCAGTTCCTTCCCGACCGACGTGCCGAGAATGAGCGCGAGCCAGATGACCACGGGCTGCCCGGTGTCGACGAGCCAGTAGAACGGGAACGCGAGCACCATCGCGAACCCGGCCGCGGTCAGGTAGACCCGTTTGGTGCCCAGCCGGTCCGTGAGGTGGCCGAACAGCGCCACGGACCCGATGCCGAGGGCGGACGCGATGAGCAGGCCGGTCAGCACCGTCTGCTGCGCGACGCCGACCTGCTTGACCGCGTAAACCGTGACGAAAACCGTGTAGAGGTAGCCGAGCGGCGGGTCCATCAGCCGCGCGCCGGCGGCGAGGAGCACCTGCTTCGGTGCCGTGCGCAGCAGTTCCGCCATGGGGACGCGGGGCTGCTCGCCGGTGCCCTTGACCCGCTGGAACTCGGGCGTTTCCTGCACCCGCAGCCGCAGGAACAGACCGACCGCCACGGGCACGATCCCGACCAGGAACGGGATTCGCCAGCCCCACGAGAGCAGCTGGTCCTCCGGCAGGGTGCCGATCACGGCGAAGGCGGCCGTCGAGAGCAGCATCCCGATCTCGGCGCCGACCTGCGCGGTCGACGCGAACAGGCCCCGTTTCCCGGGAGGCGCGTACTCGGCACTCATCACCACCGCTCCGCCGAACTCGGCGCCCGCGCCGAAGCCCTGGCACAGCCGCAGGAACACGAGCAGGATCGGCGCCCAGATGCCAATGCTGCCGTACGTCGGCAACGCGCCGATCAACGTCGTCGCGATGCCCATCAGCACGAGGGTGGTGATCATCACGGCCTTGCGGCCGTGGCGGTCGCCGAGGTTGCCCAGCACCACGCCGCCGAGCGGCCGCGCCACGAACCCGACGGCGAAGGTGGCCACCGACGCGATCGTGCCGACCTCCGAACCGAGGTCCGGGAAGAACAACTTGTTCAGCACCAACGCCGACGCCAGCCCGTAGAGAGCGTAGTCGTACCACTCGAGGGCGCTGCCGATGATGCTGGCGGCCACGACTCGGCGCCGCATCGGCGACTTCCCGCCGTCGACCGGGTCCGGCTCAGCCGGTGTTCGTCGCGCATCCATTCATGTCATCCTCTCCATTAAGGACTGATGCGGGCACGACGGATCCACGATCTCGCGCCGGAGCGTCCGTCCGACCAGGACAGCTCGCTTCTCCGTCGGCTCGTGCAACGGTGCGTCAGGCCACGGGAGGGATGCCAGGCCAGTGCGGGTCAACTGGCCTGCTCGCCGCTGCGGTCCTCGGTCTCGAAAGGAAAGGCGAAAACTGACACGGGTGGCCGCGACCGCTTCAACAGCGGTCGCGGCCACCCGTGGTGGGGCGGCGTCCTCAGGCGGCGACGGTGGATTGCGCCAGGGGGCGCCGTTTCCGCATCGCCGCCACCGCGATCAGCCCGACGAGCGACGTGGTGAGGACGAAGTAGTACGGCGAGCGCAGATCGTCGGTCGCGCTGACCAGCCAGGTGCCGATGTAGGGCGCGGTGCCGCCGGCGATGACCACGGAGATGTTCGTGGCCAGCGCGGTGCCGGTATAGCGGACCTCGTCGGGGAACAGCTGCGGTGTCACGGTGTAGGAGGCGACCTGGAGGAACGCCATGTTGACCATGATGAGCACGTAGCCGAGCGCGGCGAGCCCCAGGTTGCCGACGTCCATGAGCAGGAAGCCGGGATAGGTGATCACGGCGTAGCCCACGAGCCCGATCGTGGCGACCTTGAGCGGGCCGATGCGGTCGGCGAGCCGCCCCGTGAACGGCATGAGACCGACCGCCACGAGCGTTACCGCCGCGGTGATCCAGTACACCGGCGATTTCGCGTAGTGCAGGTTGGTGACCAGGTAGATGGAGATGAACGTGGAGCCGATGTACGCCGCGCCCTGCACGCCGACGCCGAGCGCGGTCGCCTTGACCAGGGCCCCGGGGTAGTCCCGCAGGGCGGATGTCAAGGGGAAACCGTGGCGGGCGGTCGTGACGTCGCGGTCGATGTCGGGCAGCATGCGCCGCGCGAGGTAGCACACGACGGTGAGCGGCAGGCCGATCAGGAACGGGATCCGCCAGCCCCAGGAGCTCAGCTGGTCAGCGGCCAGCACTCCGGACACGATGCCGACCGCGGCCGAGGCGATCGCGAAGCCGGCGTTGGTGCCCATCGGGGTGAACGCGCCGTAGCGGGCCTTCTTGCCCGGTGGCGCGGCCTCCGAGATCACGGTCGCGGCACCGCCGACCTCGCCGCCGGCGAAGAAGCCCTGCGCCAGCCGCACGACCAGCAGGAGGACCGGTGCGAGGACACCGACCATGGCGTAGGTCGGCAGCACGCCGATGGCGGTGTTGGCGAGCCCGATGCCGACGACGGTGACGAGCAGCGCCCGCCTACGCCCGAACCGGTCGCCGACCCAGCCGAACACGATCCCTCCGATCGGGCGGATCACGTACGACAGGGCGAACACGGCCAGGACCGCCAGCAGGGACGCCACGGGGTCTTTGCCGGGGAAGAACAAGGGCGCGATGATCGCCGAGACGTAGCCGTAGAGGGCGTAGTCGTAGTACTCGATGAGCGTGCCGATGCCGCCGGCCAAGCCGACGCGGCGAACCTCTTTCGCGGTGCGGAGGGACACTTCTGGCTCCAGGTCGCGGATGGTCATGCCCGGCCTCCGTCGCAAAGGGACGGAGGCTTCGTTGCCGTTGTCATCTGGTGCGCTTCCTTACTTCAAGCCGTCGACGTAGGCGCGGACGATGTCGTCGAAGGAAAGTTCCGCTGCCAGGCCGAGATTGTCCGCGCGGGGGGTGTGGAACCGGGCCGGCCAGCTGCGCACGATGGCGCCGACTCCCGCGTCGTCCGTCCAGTCGATGAGGTCGCTGGTACCGGTACCCGCCACGCGGTCGAGGGCGAACGCCATCTCCTGCGGGGTGGTCGTGAGCGCCGGCAGGTTCATCGCTGTCGCGCTTCCCCACGTGGCGTCGCCGACTTCGGCCGCACGCAGCAGCCCCTCCAGAGTCTTGCGCGGGGAGGACAACGCGATCGGCGTGCCGGGCGGCACCGGACAAGCGGCGCGCTCTCCGGCCAGCGGCTCGCGGATGATGCCGGACAGGAAGCTCGACGCTGCCGCATTGGGCTTTCCCGGCCGGACCGACACGGTCATCAGCCGCACCGACCGGCCGCGCACGAATCCCTTGCGGGTGTAGTCGGCCACGAGCTGTTCGCCCATGAACTTCTGGATGCCGTAGCTGGACTGCGGCCGCGGCAAGGTGTCGTCGTCGACGGCGCCGATCGGGCCGACCGCCGGATCACTGCCGAACACCGCCAGCGAGCTGGAGAACACCACCACCGGTGGCACGGCCAGCGCCCGTGCGTACTCCAGCAGTGTGCGAGCGCCGTCGAGATTGGTCCGCATGCCGAGGTCGAAATCGGCCTCCGCCGCGCCACTGACCACACCGGCCAAGTGGAAGATCGCGTCCACCGGACCGAGATCGTCGAGTGCTGTCGCGAGATCGCCGACGACCGAGCGCACCCGATTGTCGGCAATGAGGTCGGCGGGCGGGGTGACCAAGTCGACGAGCACGAGCTCACCGATCTCTTCGGGTGCCGCGCCGCCGAAGCCGATCGGGGCTTCGAGCAGACGACGGGCGAGCAGCGCGCCGAGGAATCCGGCGCCACCGGTGATGACGATGCGCGTGCTCATGCTTTCTCCAGTCGGTCGATGACGTCGGCCAGTGACGTTTCGCCGCCGACGTTCCCCGCGAACACGATGTAGGGCAGCCCCCGCGCCGGACCCGACGCCGGCTCCCACAGAGAAACGATGCCGGGCAGCAGCGAGCCCCGGATCCACGCCCGGTCGATCCCGAGAGACTCGGTGGCCACGTCGGACGAGGTGATACCGCCCTTCCCGACCACATAGGACGGACGCCGCGCCGCGACGGTCTCCCCCGCGACCCGGGTCAGTGCGGCACTGACCCGCCGCGCGATCTCCAGGCTGTGTGCTTCGTCCCGGCCCGTGACAAGGGTTCGCGAGGTTCGCAGGACGACGAGTGACTCCGCCAGCGCGGTCGTGGCCGCGGTGACAGCGTCGCGCAGGTGCCGTTCCGAACGTCGGTCGTCGAGGATCGTCGGCACGTCGAGCTCGACGGTGGTGAAGCGGCGCCGGACGGCGAGGTGCTCGAGCTGCCGGCTCGTGAGTCCTACGTGGGACCCCACGATGACGAGGCCGTGCGCGTCGCCCTCGACCAGCCGCGCGAGCGTCCCGTCGTCGATCGGCGGCTGCGCCTCCTGCCCGACCCGCGCTCGCACGAACGACGGGCCGACGCGGTAGAGGAACGTTTTTCCGTCCTGTTCCGCCGCGAGGATCGCGAGCACACTCGCGCGGAGGTCGTCGTCCTCGTCGGCGTCGAGCACGACTACCCGGCCGTTCCGGACGTCGTCCAGCCGGGCGCGCAACGTGCCGTCCGTGCCGGTGCGGATCACGTCCAGCGTCAGCTCGGCGACTTCGCCCCGCGGGATGCGGCCCGCGCTCTTCTCTTCCACCCACTCGGAGAGCTTCGACGAGCGATAGCCGAAGGACGCGTCGCGGGCGAACTCGCTCTCGGCCACCGGCACGAGACCGCCGGCACTGCGCAGCCAGTGCGTACCCCCGATCGTGACGCGCCCGGCGTCCACATAGGCCGGTGCCAGCAGGACCCCGTCGACCGTCGCACCATGGCGCGACACCACGTCGCCCAGGACGTCGGTCTCCAGCGGGAAATGGCCACGCAGCGTCGAATCGCTGCGGCTGGCGAACGCGAGCCGGACGTTCTCCTGTTCCGCCGCGACGAGACAGGCCTCGGCGACCTCACGGTCACGGGCGGCGGCGTCCTCGGGCGAGAGGCTCCGGGTGTTGGTGAGCACGTAGAACCCCGCAGTGCCCTGCCGCAGGGCCCAGCGGATGTCCTCGACCGTCCAGCGGGTGAGCACGGGCAGTTCGCGCACGGTCTGCGTGCCGGTGGGGTCGTCGTCGAGCACCGCGACCTGGCGGGCACCGGCGAGCGCGCGCCGCACCTGCTCGACCGGGACACCGCGGACCGGCGGCAGCGTCCCCGGGGTCACTCGATCCCCTCGGTGGCCAGCAGCAGGCGCATGCGGTGGGCGGCCAGCTCGGGGTCGGGGAAGAGACCGAGCTCGTCGGTGAGCACGAACAGGTCGGTCAGGTGCTGCAGCGACCGCATGCCTTCGCGGCCGCTGACCATGCGGAAGTGGTCCTGGTGGCCCGAGAGCCAGGCGACGAACACCGTGCCGACCTTGTACCGGTCGGCCGGGGCCTCGAACATCTTGACCGCGAGCGGAATCGAGCGGTTCATCGTCTCGGTGAAGCCGGCTTCGTCGCCGGCGTCGAGCGCCGCGAATCCGGCCGCCGCGATGGGCGCGATCGGGTCGAGCACCCCGAGCAGTCCGTGGCTGTGGTGCTCGCCGTCGCCCAGCAGCAGGTCGGTGTAGCCGTAGTCGTCGCCGGTGAACACCTTCACGCCGGCGGGCAGGCGGCGGCGGAACTCCTGCTCGAGCTCGTGGTCGAGCAGGCTGAACTTGATGCCTTCGAGCTTCTCGACGTTGTCGCGGGCCAGCTGGACGACCACGTCCATCGCCGAGAGCACGTCGGTGTGCCCCCAGTACCCGGCCAGGCTCGGGTCGAACCCGGTGCCGAGCCAGTGCACGATGGCGGGCTTGTCCGTCTTCGACAGCACGTCGCGGTACACCGAGAGGTAGTCGTCCGAGGTCTTCGCGACGGACACCAGGGCGTGGCTCGCGCGCAGGACCGCAGCACTCCCCTGCGCCTGCACGAACTCGAGCTGTTCGGTGTAGGCGTCGACGATCTCCGCGAGCTCGGGCCGGGCCGAGGTGAGCTGGTCGGTGCCGGCCCCGGCGACCACGGCGGCCCCTGATTCCCGGGCTGCGGCGACTCCGAGGCGGATGAGCTCCTGGGCCTGGGACCAGTCCAGGCCGCCGGGCCCGCGCTCGGAGGTGTCCATGGCCTCGGCGATGCCGACACCGTAGGAGAACAGGTGCTGCCGGAAGGCGATGGTCGCTTCCCAGTCGACCGGCGGCCGGTGCCCCGGCTGGTAGTCGGCGCGCGCGTCGGCGACCACGTGCGCGGCCGCGAGCACGGTGCGCGAGGCGAACGGCGCCGGGTGGCGCGGATAGTCGACGGCTTCGTGCATCACGTGCCGGGTGGTGCCGCCGTCCAGGGTGGGCACGACGAGCGACGTCGAATTCAGGGTGGTCACTGCGGGGAATCTCCTTGCTGGGGGTCAGGACCAGGCGGCTGTGCCGCCGGTGCGTTCGCGGTCGGCTTCGGAGCCGATCACGCCCGTGGCCTTGAGGTGCGCGATCTGTTCGGGGGTGAGGCCCGCGGCGGTGAGGACGTCGTCGTTGTGCTGGCCGATCTTCGGCGGGACGTGGCGCAGCCGCGCCGGGGTCTCCGAGAGCGCGACGGGCATGCCGACCCACTTGACCGGGCCCACTCCGTCCACATCGGACTCGATGACGAGGCCGTTGTGGCGCACCTGCGGATCCTCGAACACGGCGTCGTACTCGTGGACCGGGGCGACGAGCACGTCCTCGGCTTCGAAGCGGGCCATGATCTCGGCACGCGGGAACTTCCGGATCGCCTCGGCGAGCAGCCGGTGCGTCTCCTCGGTGTGCTCGCGCAGACCCTCGATGGTTTGGAACCGCGGGTCGTCCACGTGTTCCGACGCGAGCCCGCACGCGCGAGCCGAGCGTTTCCACTGCTCATCGACGTAGAACTCACCGATGAGCGTGAACCACAGGCCGTCGGCGGCCTCGTAGTAGCCGTAGAGCGCGGTGTTGTGGGCGTGGGCGATGCCGGCGGACGGCCGGTCGAACCGCTGCCCGGTGTTGAGGTAGGTCGTGCCTTCCTGCAGATGGCTGGTGATCGCCGCGTTGAGCAGGTTCGAGTCGACGACCTGGCCACGGCCGGTCTTCTCCCGGGCGGCGAGCGCGATCATCATGCCCTGTGCGAACTGCATGGACGCCAGGTAGTCGACCATGAACGTGCCCACCGGCACCGGGCCGGTCGCCTGGCTTCCGGTCAGCGCCATCAGGCCACTGATCGACTGGGCGGCCAGGTCCTGGCCGCGGCGGTGCACGTACGGCCCGGACAGCCCGTACCCCGAGGCATAGGCGACGATGATCCGCGGGTTGAGCTTCGAGAGCTCGTCCCAGCCGAAGCCGAGCCGGTCCATCACGCCGGGCCGGAAGTTGCTCGCGACGATGTCGGCGTCCTTCGCGAGCCGGTGGACGAGAGCTTTGCCCTCCGGCGACTTCACGTCGACGCTGATGCTCTTCTTGTTGCGGTTGGTCGCCGACCAGTGCGGGCTGAACCCGTTCGCCAGGAACGGCGGCTGGAACCGGCCGATCTCGCCGGCGTCGATCCGCTCGACCTTGATCACCTCGGCCCCGAAGTCGGCCAGCACCTGCGTGGCCGACGGGCCTTGCTCGAGCTGGGTGAAGTCGAGGATGCGGACACCTTCGAACGCATCGGTCATGAGAACTACGGCCTTTCTGTGGTCTTGTCACGCCGCGGGCGCGGTTTCAGCCCGGCCGGCTCGGGCCGGAAGAAGCGGGAATCCATCAAGCCGGGTTCCGAACGCATCAGGGGCACGAAGCCCATCTGGTCGAGTACGTCGCGCCGCAGGTCGACGCCGGGGGCGATCTCGACGAGCTCCACCCCCTCGGCCGCCAGCCGGAACACCGCGCGCTCGGTCACGTACAGCACCTGCTGTCCTTGCGCGTGGGCACGTTCGGCGCTGAAGCAGATGTGGGAAACCTCGTCGACGAACTTCGGGTAGCGGCCGTCCTTCGCGATGACGAGCCGCCCGTCGGTGACGCCGACGTCGAGCCCTCCGCCACGCAGGGTCCCGCAGAACACGACCGTGCGGGCCTTCTGGCTGATGTCGATGAACCCGCCCGGACCGATCGGTTTGCCGCCGGCTGTGGCGACGTTGACGTTGCCGTACCGGTCGATCTCGGCGTACGCGAGCCCGGCGAAGTCGAGCGCGCCGCCGTCGTAGAGGTCGAACTGGCTCGGCATGTCCACGATCGCCGACGGGTTGATCGCGGTACCGGAGTCGAGCCCGACACCGGGCAAGCCGCCGAAGACGCCTTGTTCCACGGTGAGGGTGAAGCGATCGAGGAACCCTTCTTCCAACGCGACGTAGCTGATGCCGTTGGCCATGCCGACGCCCAGGTTCGCGAGGTCGCCCTCGTGCAGCTCGATCGCCGCCCGGCGCGCGACGACCTTCCGCTCGTCGAACGGCAGCGGCTCGACCTCGGTCGGCCGGTTGGGCAGCGTGCCGGTGCGGCGTGGGTCGGCGACCGTGATCGGCGTCTGGTTGGGGTAGCCGGTGAGCACGACGTGGTCGACCAGCGGTCCGGGGATCCGGACCCGGTTCGCCGGGATTTCGCCCCGGTCCACAAGCCGCTTGACCTCGACGAGCACCAGTCCCCCACTGGCGTGCGTGGCCTGCGCGATCGCGAGGTTGTCGCCGAACGCGGCTTCGTCGTCCATGCCGATGTTGCCGTCGACGTCGGCTTCGGTGGCGCGCAGCAGCGCGATGTCGACGCCGAACCGCGGGTAGAACAGCCACTCCTGCCCGCCGAGGGTCACCAGCTCGCTCAGCCCGGTGGTGGTGCGCTCGTTCATCCGCCCCCACTGCCGACGGGGGTCGACGAAGGTGCCCAGGCCGATGTCGGTGAGCAGGCCGGGCCGACCGGCGGCGATCTCGCGGTACAGCAATGAGATCGTGCCCGCGGGCAGGCCGATGGCCTCGACCTCGTCGCGCGCGATCACCCCCTGCTCCCGCGGTGAGAGCACGAAGTGCGAGCCCACGAACCGGCGGACGAGCCCCGGGATCGCGACGTGGTCCACACCCCGCCCTTCGTGGTCGCCCAGCCCCATCACGTGCACGACCGTGAGACCGGACGGCGAACCGCCGTCCTCCCAGCGCTGTTCGAGCGCTGCGAGGAGCGTTTCGGGGACCTGCAGGAGGGAGCCTGTGCCCCCGACCGCCACGGTCGCACCGCTGGGCACGAGCGCGACGGCCGCCTCGGGCGAAAGATGCAAGTCGGTGCGGTCCCGGCCGGAGGGCGCCGCGTCGAGCGGGATCACGCCATCACGTCCCCGCCGCACACGTTCACGCACTCGCCGGTGATGTACGACGCGTCGTCGGACGCGAGGAACGCCACCGCGGCCGCCACTTCGTCGGGCCGGCCGATGCGGCCCAGCGGGTTGGTCGAGAGCCGGCGTTGCAGCGCTTCCGCCGCGTCTTGGCCGGTGATGCGCCCGACTTGTTCGCTGCCGAAGTCGGACAGGGCGGTGTCGATCCGGCCCGGCGCGACCGCGTTGACCCGGATCCCGCGCGGTGCGAGCTCGGCCGCGAACGACTTGGTCAGGCTGAGCACGGCGGCCTTGGACGCGGCGTAGTTCGCCGACAGCGCGTTGGGCAGCAGCGCCTGGATCGAGGCGACGGTGACCACCGCGCCGCCCTCGCGCAGGCATCGCGCGGCCAGTTGCAGCGTGAGCAGCGTGCCGCGCGCGTTGACGTCGAGCACCCGGTCCCAGTCGGCGACGGTCAGCTCGCTCGCGGGAGCGAAGGTCTGGATGCCCGCGTTGGCGACCACCACGTCGAGCCGCTCGTCGAACGAGGCGAACGAGGCTGGGTCGCCGACGTCGAGGCTTCGTTCCTCGACGGTGAAGCCCTTGTCCCGCAGGGCTTCCGCCACCAACCGGGCGTGTGCGAGGTCGACGTCGGCCACCACGACCGCGGCGTCTTCCGCCGCGAGACGCTCCACGATCGCGCGGCCGATGCCCCGGCCCCCGCCGGTGACCAGAGCGCGCTTGCCGGTGAACCGTCCCGCCATCAGTCGCCGGCCTTCTCACTCGCGGCGACGCCACCCAGCGGCACCTTGGACAGCAGTTCGACCTTCTGCCCCTGCTGGCAGACCCGCCCGTCCTGGTCGACCACCTCGACGTCGAAGGTCACGATCGCCTGGTCCGGCTTGGACTTCGAGTCGCGCATCTCGGCGACCGAGTAGTTCACGAAGATCGTGTCGCCGATGAAGATCGGCCCGACGAACCGCCACTCCTTGATGCCCAGGAACGCGATCGCGGTGTTCCGCAGCAGTTCCGTGCGCGGCCACATCAGCCCGTGGGCGTAGGCCAGCCCGAGCATGCCGTGGGCGATCCGCCGGCCGAACTGGCTGGCTTTGGCGTACACGTCACTCGTGTGCACCTCGGAAAAGTCCCCGGTGAGCCCGGCGAAGCCGATGACGTCGGCATCCGTGATCGTGCGGCCGGGGCTGCGGAACGAAAGACCGACGGACAGGTCCTCGTACAGCAGTCCTTGCCGGGGGATCTCCTTGCTCATGCGTGGCTTCCTTCCTCTGCCCCGACACCGGTGTCGTCGAGAGCGGTCTTGAGCGAACGGGCCGCTTCGAGCGGCGGCAGCGACCGGAACCGGTCGCCGAGCACCTCGATCTCGAACGCGCCCGCGTAGCCGGCTTCCCGGGTGAGCCGGACGAACTCGCGGAGCGGGACGACGCCCTCACCGGGGAGACCCCGGGGCGGCAGGCGGCCAGGCTCCGGCACGACCGAGTCGGCGATCTGCACGGCGGCGATCCGGCGCCCGGCCCGGGCGAGCCCGGCGGCGAGCCGGTGATCCCACCACAGGTGGTAGCTGTCGACGGCGATCCCGAGGAACGGCGAGTCGAACCTTTCCACGACGTCCGTCGCCTGCGCCAACGTGACGAGCCACGACCGGTCGGCGGCGAGCACCGGGTGGAAGGGCTCCAGCGCCACGACGACGCCGGCCCGTTCCGCGGCCGGCAGGGCGAGTTCGAGTGCGGCCTCGAGGTCCGCTTCGGCCGCGCGCGGATCGCCGGGCCGCGGCGGTCCGGCGATGACCACGAGCACGCCTGCGCCCAACTCGGCCGTTTCGTCGAGCGCGCGCACGGTCTCGTCGTGCTCGGCGTGGCCGAGGAAACCGCCGCGGCACACCGTGTCCACCCGGATCCCCGCGCGTTCGGCCTCCTTCGCCGTCGCACGGGGTCCGCGGTATCCCGGCGTCTGGCGCCACACCGCCACCGCATCGAACCCGGCTCCGGCCGCCGCCGCCACGAACTCACCGGTATCCAGGTGCAGAAAGCTGCCCTGGCTCAGCACGGTCTCGACGGCAGGCACTCCGACTCCTTTGTCTCTCGCGGCGGCGGCATCGCCAGAAATGGAACGTACTTCAAGAGTGGAACATCGTTCTGAAAAATTGTCAATCAGCTGGTGACCACACTGAGCGCCGTCGTGGCAGCGCTCGGCTACGCTTGCCGGACGTCGGTTCGGCGGAAAGCAGGGAGCAATGGCAGCAGGGGCATTGTCGCGCGGTCTGGGTGTTCTGCAGAGCCTCGTCGGGCACGCGGAGGGCGTCCCGCTGGCGCGCATCGCCGAGGAGCTGGACCTGCCGAAAAGCGCCGCGCACCGCATCCTGACGTCCCTCGTCGAGGAAAGGTTCGTACGGCAGCAGATGCCGTCGGGCAACTACGCGCTCACGTTGAAGATCGTGAGCCTCGGGCTGCGCCACCTCGCGAGCAGCACCATTTTCGAACTCGCCGTGCCCGTGCTCGCCCGGCTGGCAGCGGAGTCCGGCCAGCTCGTCCGCCTGGGCCTGGTGGACGGTGAGCAGCTGCTGTGGGTGGCCAAGTCGCAGGGCGCCCGGGCCGGCCTTCGCTACGACCCCGACCCCGACCACGGCTCCGAGGTCCCGTTCGCGTCGTCGGCCAGCGGCGTCGCCTGGTTGTCGCGGCTCACCGACGACGAAGCGCTGCGCCTGGTCGCCCGCCAGGACTACGACGAGCGTTACCCCGCGGGACACAACGCGCCCACCAGCCTGGCCGAGGTCCAGTCCCGCATCCACGAAGCGCGCGAACGCGGCTGGGCCCACGTCCACGACAGCGTCGAAGAAGGCATCTCCGCGATGGCGACCCCCTTGGTCGACCCCGACAGCGGTGCGCCGCTGGGCGTCGTGAGCATCGCCGGCCCGAGTCTCCAGCTGCCGGACGAGCGCATGACGGAACTCGCGCCCCGCCTGCTCGAGACGGCGGCGGAATTGTCGGGGCTGGCGGGCAGTCTGTCGCAGGAGATCCGGACCCGCACCGAACTCGGCGTGTCGAGCTGACCTGAGCGGGTGTCCCGGCGCCCGCACGGGCGGCGAGCACCGGGACACCGCCGCCGACGGCCCGTCAGGCCTCCCCGCCGGTGGTGGGCACGTCGATCCCGTGCAGGACACCCATCCGCTGGAACTGCTTGTAGATGCGGTCGACGTAGGCGAAGAACTCGGGCGACTCGCCCAGCACGATCGGCCGGGGCCGGGGCAGCTCGACCACGACCTCGTCGACGATCTCCCCCGGGCTCGGGCTCATCACGAAGATCCGGTCGGACAGGCCCACCGCCTCCTCCACCGAGTGCGTGATGAACACGACCGTCGGACGGCGCTCCAGCCAGAGTGCTTCCAGGTCGGTTCGCACCTGCAGCCGAGTGAGGGCGTCCAGCGCGCCGAACGGCTCGTCCATCAGGATCACCGACGGGTCGTGCACCAGCGTCCGGATGAGCGACACGCGTTGGCGCATGCCACCCGACAGCTGGCGCGGGTAGCGCGACTTCGCCTGGCCCAGGCGCAGCTGCTCGAACAGCTCGTCCGAACGGGCCTTGAGCCGGGCCTTGTCCAGCCCGCGGATCTCGGCCTGCAGCAGCACGTTCTTCTCCGCCGTACGGAAATCGAGCAGCAGGTGGTCCTGGAACGCGATGCCGACGTCGGTGATCGGACCGTCGACGGTCTCACCGCCCACGGTGATGGTGCCGGTCGAGCGCTCCAGCAGGCCGGCGATCATGAGCATCAGCGTGCTCTTGCCGCAGCCGGACGGGCCGACGACCGAGACGAACTCGCCGGGTGCGATGTCCATCGACACGCTCCGCACCGCCTCGAACGGCTTGTCGGTGTCTTCGCCGAAGACTTTGCTGACCCCGTCGACGACGATCGGGGTGCTCGCCGCCCGGATAGCGGGGCCGGCGGACTGCGCGGCGGTCATGGTCGGGGCCTCCCGGATGCGGGTTCTGCGTGCGGTTTCATCAGACCGGTCCTCACTTGACGGGGCACGGCTGCAAGTCGGCCGGCAGGTAGTCGTAGCTGTAGTACTTCGTCGGGTCGACGCCCTTGGGCAGCAGGCCGACCTGGGAGAGCAGGTCCTGCGTCTTGACCCACTGGGCCGGTTCGGCCTTGCCGAGGAACTTCGCACCGCCCGCGCACATCAGGTTGCTGCCGATGATGGCCTTCAGCTCGGCGCCGGAGGCCTTGTCCGCCTTGGCACCCCACAGCTTCGTCACGTCCGCGGTCGCCTTGTCCGGGTTCGTGGCGGCGAAATGCCAGCCCTGCAACGAAGCCTTGACGAACGCCTTCACCTCGGTCGCGTGCGACGCGGCCCAGTCCTTGTCGGCGAAGATCGACGTGCTGACCGTCGGCACACCGTTGGTCGCGAACGGCGCGACGAACAGCTTCCCGGCGTTCTGTTGCTCAAGCTGCACCTGGTAGGCGTCGGTTGACCCGAGGATGGCGTCGACGCGGTGCTGCAACAGCGACTGGACCAGCGACGTCGGCGCGAGGTTGACCAGGTTGACGTCCTTGGCCGACAGTCCGTTCGCGGCCAGGAACAGCGGCAGCATCGTCGCCTGCGACGACGGCACCGGCGTCCCCACCTTCTTGCCCTTCAGGTCCCGCACCGACGTGATGCCGCTGCCCGGGAGGGCGAGGACGGCGTTCGGATTGGACTGGTAGACCGTGGCCAGCACCGACAGCGGTGCCTGCTTGGCGATCAGCTGCGCGGTCGCGGTGGAGTCGGCGTAGCCGATCGAGGCCTGCCCGGAGGCGACCATCTGCGCGGTCAGCGACGAACCGGTACCGGGCACGATCGTCACGTCGAGGCCGGCGGCCTTGTAGTAGCCCTCCTCGACCGCGGCGGCGAACCCGGCGTTCGAGCCGCCCGGCGGGAAGTTGAGCTGGAAGCTGATCTTCGTCCCGCCGGAACCGTCCGAAGAGGACCCGGACCCGTCGGACGAACAGGCGACGGCGAGACTCACGGAACCGACTGCGGCGACGACGGCCACGGCCCTTCTGAACGCGATGTGCATGGGAAGTCCTTTCGTTGCGGGGAGGG
The DNA here is from genome assembly GCF_040607795.1 of Amycolatopsis sp. NPDC005232. Lineage (NCBI taxonomy): Bacteria > Bacillati > Actinomycetota > Actinomycetes > Pseudonocardiales > Pseudonocardiaceae > Amycolatopsis > Amycolatopsis sp. NPDC005232. Next base: position 310,275 of record NZ_JBEXHL010000005.1, on the reverse strand, counting down.
GAGTTTTCGCGAACGACGGCTCAGGTGAGCTTCGCGCGTTGCCAGGGCGTCAGCAGGAACTCGATGAGCTCGACGAGGTAGTTCAGGATCACGCCCAGCAGCGTCAGCAGCACCAGGACCGCGAACACGGTGGTGGAGTCGAGCGTGTTGGTGGCTTGCAGCAGCACGTACCCGAGCCCGCTGTTGGCCCCCACGAACTCGGCGACGATCGCGGCGGTCGCGGCCAGCGTCGCCGACGTCTTGAGGCCGGAGAAGACCACCGGGAGCGCGGCCGGGAACCGCAGGTAGCGGAAGGTCTGCCAGCCGCTCGCGCCCATCGACTTCGTCAGGTACAGCAGGCGGGTGTCCAGAATGGAGAATCCGCTGATGCTGGAAACCAGCAGGGGAAAGAAGGTCATCAGGACCGTGAGCAGGAGCTTGGAGCTGAAGCCGAGCCCGAGCCACACCACGAACAGCGGCGCGACGGCGACCTTCGGCACGAGCTGCACGAGCATCACCGGCGGGTAGATGATCTGCCGGGCCGCGAGCGACCGGGCGACCAGCAGCCCCAGCGGGATCGCGATGACGATGGAGATACCGAAGCCGAGGAGGATCTCGGCGATCGTCGTCTGCGCGTTCTCCCACAGCACGGACCAGCCGGTCACGATCTGCTCGAACACGGCCCACGGGCTCGGCAGCAGGTAGTTGGGGATGTCGAGCACGGCGACGACCAGCGCCCACAGCGCGATGATGCCCAAGAACGTGGCGATCGGGACGACGCTCCAGATCCGGCGGCGGACTCGCTTGCGGCGTGCGGCCTTGCTGCGCTCGCCGTTGCCCCCGGTCACCCGCCGAGTGTCACCCGGCGGCGACGCGTCTCTTGCTGCCGACAACGACGAAGACATTCAAACTCCTTTGTTTGACTGCGAAACCGGCCCAGCGCGACCCGTTGCCGGCACGGCCGTCCTGGGGAGGCCGGGCCGGGCGTCGAAAGTGCACCATACGATGGAACGGCCTTCAAGAGTGGAACACCGTTCTGTTATGATGTCAAACGACTGACGAGAAGACCGGGCACGCGCCGACGACGCCCGGAGACGGCGGCCGGACCTCGGTGCGGCGGAGAGCGGGGAGCCATGCCAGCAGGGGCGTTGTCACGCGGGCTGGCAGTGCTGCAGTGCCTGGTCGGGTCACCGGAAGGCCTGCCGCTCACCCGCATCGCCGAGGCCGTGGACCTGCCCAAGAGCGCTGCGCACCGCATCTTGGTGAACCTCGTCGACGAGGGGTTCGCCCGGCAGCACGAGCCGTCGGGCAACTACGCGCTCACCTTGCGGATCGTCAGTCTGGGCCTCAAACACCTGGCCAGCAGCACGATCTTCGAGCTCGCCGTGCCCGTGCTGGCAAGACTGGCCACCGAATCCGGGCAACTGGTCCGGCTCGGTCTCGTCGACGGCGAACAGCTGCTGTGGGTCGCGAAGTCCCAGGGCTCCCGCGCCGGCCTGCGCTACGACCCCGACCACGGCTCGGAGGTCCCGTTCGCCTCCACCGCCAGCGGCGTCGCGTGGCTTTCGGGCCTCAGCGACAACGACGCTCTGCGCCTCGTCGCCCGCCAGGACTTCGACGAACGCTACCCGGCGGGACACAACGCACCCACGACCCTGGCCGAGGTCCAGTCCCGGATCCAGGAAGCCCGCGAGCGCGGCTGGGCCCGCGTCCACGACAGCGTCGAGGAAGGGATCTCCGCGATGGCCACCCCCCTGATCGACCCGGACACCCGGGCACCGCTCGGGGTCGTGAGCATCGCCGGCCCGAGCCTGCAGCTGACCGACGAACGCATGGAAACGCTCGCGCCACGCCTCGCCGAAACAGCCTCCGAACTGTCGGGACTGGCGGGCAGCCTGACGCAGGAACTGCGCTCCCGCAACGGATTCGGCGTGGCGGGCTGACCCAAGGCGACGAACCTGGTGCGAGAGCGGGATCGCCGGCACGTTCGTCCACCTTTAATGATTCTTTACTTTCTTCGACCGCGAAGCCATACTGACCGCGAGGGGAGTACTTCCGCAGGGGCTACCCGGTCAATACGGACATTCCGGTGATGTCCTCGGGAGCCCGCCCAGGTCGGTGACACGGGGTGTCGGCGGCACAGGGTGAAGGAGACCTCGAACACGCGCGGTATGCGCTCGTTCGAGGAGGTACTTATGCCCGCGGAAGTTGTTGCGGCGGCTCCGGCCGAGTCGGTGGGGTCGCTCTGGTTGTGGCTGATCAGCATCGCAGTCCTGCTTTTGCTGCTGGTCGCCGACTTCATGGTGACGCGGCGTCCGCACGAAGTGTCGATGCGGGAGGCTGTCGGCTGGTCGGTGTTCTATCTGGCACTGCCGGTGGTGTTCGGGGCCTGGCTGTGGGTCGCGTTCGGGAGCGGCCAAGCGGTGGAGTTCCTGACCGGCTTCGTCGTCGAGAAGTCCCTGTCGGTGGACAACCTGTTCGTGTTCATGCTGCTGCTGGCCGCGTTCGCGGTCCCGTCCGCGCTGCAGCAGCGGGTGTTGCTCTACGGCATCGTCGGCGCACTCGTGCTGCGGGGAGCGTTCATCGCGGCCGGCGCCGCACTGCTGGCGGCGGGAACCTGGGCGTTCCTCGTGTTCGGGCTGGTCCTCTTCGCCTCGGCAGTGAAGATCCTGCACCAGGCGCTCACGGACGCCGATGCCGAGCCGGACCCCTCACGGATGCGATCGGTGCGGCTGCTGCGCAGGTTCATCCCGATCACCGACGACTACCAGGGAGCCCGGTTGACCGTGCGCCGGCACGGGCGGCGGGTGTTCACTCCGCTGGTGGTCGTGGTGGTGGCGGTGTTCACCACCGACGTCGTGTTCGCGATCGACTCGGTGCCCGCGGTCTACGGCATCACCGAAGACCCCTATCTGGTGTTCGCCACCAACGCCTTCGCCCTGCTCGGCCTGCGCGCCCTGTACTTCGTGCTGCACACCGCGTTGGCGAAACTCCGCCACCTCAACCACGGCCTGGCCGTCATCCTCGCGTTCATCGGGGTGAAACTGGTCCTGCACTGGGCCCACGGCGTCTGGCCCGCCGTGCCGCAGATCCCCACCCCGATCTCGCTGGCGGTCATCGTCCTCGTCCTGGCCACGGTCATCACCACCAGCCTCCTGCCACGCCGCACACCCGAGCCCGCCGACCATGGACGGGACTGAGCCATGGCAACCGAACTGCTCGTCAACGCCCTGGTCGAACTCTTTGTCACGCTGCTCATCCTCGCCGCGCTGGTGATCACCTGTGCGGCATTGACCCCACCTCGGCCGCCGCGCGGCCCAGGCTCCTGAGCCGGTCGCCGGCGGCGGCTTCTTCGTCGGGCTGACGCTCCGATTCCGACGCTCGACGCAGTCGGCCGGATGGGGCCGGGGGCCGCCGCTCCCGGGTTCGACGTGGCGGCGATGCCGGCATGAGCTTGCTCAGCGAGCTCGGCAAGAGCCACCACGTCAGGCCGCGAGCGGCGCGCTCGCCCTTTCGATGGGCGTCGCCGGCCTCCTCGCCCCGGCCCGCCAAGTGAACCTGATGGGCTTCGACGGCACCGAGGGCAGCACGAAGACCGCCGCGCCTCTGCTGACGCGGGCGTCACCGCCACCGCCATCGGCTGGGGCGGCATCGCGCCAGGCGAGGGTGACCGGCGCGTTCGCCGCCCGCGCCGTAGGCGGTGATACCGGGACGGGTCTTTCGGCTCGGCGGACGAGTTAGCCGAACTTCTCGCCCTGTCACCGAAAGACCCGTCCTCAGGACCGGTCAGGCGATCTCAATCTCAGAGCAGGCAGGACCTAGGCCTGCCCAGTGACGAATTCCGCCGAGTGCTCGTTCCACCAGCGGGCGATATCCGCGCGGCGCGCGAACCAGACGTCACCCTTGGCCTGGGCGTATTCGATGAACTCCCGCAACGCCCCCGTCCGCGCGGCCTGCCCCACCAGCCGGGGATGAAGGCCGATGGACATCATCTTGGGACGCCCCCTCGAGCCTTCGAGCCACAGTTCATCGAAGCCACGCTTCAGGTAGTCGAGAAACAGGCTCGGTGAGCGGGTTCCCTGAATGTCGTTGTAGGTCAGCGAATAGGGGACGACGAGATGCCGGACTCCGCGTACGTCGACGTAATACGGCAGGTCGTCGTTGTAGGCGTCCGAGTCGTAGAGGAATCCTCCGTGCTCCACGACCAGCTCCCGCGTGTTGATCGAGGGGCCGTAGCGGCAGTACCAGCCACTGGGCGCTTCCCCCCACGTCTCCTTGAAAGACGCGACAGCTTTCTTGATCCGGTTCGCCTCTTCCTCGCGCGACAAGCGCCATTGCTCTTCCCAGCGCCACCCGTGCCCGAGCAGGTCGTGCCCGGCTTCCCGTGCCGCCGAGGCGACCTCCGGGTTGCGCTCGAAGGCCACCGCGCAGCCGAAAAAAGTGGCCTTGACGTCGTACTCGTCGAAGAGGCGAAGCAGTCGCCAAACGCCGACCCGGCTGCCGTACTCGTACATCGATTCCTTGGCCAGATCCCGCAGATGAGCCGGAAAGGCGTATTCCACTTCGGCGAGACTGTCGTTCTCGCCATCTCCCATCTCGTGGGAGTACTCGGAGCCCTCCTCGTAGTTCACCACGAGGTTGACGGCCACATTGGCGCCGTTGGGCCACCGGACGACCGGAACATCCTTGCCGTAGCCGACCAGGTTCCGGCTAAGGTTGCTCGAAATTTCTTGCATCGACCTCATATCCTCACTCACGAAATCACTGCCCGGAGCCGTGAAGAACCTCAAGGGGAACCCGATGGGTCTCCGGAACGAACAGCGCCGCCAGCCCCAACCCCACATACATCACGGCCACGATGGCGAACACCCAGAACTGGCCGACACCCTGCAGAAGAGAGCTGGCGATCAATGGAAGAATCGCACCGCCGACAAAACCGGTGTTGACGACGACAGCCGTTCCGAAACTGCGAACCCGGGTCGGAAAGAGTTCCGGCGCCCAGGTCCAGATGGTGGTGTTGACGAGGAGCACGAAGATCTGGAACACAAACCCCAGTGTCAGGATGAGCGCATCGCCCTGAGCGAAGATGGCGAAGGCCAGCACGGCGACGGCACTGCACACCGCACCCACACAGACCACGGTCCGGCGCGAAATGGCAAATCCGCCGTACGAGGCGATCGCGCAGCCGATGAGACCACCCAGGTTCTGCAGCATGGTGAACGTCACGCTGCCCTGCACCGAATAACCCCGGTTGACCAGCATGATCGGCATCAGCAGCACCACACTGAATTGCGCGCCCCACGCCAGGAACGCCGCGATCCCCAAGGCGATGGTGCGCCGGCGAAGTGGCTTGGTGAGGACACTCTTCAACGCCTGAGATGCGGGCCCGTCGCCCTGTGCGCTCTCCGAGACGGCGGCGGTCTGACTGTCGACGTAGGGGTGGATTTCGCCGCTTCGCACGCGCAGCCTGCCGGTCGCCAGGCGGGTGAGAGCCTCGTTCGCCTCCAGGATCTTGCCCCGGCTCAAGAGGTAAGCCGGCGTCTCGGGCAGATACCGCCTGAAGAAGAAGATCAAAACAGCGGGAAGCCCCAGCAAGCCGAAGGCCCACCGCCAGTCGTTGTCACCGGCGCCGACCGCCGAGGCGAACGGGCCGATCACGAACAATGTGTAGGCGTAGGCGAGAAACAAGCCGACGCCCGCGGAGATCGTGTTGAACAGGGAAACGAATACGCCCCGGACCCTGGTCGGGGTCAGCTCGGACAGGTAGGTGAGCCCGACCGCGATCTCGCCGCCGACCCCCAGGCCGGTCACGACCCGGGTGACACCGAGAACGGTCGAGTTCGGCGCCATGGCCGACAGCACCGAGCCCAGGCAGTAGATTCCCAGGCTGACGGCCAGCAGGCTCCTGCGGCCCAGCAGGTCCGCGATCACACCGCCGACGATGCCGCCGATGACAATGGCGATGAGACTTACCGTGGAGAGAAGCGCCAAGGCGGAGGCATCGATGCCGAGATCTTTTTGAAGAGAGGGGCCGAGCGCCGAGAGAATGAGCTGCTCGAAGACCTCGAAGAGGCCGCCCAGCACCACGAGAGCAAGTGCCAGATAGTGGGTTCTGGTGAGCCCCATGCCATCGATGATTTCACCGAGTGACCTGGGTTTTTTGCTCATGGCGGCTTTCGCATCGAATGCCATGATTCTACTTCCTACGGTTGAGTATTGTCTGTCGGGTCCTCAAGCCACCCTTTGGGCGCGCGTTGACGGCCGCGAAGGAGAGGGGAAGGAGAACACGGAAACGAGGTCCTCGCCTCCGGTGTTTTCCAGCGCGTGCCACGAAGCCGCCGGGATGAAAATCGCCTGGCCTCGCTCGAAATCCAGAACGCCTTGGTCGGTGTGCAGCCGACCAGCCCCTTGGGCGACGTACATGACCTCGGAAGTGGCGTGCGCGATCGTGTCGGTCTTGGGCGATCCTGGTGGGATCGTCACCACACCGAGGCAGTTCTGGATCTCGGGGACGTCGGCCGCGCTCAGCAACAGGCCGTCGGCCGGCGGGTTCGCGGGATCGTAGGTGACCTGGACGTACTTTCCCGTGACACTGTCAGTCATGATTCCTCTTCTGGGATGCGGTCAGAGACCTGGCCACTCGACCCCCGCCTGTCCGGGGAAGAGCTGTTCCTTGTTCAGCCGCAAGTGATCCCTCATGGCATCCTCCGCACCGCGCGGGCCATCACTGCGAATCGCGTCGAGGATGCGCTGGTGATCGTTGATCAGCTTGAGGCGATTTTCGCGGTCCTGCAACACGATCTGGTTGATCAAGACCCACAACGGCTGCCGATCGATCTCGACCAGTTCCAACGCGAAGTGGCTGAGAATGTGATTCGGGCACATCGCGGCCAAGTCGGCGTGAAACGCCATCGAGTGGTTGACGAAGTCGGGAAGCTGCGCCGGCTCGTCGATCAGGCCGGCGGCCAGGTCGACCTCGTGTTGCACCTTGTCCAGGTCGAGATCACCGGGATTTGCCGCGAGCAGGCGGGAAAGCGGCGGCTCGACCACCAGCCGTGCGGCGATGACGTGCTCGGGCGTTGAGCCGATCTCACGTCCGGAGCCCTTGAACAGCCCTCGGCTCAGGTCCGCCACGTAAGTACCGTCGCCGTGCCGCACCACAATGGCACCGCTCAATTCCAGCGCGAACAGTGCCTCGCGCACACTCGCCCTCGACACCTCGAACTTGGCGGAGAGATCGCGGTCCGAGGGCAGTCGAGCCCCAGCAGTCCAACCCCCCTGCTGGATCTCACTCAGAAGAGCCTGAGCCACACGCAAGTACCGCCGCTGCGGCAACGAGGCCCGCTCGGAGTGGTCTGAAGACTGCATCCCGAGAGATTAGACCAGTGTCCCGGGCCGCACAAGAGTCGGCACATAGGACTTTCGAGGCCAGATTAGACTCCCCGGACCTGCGGATATTACGGAAAGTGCGCAACGGACCGCGGACCGGAACCGCCCCACCGCGGGTGCACGGAGCTCACCTCACCCGAGCCGACCGGAGTTGAACGTTCGCCGGGAACGCCGGTCAAGTTGACATCTACGACGTGGCGCCAGTCTGTTGCAAAGCATCGAGAACAGCGCGCAAGTGCCGGCGCGTCGCGTCGGCTGCTCGGTCCGCGTCTCCGTCGCAGATCGCGGAGATGATGGCGAGGTGCTCGGTGAGGGATTCGCGCGCTCGGCCTGGCCGTGTGGTGAGGCGGAAGCGGTGCAGCACGGACTGCGCCCGCAGGCGTTCCAGGATGCGCGTCGCCGTGTGGTGAGCGCTGAGCTTTCGCACGAGTGTGTGCAACTGGTGGTTGAGTTCGGACTGCCCGGCCAGATCCGCGTCGTCGACGGCGACGCGCATGGCGTCCCCGAGTGCGTGCAGGCCACGACGCTCGGACGCGTCGGCCCGCAGCGCGGCGAGTGAGGCACACAACGGTTCGAGCATCAGGCGCACGTCGCAGATCTCGACGGCCTCGTCCAGCGACACCGCGCGGACGCGGGCTCCCCGATTCCGGACCCGCTCGATCAGCCCTTCGTTCATCAGCTCCAGCAGCGCGAGCCGGACCGCGCTGCGGCTCGCGCCGAACTGGTCGGCCAGGTCGCTTTCGACCAGCCGCTGGTTCGGCACGAACTCACCCCGGAGGATCGTGTCGCGGATGGCGTCGCTGATCGCAGGGGCCGCCGTGGGCCCGAGCGGCTGTTCTCGTTCTTCCGCGGACGGCCACGTCGCACCTTCGGTGTCCACCACGTCAGGCTGCACGCGACATCACCGGCCCAGCGACCGGCCCCGACAGTTCCCTTAACCGAGCAGCCGCAACGCTGCCGGTCCCCGCTCCGTGCTCACCCAAGCCGATCACCTCGTCGAAACGAAACTCCACGCGGCCCGGCCGCACGCGTCACGAAGCCGGCGTGCGACCGAGCGTCGTCCTGGGCAGGCCGCCCAGCTCGCTGAGCTTCTGCAAGGACCCGACCAGGCTCGACAAGTGAGCTCGCATCGCGGCCTCGGCCCGGTCCCCGTCCCCCGAGGCGACCGCCTCGATGACACTGACGTGCTCGGCGAGCCCTTCCTCGATCCGCCCCGGCAGCAACGACACCTGGAACTGGTACCGCACGCTGGGGTAGCGCAGCCGTTCCAGCACCTCGGTGGCCGTCCGCTGGTCGCCCAGCTCGCGGATCACGTGGTGCGATTCCTGGCTGATGTCGTTGTAGGCGGCGATGTCGCCGGCCTTCACCGCCGCGCGCATCGCCTTGGCGAGCTTCTGAAGGCGGCGCCGGTCTTCCGCACCGATCGCCGACGCGGCCTTGCGCGCGCACAGCCCCTCGACCACGGCGCGCACCTCGGTGATCTCGATCGCCTCGCGCAGCGAGATCGGCCGCACCGACGCGCCGCGGTTGCGCTCACGGATCACGAGGCCCTCGTTCTCCAGCATCACCAGGGCCTCGCGCACGCTCCCGCGCGACGATCCGAACGCGGCCGCGAGGTCGACCTCGACGAGCCGCTGGCCGGGAAAGAGCTCGCCGTGGACGATGGCGGTCCGCAACCGGTCGACGAGCGTTTCTCGGTTTTCCACAGGCGGCCGCCCTCCTTTCCAGGCCGGCCGTCCAGCCGGATCGTTGCCATTTTACCCTAACAGGATCGTTGGCAATCTGATTGGACGATCGGGTGTTTCACCGTCGGCTCAGTGCGGTTCGTCGTGTGCGTCGACCACCGACAACGCCCGCCCGGGCACCGGGACCGACACCTCGTCGCCGGGACGCACGTCCGAGTGCCGGGCCGATCGGCACTCGATGCGCTCGTCGCCGACCGCCACGATGTGCCGGATGCACTCGCCCTCGAACGACTGGGCGACCACGGTGCCGGACAGTTCGTTGGCCCCCGGCGAACCGGGGGTGCCGTCAGCGCGTCGCCGCGGCTCGAGGTCTTCGGGGCGCAGCACGAGAACGACGTCGGTGAGGCCGGCCGGGACCGCTTCGTCGAGCACCAGCGGCCCGATGTCCGTGAGCACCGTCCGGCGGCCGGAGCCGTCGTCGATCTTCGCCGACAGCAGGTTCGGCGACCCGATGAACCGGGCCACGAACAGGTTCTCCGGATTGTCGTAGATATCGCGCGGGGTGCCCTGCTGCATGATGCGGCCGCCGCTCATGATGGTGATCACGTCGGAGATCGCCAGCGCCTCGGCCTGGTCGTGGGTGACGTAGAGGGTGGTCAGCCCCAGTTCGCTCTGCAACCGCTTCAGCTCCAGGCGCATCGACGCGCGCAGCTGGGCGTCGAGGTTGGACAATGGCTCGTCCAGCAGCAGCAGGCGCGGCCGGCCGACCATCGCGCGGGCGAACGCGAGGCGCTGCTGCTGGCCGCCGGAGAGCTTGGTGGCCGACCGGTCGATGGCCTCGCTCAGCCCGACCGATTCCAGTGCCGCCACCACGAGCTTGTCGACCTCGGCCTTGGGCCGCTTGTCCCGGCCCACCCGCATCGGGAACGCGACGTTCTGCCGCACGGACATGTGCGGCCAGATCGCGTAGGACTGGAAGACCATGCCGAGCTTGCGCCGGTCCGGGGAAAGGTCGACGGACCGCTCGGCGGAGAAGAGCGTGTCGCCGCCCAGCTCGATCTCGCCGGAGTCCGGGTGCTCGAGCCCCGCGACCGAACGCAGCAGCGTGGTCTTGCCGCACCCCGAGGGCCCCAGCAGCGTGTGGAACTGCCCCTCCTCGACGCGCAGGCTCACCCCGCCCAGCGCGGGACGGTGCTTGTCGACGTCGATTCCCCGCCGCCGCAGCCGGCCGGACGAGGCGGGATCGTACTTCTTCACCACGTCGTTGATCTTGAGCATCACTTCGACCGCCTTGGGTTCGGGCTACTGGTTGCGCACGCCGCGGCGCGCCGAGATGAGCTGCGAGATGACGACCAGGACCGTCAGCACGACGACGAGGACCACGCCGATCGCCGACACGAGGGTGGTGTTGCCGTCCTGGTACTCCTGGAAGATCGTGACGGAGAGAACTTCCTTGCCCGGGGTGTAGAGCAAGATGCTGCTCTGCAGCTCCCGGAAGCTGACGATGAGGATGTAGACCCATCCGCCGATCAGGCCCGGCGCGGCCAGCGGGAGCAGCACGCGCCGCATCGTTTCGAACCAGCGGGCCCCGGAGACGTGGGCCGATTCCTCGAGCTCGGCCGACACCGTCGAGAGCGCGGAGCCCGCGTAGCGCATGCCGTAAGGGATGAACCGGGTCGTGTACGCGATGAACAGGATGACCAGCGTCCCGTAGATCGGCAGCGACGTCCGCAGGTACACCACCGCCAGCGCGACCCCGAACACGAGACCGGGGATCACCAGCGGAGAGAACGCCAGCGCGTCGAGCAGCCGCCGGCCCGACGACCTCGTGCGGACCACGACCCAGGACGCGACCGCGGACAGGACCATCGCCGCGGTGGCCGCGCAGACGGCGACGATCGCGGTGTGCTCGAACGAACGGATGATCCCGCTGTCGCCGAACAACGTGCGGTAGTTGTCCAGGTTCAGATCGCCCAGCGCCTGGAGGCTGGGTTGTTCGTAGTTCTTCAGCAGCGAGGAGTAGAGCAGGACCAGCAGCGGCAGCGCCACGGCGAGGACGAAGTAGCCCAGCACGAACAATGCCGCGACCCACTTGCCCCGGCCGAGTTTCTCGCGCCGCGGGCGGAACGCCTTGCCGCTGATCGTCCCGGACTCGCGCAGCGACCCGCCGGCGCGCCCGGCCAGCCAGACGCCGACGCACGCGATCACCAGCAGGCCGATCCCGATCGCCCCGATCGCCTGGTAGTCGGTGGGATATTCCTGGTACAGGTAGTAGAGCTTGCTGGTGAGCACGTAGTGACCGCCCGAGAGCCCGAGGAACGTGGGGATCTCGAAGACTTCCAGCGACTGCACGAAGACGATGAGCGCGGCGCCCGCCAGCGCGGGCTTGACCATCGGCAACGTGATCCGGGTCAGCACCCGCCACCGGCCGAGCCCGGCGACCCTCGCCGCCTCCTCCATCGACGGGTCCGCGGCCCGGAAAGCCGCCGACAGCAACAGGAAGACGATCGGCGCGGAGTGCAGGCTCTGCACCCAGATCATTCCCCACACCGAGTAGACGTCGAACGGCCGGATGCCGAACAGGAACCCGGTGACGTTGTTGAGCAGGCCGATGTTCGAGCTGCCGAGGAAGATCCACGCCGGCGCGTACAGGATCGCCGGGATGATCAGCGGGATCAGGGCCGAAAGGCTCAGCAGTCGCCGGAAGGGGACGTCGGTGCGCTCGGCCAGGTAGGCGAACCCGCCGCCGATCACCATCGACACGACCATCGAGCCGAAGGCGAACGCCAGCGTGTTCCCGATCATCGCCCAGGTGTCGGAGTCGTTCGGGAACGCCCGCGCGAAGCCCCCGAGACCGGCCGAGCCGTCGTCGGCGACGAAGGTGCGCCAGAGCAGGAAGCCCAGCGGCACCAGGACGAGGTAGCCGAGCAGCAGCACGACCACCGCCACAACCACGTGCTTGGCCTCGATGCGGCCGAGTACCCGGCGCAGTAACCCGGGGCCCGGCCCGGGGTCGTGACCGGCAGGCGGCCGGTCGAGAACGGTCTGGGTCATCGGGGAAGCACCGGATCCTTGCCCTTGAGCAGGTTGCTCCACGCCTCTTGCCACGCGTTGCCCCGGTCGGAGGCCAGGGTCCGCCAGTCGTCGTACACGAAATCGGTTCCTTCCGGCAGGCGCGGCCGGTAGCCCGGGATCGCCGCGGGGTTGGTGGGGATGTACCCGGCGTCGTGCAGGTACTTCTGCGCCTCGGTGAGGTAGTAGTCGCAGAACAGCAACGCGGCCGCCGGGTGGGCGGCGCCCTTCATCGGGTCGGCCCCCAGGATCTGCAGCGTCACGGGGTCCATGGCCGGCTGGAACGAAAGGTCCTTCGCGCGGCTGGGCACGTACTGGAGGAAGTCCGACAGGAAGACCGGGAAGTCGCCCGCCTGCAGCAGCGTCGTGTTGGAGACGTGGCCGTCGACGACCCGGAAGTTCTTCGCGACGCGCTTCATCATGGCGGCGAAGTCGTTGTCGGACATGCCTTTCTGCTTTGTGTAGTAGTTGTACAAGTCCTCGTACCAGTTGAAGTCGCCCTGGTCGACCGCGACCTTGCCCTGCCACTTCGGATCGGCATAACCCGCGAGGTCGGGCGGGACCTGGCCGGGCTGGACCAGCCGCACGTTGTGGATCGGCAGGGTGGCGATGTAGTACGCCCCGACCATGTCGTCGGTCTTCGCCTCGGCCGGGATCGTGCCGGCGATGTCGCTCGTGTACGGGGCGATCAGTCCTTGCTGGCCCAGGATCGCCATCTCGGAGTCCTTGGTCTCGACCACGTCGTTCAGGACCCGGTGCGCGCCCGCTTCCTGCAGGACGCGCCCGCGGACCTGTTCCGTCGTCGCGCGGTAGACCGCGACGTCGATCCCGTATTCCTTCTCGAACGCGGGGACGATCTTCTTCTCGATCGCGGTGTTGGTGACGTAGATGACCAGCTGGCCCTCGGCCTTGGCGGCGTCGACGAGCTGGTCGTGGCGCGATTTCCCCTTCATGGCGGCGAATTTCGCGTAGACCGCGACCGCCTCGGTGTTCACAGGGGGAAACCCGCACGCCGCCGTCAGGCCGCCGAGGCAGGCCACAGCGAGCAGGCAGGCAAGGCGCTGCCGCGGCTTCTCGAGCATCGTTGCTCCTCATTCCGGTGACGGCTGCGCTCCGCGCACCCGCGTACAGAGACTACGTGATGTCGAACAATATGACTAGCAATATTGTTGGACAATCAGAGGTCTACGACGAGCTCGGAAGTGGTGGCCCTGCTGCAGCAGAGCGTGATGACCGATCCGGACGCCTTCTCCCGCGGAGTCAGCACGACGTCGCGGTGGTCCGGCGTCCCCGCGAGGACCCCCACCACGCAGGTGCCGCACACGCCCTGCTCGCACGCCGTCGGGACGAACACGCCCGCGCGGTCGAGGACCTGGGCCGGAGTCTCGGTCGCGCCGACCTCCACGGTCACCTTGCTCCGGGCCGCGGTCAGCACGAACGGACGCCCTTCGGTGTCGGCCTCGTGCTTGAAATGCTCGACCCGGAACGCCTCGGCTCCGATCCCCGCGGCGAGCGCGCCCTTGCGCACGTAGTCCATGAACGGCTCGGGCCCGCACACGTAGACCGTCGAGTGCGGACCGGCCGCGCGCAGTGCGTCCTCCGGGGCGAACGTGCTTCCGTCGGAGTCCGCTCCGACGTGCAGGGCGCCGGCGGGGACGAGGGACTCGAGCTCGGCGGTGTAGACCGCCCGGTCGGGCGTGCGCACGCGGTAATGGAACTCGAAGCCGGCGTGGCGCGCGGCGAGCCGGCGAGCCATCGCCAGCAGCGGCGTCACACCGATGCCACCCGCGATCAGCACCGCGTGCGCGTCGTCCTCCCCCAGCTCGAAGGTGTTCTTCGGCTCGCTCACGAGGATCCGGTGCCCGGGCCGCAGCCGCTCGTGCACGAACCGCGAACCGCCCCGGGAGTCGGCGGTCTTGAGCACCGCGATCTTCGCCGTCTCGGCGCCCGCGGACGCGGACAGCAGGGAGTACTGCCGGATCAGGCCGTTGGGCAGGTGCACGTCGACGTGCGCTCCCGGCCCGTGGCCGGGCCACGGGCTGCCGTCGACCGGGCGCAGCTCGACCTCCAGCACACCGTTCCCGACGATGCGCCGCCCACTGACCTCGACCTCGATCGTCCCTTCCGGCGCGGTCACGAACCCGTTCCCATGCGGTCGGCGGCCAGCCGCACGACCTGGCGCGACGACAGTGCCAGCAACGGGTGCGCCCCGGCCTCGACGAGCGCGTCGAACCCCGGTTCCCGCAACGCGTCCTGGAAGCGGGTTTCGAGGCCGCTGGCGGTGATCACCGCGTCGGCGTCGCGCGCGTAGTCGTCGCGCAGCTGCTCCTCCACGATCAGGCGGTGGAGGAAACGGTTGAGCGGCAATGACTCCGGCTCGGGGAACTTGTAGTAGATGAAGTCCTCGCTGATGAACTCGTACCCGCCGTACTTCGGCACCGACACCTCCCGGCTCGCCTCGTGCACGGTGTCGTCGGCGGCCTTGGGCAGGAACTGGACGACGCCCTGGCCGTGGTGGGCCAGCTCCTGGTACGAGAGCAGGTGCCCGGGCAGCTCGCCGATGATGCCGAGCAGCACGAACCAGGTCAGCAGCTCGCTTTCGCCGACCTCGTCGAGGTTGACGGGGGTGAGGTCGAGCAGGTCCTGGTAGCGGCCGGCGGCGGCCTCCTGGATGACCCAGCGGTCGAACTCGTAGTTCGGGGCCAGGTAGCGGGAGGTGCCCGGGAAGTGGGACATGCCGCCGCTCGCGATGATCGCGATGCGCTCGTCCCGGGTCTCCAGCGCGCGGCCGATGGCCCGGCCCAGCTCGTAGCAGCGGCGCGGGCTCGGGATCGGCGGCAGGTAGGTGTTGACCAACAGCGGGATCACCGGGGCGTCGGTCTTGCCGAGGATGTACTTGAACGGCGTGAGGAACGCGTGTCCCAGCACCGCTTCCTGGGAGTAGGTGACGTCGAAGCCGTCGGCGATCACCTTCTTCAGCAGGTCGACGGCGACCTCGGTGTGCACCTTCTTCTGCATCCGCTGTTCCATGTAGTGCGCCTCGCACTCCTGCGAGACCACCATCGTGAAGGTCGGCACCGCCTCCAGCCAGAAGGTCTCGAGGTGGTCGAGACCGATGACGAGGACCGCGTCGGGAGCGGCTTCCTCGATGGCGGCGCCGAACGCCACCAGCGCGTCCGTGCTCTTGTCGAGTTTGTCGAGCTCCTCGTGCTGGGGCCGGCTCAGCAGCTGCGGCGCGTGGACGGCGGCCGCCGCGGCGACGATCTCAGCCATGCGTTTCTCCTTCGTGCGGATGGGGGGTGGGGACGGGCGCGGTGGCCTACAGGTCCAGGGTCTGCGGGGCGAAGACTTCGTCGAGCGGCACCTCGCGCACGACGATGCCCTGCTCGACCACGTACTGGCGAAGCCGGTCGAGCATCGTGCGGTTGGCCTCCATGCCGTAGGGCACGGGGTCGGTCGCGGCGAGCCGGCGGGTGGCGTCCGCGGTCGCGGGATCCAGCAACCGCCACGGTTCGAAGCTCCGCGCGGCCTCGGCCAGCACGGCGGCCTTGGCCTCGGTGAAGGCCGAGTACAGGTTCAGCGCCAGCCACGGCAGCTCCTCGGCGAGCTCCCGGCGCACGGCGACGCAGTGCGTGGCGTGCAGCCCGGTGCCGCCGGCGAGGTAGCGGGCGCGTTCGGCCTCGGGGTCGAACAGCCGGCGGACCCTCAGCTCGGCTTCGCTGCGCTCGGGCGAGCGGTCGACGAGGTTCTTCTCCGACAAGTACAGCAGGGATCCGGCGAGATAGTCCTCGGCGAGCAGGGTGCCGATGTTCTCCTCCGGGGACATGACGTCGACGCGCACGCCCTCGGGCGGCCGGAAGTCGGTGGCCGCGCCGTGGCTGTGGGCGGCGCCGCGTTCCATGACCCAGTGGACGTCGGCGGGATCGACACCGAAGTCGTGCTGCAGCACGCCGCGGCTCCACACCGCGGAGGTCTGCTGGTACTCCGGTACACCGATCTTCCGCCCGCGCAGGTCCGCGGGGCTCTCGATACCCGAGCGCTCGCCGACGACGATGCCGAGGTGGCACAGCGTGCGGGTGGTGAACACGGGCAGCGCCACGAACCGCCGGTCGTTCAGCGAGGCCAGGCGGAAGCAGGTCGACAGCGACGCCTCGAAGACGTCGAACTCGGCGAAGTGCAGCTGCCGCCAGAACAGCTCCGACGGGTGGTAGGACAGCAGCGTCGAGTCGACGCCGGCGATCCCGACGCGACCGTCGAGCAGCGGGCGGGTGAACGTGTTGGCGGTGAGGGCGACGGTGAGCCGGCGCGTCATGCGCTCTCCCCCGCCTTGTTCAGGATGAGCAGCAGGTAGCCCGTGGTCGAGGAGTTGTAGATGATCGGCTGGATCCGGTCGAAGGTCCACCCCTCGGCGACGGCGTTGTTGAGCTCGCGTTCGAGCTCTTCGGACACGGCCTCGGGCGTGAGGCCGGTGGCGCGGATGGTCACGATCTTGTAGGTCATGGGTCGCTTTCGTGAGTTCGGCGGTGGCTCAGTACCAGGCGGACTGCAAGTCCTTGGCGGCCTCGCGCCATTCGTCGCCCTCGGCCACGAGCAGGTCGGCCGCACGGGTGTCGCGGTGGTCTTCGGGGCCGGCACCGACCATCGGCTCCCCTCGCTCGGCGCGGTCGGTCGCGTCAAGCAGGAGCTTGCGGGCGGTCGTGATCGCCAGGTCGGTGCTGCCGAGCGCTTCCTTGCTGCGGTCCACGATCCGGCCCATGCCGGTCTGGATCGCGAAGTCCTGGGTGTTGACGCCCTCGATGCCGGTGAAGGTTCGCGTGCGCTGCACCTCGCGGTCGATCATGAAATCGTTCTCCGGTTCCCGGACCAGCCAGTAGGTCCCGGGTTTGAAGTCCTGCGGGCCGCGGCCCATCTCGTCCTCGTGCTCGGCGAACCACCCCTGTGGCATCGGCTGCTCGGGCCGCGCGGAGTACACGAAGTTGTAGATGGCGGTGTTGTGGTCGTCGATCGGCACCCAGATGTGACCGTGCAGCGCGGGGTACTCGGCGTCCTCACCTTGTCCGTGCCAGCTCAGCAGCACACTGCGGATCTGCATGAACGGCATGGCGAACTGGTACACGCGCAGGTACCGGCGCCCGCCGCCGACGCGGCGCAGGCTCGCGTAGGTGAACCCGTGCGGCTGCAGCTGGACCTCGAGCTTCGGGTGCCGGTCCAGCGCCCGCAGCGACTTGGTGTTGGACAGGTCGTTGTTGTGCGCGAACGAGGAGTGGGCGGTGTCGATGCCGCCTTCGATCGCCTGCAGGTAGTTGCACGGCTCGTTGGTCTTCGAGACGCCGCGGTGCGTCTCGGGCGCGCGCAGCCATTCGTAGTCCGGCGGTTCGGGCATGGTGTCGACCGGTCCCATGTAGGTCCAGACGATCCCGCCGGCCTCGTACACCGGGTACGCCTTGATGCCGGCGCGGAACCGCAGCCGCGCACCTGGTTCCTCCGAAGGCGTGTCGAGGCAGTTGCCGTTCACGTCGAACTTCCAGCCGTGGTACACGCAGCGCAGACCGCATTCCTCGTTGCGGCCGAAGAACAACGGCGCCCGCCGGTGCGAGCAGTAAGCGTCGAGCAGACCGACCTCGCCGTTGGAGTCCCGGAACGCCACCAGGTCTTCGCCGAGCAGCCTTACCCGCACGGGCGGGCTGTCGGGCTCGGGGACTTCTTCGGACAGGACTGCCGGGATCCAGTACCGGCGGAAGACCTGCCCCATGGGGGCCTCGCCCTCGACCCGGGTGAGCCGTTCGTTCTGTTCACGCGTGATGCGCATCTTGCCTCCGAGGGGAACTGTCAGGCTGCGGTGTCCAGAGCAGCGCGGGGTGTCACGGCCGCGCGACGGTGACGGTCGCGTGGATGACGTCGGCGACGGGCCCGTGACCACCGGTGGAGAGGATGGCGTCGGCCACCCGGTCGTACGGCACCGTCATCGTCGCGAGTGGACGGACGAGCTCGAGGTTGTCCTGCAGGATGCCGAGGGCCGACTCCACCGCATCGAAACTGTGCCCGCGCATGCCTACCACGGTCAGGCACTTCCGGGACAGGGCCCCGAGATCGACTCCGTCCTGCGGCTTCCGCTCGCGCACGGGCATGACCAGCCGGCCCGATTTGCGCAGCATGGCGATCGCGTCGTTGAACACCGCGGCCGTGCCGGACGCGGTGTTGACGACCAGGTCCACGCCCTCGCCGCCGGTGGCGTCCCGAACCCGCTCCACCAGGTCGGGGCCGCTGGTGAGCGTGTGGGTGGCACCGAGGGACCGGGCCGCTTCGAGCCGCACACCGTCGCGTTCGAGACCGACCGCGACGATCACCGACGCGCCGGCGATCCGGGAGGCCAGGACGCACCCGAGGCCCTGCTGGCCCGGTCCGATCACGACGACCGCGGAGCCGGGGCCGGCGCCGCCGCTGCGGTAGGCCCACTCGTACCCGTTGGCCACCGGCAGCGCCATGGTCGCGATGTCGGACGGCAGCGAGTCCGGCACGCGGTGCAGCACCGTGCGCGGGTGCAGGTACTGCACCTCGCTGAACCCGCCCCACAGTCCCGGCGCCACGGTCAGCGCGGTGGTCCCGTACCGCAGCGCGTCCGGGGTCGCCGACGGATCGGATTCGAGGCACCACCGGAACTCCGCCGACCGGCAGAACCGGCAGTGTCCACAAGGGAGGTACTCCTCCAGCAGCACGCGGTCCCCCGGTGCCACGCCCCACCTCGCGACCGCCGACGCGGTCGCGTCCGCAATGACCCCCACGGTCTCGTGGCCCATGACGCGAGCGGGCTCGTCGGCCCGGTCGAAGGAAACCACGTCGGAACCGCAGATCCCCACCGCCTCGACGGCGAGCAGGCCGTCGCCGCCGGTCAGGTCCGGGACGGGGAGCTCGCGGAACTCGACGGTCCGGCGGCCGGTCGTCACCGCGGCCCGGGCCAGACGCTCGTTCGGCACTGAAGGTGTCCTTCCCTCGTCGCTGATCTGGTTGTACTTTATTGTTAACAATCCTGTCGCGCAATCTGCGTGAGGATGTAGTTCACATAACGAAGGGGCGGGATGAGCACCTACGTACTGGTTCACGGGGCCTGGCACGGCGGCTGGTGCTGGCAGCGGGTGACAGCCGAGCTCCAGCGGCACGGGCACCGGGTCTTCGCGCCGACGCTGACGGGGATCAGCGACCGGCGCCACCTGATCTCCCCGGACGTGGGGCTCGAAACGCACACCGAGGACGTACTCGCCCTGCTGGAGGCGTGGGACCTGACGGACGTGGTGCTGGTGGGGCACAGCTACGCCGGGCAGGTCGTCACCGAGGTGGCGGCGAGGAACCGCGCCCGGATCGGGCGCGCGGTGTACCTGGACGCCTTCGTCGCCGACGCCGGCGAGCGCGCGATCGACCTGCTGCCCGAACACGTGGCCGGGCACTACCGGGAATCCGTGGCCGGACCCGGTTTCGGGTGGCTGATCCCCCCGCGCTCGCTGGAAGTCCTCGGAGTGACCGAACAGGACGATCTGGACTGGCTGACCCCGCGCCTGTCACCCCATCCCTGGAAGACCTACCTGGATCCCGTGAGCGCCGCACCGCCACGAGACCTGCCGGCGACCTACCTCGACTGCACCGACTGGATGGCCGTGTTCGCGCCGTACGCCAAGCGAGCCGCGGAGCGCGGGTACGACGTCGAGGCATTGCGCACCGGGCACGAGGCCATGGTCACCGCTCCGGCCGCGCTCGCCGACTCGCTGCGGCGCATCACCGTCTGAACCGGCCGACGCCGCGTCCACTCCGAACAGAGAGAACCTCCATGGAGTTCCTGGTCCGATCGACCACCAGCTTCCCCCCGCACCTGACCGCGGACCACATCGGCGAACTGCGCGCACAAGAGCGCACTCTCGCCATGCGGCTGCGCGCCGAGGGCATCCTGACGAAACTCTGGCGGCTGCCCGGCAAACACGGCACGCTCGCCCTGTACGAGGCCCGGGACGCCACCCACCTGCACGAGATCCTCACCTCGCTGCCGCTGTTCCCCTACCTCGACGTCGAAGTCGAAGCCCTCGCCACCCATCCGCAGGAGCTGCTGCCCGAGGTCCTGAACCTGGCCACCGCGCCGACCGGGACGAACGGCGCAACCAGGGCGTGACCCCCGCCGGCGGATGGTGCCGAAAGGCGGCGAGCGCCTCGTGCCCATCCGCCGGGTCCGGGGTGAACATCACTTCGGCGATCCGCCACGATCGTGGCGTCTTCTCGCCCCGTAGCGCAGGATGTGGGCATGCTTTCGTATCTGAATTGGCGCCTGCGCAGGACGAACGTCGAGGTCCCGGGGGTGCACGCGTGACCGAACCGACGATGCCCGGACGCCGGCTGCGGGGCTACGTGTCGCACGGCGAGGAACTGCGGTCCGGCCGGCTCAGCCCCCGTACGTACCTCGAAGAAACGCTGACTCGCATTGACGAGCTCGACGGCACGGTGGGCGCGTTCGTCGTCGTCAACCGCGAGGGGGCGCGCCGCGCCGCGGACGAGTCGGCGCAGCGGTGGGCCGCCGGGAAGCCACTGTCGCCGATCGACGGCATGCCCGTCGCGATCAAGGACATCATCGAGACCGCCGACATGCCGACCGGTCAGGGCTCGCCGCTGTGGGAGGGCACCGACTGGAAGCGCGACTCGGCGAGCGTGCACGCGTTGCGCGAGGCCGGCGCGATCGTCCTTGGCAAGACCACCACGACCGAATTGGCCTCGAAACACCCGTGGCACGAGACCACGAACCCGCACGACCCGAGCCGCACGCCGGGTGGCTCGTCCAGCGGCACGGCGGCGGCCGTCGGTGCCGGGATGGCGCCGGTGGGCCTCGGTACGCAATTGCTCGGCTCGATCCTGCGCCCGGCGAGCTTCTGCGGCGCCGTGGGCTTCAAGCCGAGCGTCGGCGCAATCAACCGAAGCGGTTCGCACGACCACTTCAGCCAGAGCTGCCAGGGCTCGATCGGCGCGACGCTCGCCGACACCTGGGCGGTCCTGCGCGCCATCGCTGACCGTGCGGGCGGCGATCCGGGCTACGGAGGCCTGGCCGGCGACGTGGACTTCACCCGGCGCACCAAGCCCGTGAAGCTCGCCGTCCTCGAGACCGCCGGGTGGAGCGCGACGACCGAAGGCGCGCGCAGGGCGTTCGCCGCGGTGAAGCAACGCCTGCAGGACCACGGCGTCCAGGTACTGGACCGCACACAGGACGACCGGGTCGAAACGGTCGAAAAGGCGGTCGCCGACGCTCTGCGGCTCACCCAGGCGATCGTCGCCTGGGAAGGTCGCTGGCCGCTCAACACCTACGCCGACATGGACGCCGCCAAACTCAGCCTCGACGCCCGCGACCGCCTGAAAACCGCCGAAGCGATGACACAGCAGGAATACCGCGAGCTCGTCGACCAGCGCACCACCGTGCGCGCCGCCTACGAGAACACCGCGGCCGACTTCGACGCGATGATCACCGTCGCCGCCTGCGGCGCCGCACCGACCGGCCTCGACTCGACCGGCAACGTCGCCATGAACGTGACCGCCTCACTGCTCGGCTGCCCCGCCCTGACCCTCCCCGTACTGGCTGACGAAGGTCTGCCGCTCGGTTTGCAGGTACTGGGCCGCACCAACCGCGATGCGGAGCTGTTCGAGGTGGCCACCTGGATCGCGGGCGACGCACTGGGCCGGCCCGAACTGGTGGGCACGGTGGGGTGACCTCGCCGGCCACCGGTAGGTGATCCGATCGGCCCGCCCGGACACCGACGCCGGCACCGGGTCGAGATCGGCGAACGGCTTGTCCGACAACAGGTTGCCCGCGCCGCCGGCACCGAGCACCGACGGCGGCGCGGGCAACCACAACGAACCACCGGCTGTCGCAAGTGGATCACGAGCCGGCCGGGCCGCGTGCCGTCATGCGACCTGGACGGAACGAATGGAGTTGTTGGCCACCATCCGGTCGATGGCGGTGACGACTGTCGCATCAGGACGATCGCCGGCGCCCAGGGTCAGCAACAGCGGGACGAAGTGCTCGGCGGTCGGATGGGCGAGGTCGGCGCACGGCGCCTTGGCGCGGTAGTCGGTGAGCGCGTCGACGTCGCCGCGGTCGAGTGCTTCCGCCGCCCAGGCGTCGAAGTCGCGCATCGGGTCCGCGAGCGTGGGCGTCCGCATGGCCAGGAAACTGTGCGTCATGAAGCCGGAACCGATGACGAGGATGCCTTCCTCGCGCAGGGATCGCAGGCGCTGCCCGAGCGAGAACAGGGCACCCGGGTCGAGGCCGGGCATGCTCAGCTGGACGACCGGGACGTCCGCGGCCGGGTACATCGCCATGAGCGGGATGAACGCGCCGTGGTCCAACCCCCGCCGGGTGTGCCGGTGCACCTCGGAAGTGCCGGGCAGGCTCCCCGTGACGCGCCGGGCGATCGCGGTGGCGTCCGGCGTCGGGTAGCCCAAGGTGTAGTAGTGCGGGTCGAAGCCGCCGAAGTCGTAGTACAGCGGCGTCGCGGCCGCCGGGTTGGTCACGGCGAGCGGGGCGTCCTCCCAGTGCGCGGACACGACGACGATGCCGCGGGGTTTCGGCAGGGTCTGCGCCCAGGTGAACAGCTCGTCCAGCCAGACCGGGTCGTCGAGAGTGGGCGGTGCCCCGTGGCTGACGAACAACGCCGGCAGCGCGCCGTCCTCGCTCGTCCAGGTTCGTTGAGCGCGGGCCTGCTCCAGGACGCGGGCGACCAGCGCGTGGTACGCGCCCGCCGGGCCGCGGGGATCGGTTGTCATCGTGCTGCCTTTCGAACGGACGGGGCGGGCTCAGCCGACGACCAGCGCACGGCGGAACCAGCCGTCGTCGGACACCGAGGAGAGCAGACGCGCCGCCACGTCGGCCCGGGCGACGGAAGCTCCCAGGCCGAGGGGCGCCGAGGACGGCAGCACCGTGGCCACACCGGTCGGGCGGCCGTTGGTGAGCCGGATCGCGTGCACGATCGTCCAGTCCAGGTCGCTCGCCCGCAGCAGCTCCTCGGCGGCGGTCTTGTCCCGCACCATCGCGCCCATAGTCAGGCCCGACATGAGCTTGGCCGCGCCGCTGAGCCGGCCGCGAAGCACGGTGAACGACGACAACACCACCACGCGACGCACTCCACTCCGGTCCGCCCCGGCGATGATCGCCCGGGTCGCGTCGGTGAGGACACTGCCTTTGGTCGCACCCAGCGTGCTGATGACCACGTCGACGCCGGTCATGGCGTTCGCGACGTCCTGCGGGTCGGTGGGCTGCCCCGTCACGACTTCCAGCTCCGGATGCCTCAGCGGCACCTTCTCCGGCGAACGCACCAATGCGCGGACTCGATGACCGGCCGCGAGTGCCTGGTCGACGACGAGCTTCCCGGTCGCGCCGGTGGCGCCGAGCACCAATACCTTCATGACTTCCTCCCTCGGGTGAGCACCTGGTGAATACGGTCGCGCAGCAATGGGTTCGAGGTCCTGCGCCACGGTCCCCGATCATCGGGCGGGCGCTGCGCTGCGGACGCGAAACCCGCCGTACGCCGGCACCGTGGCCAGAACCAGAGCACCACCGAGCAACAGGAAGACGGCGTTCTTCGCGACCGCCGCGGGGCCGACCGTCGTCACCATCGCGGCGGAAAAGGCGGCCAGCACGACCGCGGCCGCCACCCCCGCCTCCCGACGGCGCCACCCGGACAACAGCCAGACGCACACGACGATCTCCGCCACCGTCGCCCCGACGGCCGCGGCGTCCACGAGTGGTGCCGGCAGCCAGGGCACCAGCTGCCCGGTGTAGGCCGTGAAGGCCGTCCAGCTGCCCCAGGTGACACCGCTTTCGCCCGGCGCGCCCAGCAGGCCGAACCGGTCGGCGACCGCGCCCCCGAAGTCCGCGGCGAGCAGGACGGCCGCCACCCATCCGGCGACCGCGGCGGCCCTCCGCGCACGCATGGCCGCCGTAGCCGTCAAGACGACCAGCGCGGCCGCGACCAGGAGCGGGATCGACCCGGGTGTGGTTCCCGCGACCCCGTAGGAAATCTGGAACACGAGACCCGCGAAGACGACCACGCTTCCGGCCAGGTACAGCCGGCGCCGCGCCGGCTCGATTCCTTCTGTCATACCGAACAGACCGAGCAGTGCCGCGGGAAGTGACAGCTGAGTGTCATTTCACACGACGGCCCTCACAAGACCTTGCGGTAGCTCCCCCGATGGAACAGCAGCGGAGCCCGCGCATCGTCGGCGTCGAGCGCCCGCACATCGCCGAGCACGACCAGGTGGTCACCGCCGTCGGACACCGCGTTGATGTCGCATTCGATCCACGCGCAGGCGCCGGCCAGCCGGGGATTGCCGAACGCTCCTGGCGACTCGTCGACTCCGGAGAACCGTCCGCCTCCGCGACGCCGAGGACGGGGAAACGCAGATCGTCGAAGGCGAAGCGCATGCACGCCCCGGACGCCAGGGTGCCCGCGGGGCCGGGGAGCCGGCACGCGACGGGCGAAACGACAGCTTCGCGGTTGTGGTTGCCCGGACCCACCACCTGCCGGGCCAAGCCCGGGTCGCCGGTCTCGAGTACCCGGAAAAGCCCGGTCGCAAGCTGTTCTGCGTTCACTGCACTCCTCGTCGTGTCGCGGCCGGACCGTCGTGGGCAGCCCTGCCTCGACCCTAGCCGCACCACGCGGCCGGGATCTGGTCCACTCGACACCCTGTCCACTGGTCCGGTTGCCCCGCAACCTTTCCGTGCGGCCGCGGACCTGTCGCCATGATCACTGTCGCGTTGCGCCCGGCCCGCAAACGTCCAGAATGGACAGTGTCCCAGTGCGCATACCCGCGTCTCGCCGGGGCGCGGCCGGAGAATCCGAGGACGGTCACCCGTGAACGAACCACAGCTGCCCGAAGGGGTCGGTCTCACCGCCCTGTTCACCGCCTACGCGCGTGCCCAGGAGTCCCGGCGCGCCGACCGGCTGTTCGACGATCCGCAGGCGGCGGAGTTCATCGCCCACGCCCTCGGTCTCGACCGGCTCACCGGATCACTCCCCCGGCTCGGACCCGCGCGAGAGGACGGTTCGTCGCCACTGTGGAACGGCCTCGTCGCCTACTTCTCCAGCCGCACGCCTTTCTACGACACCTACCTCGCAGGGCAGGCACAAGCAGGGTGCCGGCAGCTCGTCCTGCTCGGAGCCGGCCTCGACTCACGGGCGTTTCGCCTGCGCCTGCCCGCCGGCACGATCGTCTACGAGGTCGACACCCCGGGTGTGCTCGATTTCAAGGAGAACGTGCTCACCGGCCTGGGTGCCGAAAGCGGCGCCGAACGAAGGGCCGTCAAAGCCGATCTGCGTGAGGACTGGGGCAGCGCCCTGCTCGCCGCAGGGTTCGACCCGCGGACGCCGACCGCCTGGCTCGCCGAGGGGCTGCTGATGTACCTGCAGCCCGGCGAAGCCGACGTGTTCGTCGACCGGATCCGCGAACTCTCGGCACCGACCAGCACGCTGGCCGGGGAGTACCTGAACCGCCGCACCCGGCTGGCCGACCTTGCGCTGGCCGACGACGGCGACCGCGCGATCGCGGAGATCTTCGTCTCCGCCGACCGCGGCGGCCCCGGCAGCCGGCCGCCCGCCGACTGGCTCGCGGCCCACGGCTGGGACGGTGCCGGTCCGGACCTCGTGGACGTGCTCACCTCGGCCGGGCGACCCGTGCCCGAACTCTTCGACCCCCGCAAGCCCGACCCGCTGCGCGTGCGGATGTTCACCGCCACGCGGCGCTGACCGATTACGCACATTCCCGGCAACGGCGGGGAAAGCCGATGACGTGCGCGGTCCGGCGGTTCATCCCGCCGAAGCCCACGTCTGCGGCGCCGGCGATCTCGCGGACGCTGATCTCCGGAGAGCCCGGTATCCGGGATCAGCTCCGAGGAAACTCTTTGTGACGCCGTACCATTGTCGGCCTTTCCGACCGATGCCATCGTTTCCGATGAAGGTCCCGCCGGTCACGCGCGAGTTCCTCGGCGCGGAAACGAGCTGCTTCGCGCACCAGAAGCTTTGCGCGGCGCCGAAGAAGCCGATCCAGGCCGGCGGCAGGACCTGTCGAAGACGAAGACCGGATCGGACGTCCACGCGTCGCATCCGAGACTCTCCCGACTTTTCTTCCCTACCAAGGAGAACATCATGACCGACCGCAGCACGACCCCGGACCTCGAAGTGCCGATTCTCATCGTCGGCGGCGGGGCCGCCGGCCTCACCGCCTCGATGCTGTTGTCGCAGCTCGGGGTCGAGACCCTGCTGATCAACGCCTGGGCCGACACCTCCCGGCTGCCGAAGGCGCACTTGCTGAACCAGCGCACTATGGAGATCCTGCGCGGTGTCGGCGCCGACGCCATGGTCTACGAGCGAGGCACCCCGCCCGAGCAGATGGCCTACACCGCCTGGTACGCCGGCCTACGCGGCGACGACCCCGACAGCGGCAGGCAGTACGGCCGGATGGAGAGCTGGGGCCGCGGCGGCACGAACCCCGCGTGGGCGGCGGCCAGCCCGTGCCGCCAGACCAACCTGCCGCAGATCCGCCTGGAGCCGCTGCTCAGGCAGCACGCCGAAGAGCTGGGACCGGATCGGGTCAGGTTCGGCCACGAGGCGATCGCGATCGGCCAGGACGCCGACGGAGTCACCACCACCGTGCACGACAAGGCCACCGGCACCGAGTACCGCGTGCGAAGCCGTTTCCTGCTGGGGTGTGACGGCGGGCGGACCGTCGGCCCGTCGATCGGCGTCACGATGGACGGCGTCCGGGACCTCGCTCGCATGGTGACCATGCACCTCACCGCCGACCTCTCCGAGTGGGCGCGGGATCCCGATGTGCTGATCCGCTGGATGCAGGCGCCGCACGTCGGACTCGGCGTGGTCATGGCGCCGCTGGGCCCCGATCATTGGGGACCGGAGTCCGAGGAATGGGTGTGCCACGTGAACTACCTCTCGGACGACACCCGCGCGCTGGACGACGACGCGGTCGTGGCGGACATGCGGGCCGCGCTCGGCCTGCCCGACCACGAGATCGACGTTCACGTCGTGTCCCGGTGGTCGGTGGAGGGCGTGCTCGCCGACAAGTTCCAGGACGGGCGCATCTTCCTGCTCGGCGACGCCGCCCACCGGCACCCGCCCACGGGTGGCCTCGGGCTGAACTCGGCGATCCAGGACGCGCACAACATCTCGTGGAAGCTGGCCGCCGTGCTCGCCGGGCAGGCCGACGAGGACCTGCTGTCCACCTACGAGCCCGAGCGCAGGGTCACGACCGCGCGCAACGTGCAGCGTTCCCTGGACAACACCATTAGCCACCTGACGGCGACCGCGCTGCTCGGCATCAGCCCGGAGGCCGGCGGCGAGGAGAACTGGGCGGCGATGCGGCGGCTCTGGAGCGACCGCGACGAGGACGCGGAGCTCCAGTCCGCCATGCGACGGGCGATCGCCAACCAGTCCATGGAGTTCGACGAGCTGAACGTCGAGTACGGCTACACCTACGACTCCTCGGCCATCGTTGCCGACGGCAGCCCCGAGCGGCACAACCCCGACCCGATCCGGCTGTACCAGCCGGGCACCCGGCCCGGGGAGCCCCTGCCGCACGCCTGGCTCGAGGATTTCACCGGCCATCGCCTGCCGGTCATGGACCTCGTTCAGGCGGGTCACTTCTTGCTGATCGCCGGCGAGCAGGGCCACGACTGGGTCGAGGCCGCCCAGAAGGTCGCGACGGACCTGGGCGTCACCCTCGACGCCGTCCGGATCGGCCACCTCGACGGGGACTACTTCGACCCGAACTCGACCTGGGCCCGCAACCGCGAAATCACCGACCGGGGAGCGATCCTCGTCCGGCCCGACCGGTTCGTCGCCTGGCGGACGTCCGCCGAGTCGACCGACCCCGCGGCCGAGATAACGAACGCGCTCACCCGGATCCTCGCGCGCACAGCGTGACCACTGCGGACGGGCCGGGTGCCAGGCGGCACCCGGCCCGCTCCGCGTCGCAGCCCGACGCGGCCCCAGAGGCTTGAACCGCTCGACAGCGGTCAGCTCGCCCCACCGACGGCGCAGACGCGGACCTTCCGAACCCTGCCGTGGGCGCCGATCGAGTCAAGAAGGGACCGGACCGGCCCCTTTCCGGCGCGCTCAGTGTCCGCTACACCTTGTTCATCCGGTGCCGCAGACCCTTGGACACGTGATAGCGGTCGTCGACCGCCTTCGCCACCGCGCCGGCGGCCTTGAGCGCTTTCGGTTCTCCCTTGGTGGGAGTGGTCGGTGAGCTCATGAGATCCGCACCCTTCCGCGCAGGACGAGAAGTGAAAGCTCGGTCCACGGTTCGCACCTTCAGACACGGCCGTAGGCCCCGCGGGTGACACCGGGGATCTCCGGTGCGTGCAGCTCGGCCTCGGCTTTGACATCCGCCAACGTCTGCGCCTGCAGGGCTGTGCGCCAAGCCAGATCAGCTCGTCGCATGGACGCGTCCACCGCGCAGGCATCGCGAAACCCGCCGCGCGGGGCTCCTGCCGCCCGCTCGCGGATCTCCGTGCACCGGAACGCCGGTTCGGGCCCGTCGATCGCCGTGACCACGTCCATCAGCGTGATGTCACCGGCGGCCCGCGCGAGCCGGAAACCGCCGTGCGCCCCTGCGAACGACTCGAGAAGGCCGGCCCGGACCAGCGCCTGCAACTGCTTGGTGAGGTATGCCTGGGGCAAGTCGTGCCCCGCGGCCAGTCGAGCCGTGGAAACGGGCCGGTCGTCGTCGACCCAGACGAGTGACAGGAGCACGTGCATCGCCCACTCCACCCCCTGGCCCATCTTCATAAATCCGGATATTACGCATCCTGGTTATCTGAGATCAATGTTATCGTCGTCTCCGGTCGCGGCAGGGAACGGACGAGATGGGGAAGGTCCTCGGGGCCCCGCCGGCCTTGCTTCTGCACGGCCAGAGCGCACGCGGTGGCCAGCACGGTCGCTTGCGCGGGTGGCTCCGTCCAGGCCGATCCGCGAGCCCAGACCCACATCCCCAGCGCTTCGGTTTCCGGCGACGGCAAGACCACCCAGGCCCCGTCGCCCACGACGCTCAGGCCCAGGGGAACCAGCGCCTGGACGTGGTCGAGCGTGGCGCTGCCGGGACCCGTCAGAAAGGTCCACCGTTTCCCGCCGGGGTGAACGATCGCGGGCGCGGCCGCGGACCGCAGCAGCAGGCTCCGGCCGACGTCGTCACCCAGCTCCGCCGGCATCGTGACCGCGCCCAGCGCCCCGCCCAGCCGCAACACGATCCGGTTGTCCTCCACGAGCCGGACAGGCAGACCGCACTGCAGCCGGTAGTACTCACAGCGTCGTGCGGCCGTGTCCCCCGCGCTCGCGGGCGATCCGACGATCTGAACGGACATGTCCACCAGTCCCTTCGTGAATCGGCGCTCGACGCACCGAAGGCGGGGCCTCGGCGGCGCTGTTCCTGCGTCCAAGAGGGAATGGCCGGAGCCGACGCGCGTCGAGGCGCACCATGCGTGGTGCCTGCTTCCACCAGGATCACGCTAATCTGGATAGTAGACATCCTGGTTGTTACATGTCAATGAATCGCGAAGCAAAGCCGGAGTGCGAGTCGCGCCAACCGGTCCAGGAAATCGACTGCCCACCGGACCGGACTCATCCCGCCCGGTTGACGTAGCGTCGAGCCATGATTCTCTCCTCTGACTCGGGAACCACGTACGAGAACCTCCTCACTCAGACGCCTCCCTTCCTGCCCGAAGGTGCTCATTTCATGGTCGGAGTCGTCACGGTCCCGCCGGGCGACGCGGGCAGCGGACCGCACCGGCACTCGGGGCCGGTATTCGGCTACGTGCTCGAGGGCGAGATCCTTTTCGAACTCGAGGGCGAGGAGCCGTACCCCATCAAGGCGGGCGAAGCGTTCTGGGAGCCGGGCGGTGAGGTCGTGCACTACCAGGCCGGCAACCTGCGCGACGACATCGCGAGCAAGTTCGTGGTGTGCATGGCGTGCGCGCCCGACGTGCCGATGCTGACCTTCCTCGACGAGGACGAGATCCGCGAGCGGGACCACCTTCGTCACCCGACGGCCCGCAAGTCGTCCTGACGGACCGATTCCCGGTGATCGGCGGACGAGGAGCGGCGAAGTGACCGAAGTGGCCGATGACGGGATGCCCGGCGCCGTGGCGGCGTTCGAATCCGCCCGGCCGCGGCTGTTCGGCGTCGCGTACCGGCTGCTGGGCACGGTCGACGACGCCGAGGACATCGTCCAGGACACGTGGATCCGCTGGCAGAGTGCGGACCGCGCAGCCGTCCGCAACGCGGAGGCGTTCCTCGTCACCACCGCGAGCCGGCTCGCCCTCACAGCCGCCGGTTCGGCCAGGGCCCGGCGCGAGCTGTACGTGGGTCCGTGGCTGCCGGAACCGGTCCCGACCGGGGAGGACACCCAGGTCGTCGTCGAACGGGGCGAAGCTCTCGAGCTGGCGGTCCTGCGGCTGCTCGAACGGCTCACGCCGCAGGAACGAGCCGTCTACGTGCTCAAAGAGGCGTTCGACTACCCCTACCGCGAGATCGCCGTGCTCCTCGGCATCGCCGAGAGCCACGCTCGCCAGCTCGGCCACCGGGCACGAGGGCACGTCGACCGCGACCGTGGCAGCCACGTCAGCCCCGGCGAACGCAACCGGCTGCTCAGGGCGTTCCTGGCCGCGGCGCGAGGCGGCGACGTCGAAGAACTCCGCCGCATGCTGACCGCGAACGCCGTCGTCCACTCGGACGGCGGCGGCGTCGTGACCGCCGCGCGGAAGCCGGTCCGGGGCCGCGACCGGGCGGCCCGGTTTCTCCACCGCACGATCGCGACTCACAGCAGGGACGCGCGAACCACCGTCGTGGAGGCGAACGGACAGGAGATCGTCTTGGTGTCCCTTGCCCGCGAACCGATCGCCGCGTGCTGGGTCGAAGCGACATCCTCCGGCATCGACGAAGTCTGCCTGGTCGTCAACCCCGCGAAGCTCGCCGCACTGACAACGGCGGCCGAACGCCGGTCGTGACAGCCGCCGCCCACCGGAATTGTTCGCCGCAGAACGCCTTCTGGCCCTGCACTCCGGGAGAGCTCGGCCGGTCGGCAGGTGCCCCCATCCCCGGCACCTCCACCGGCCGAGCCGGTTGACTGTCCACTCGGAACTCGGTGCCGAGGCCGGGCCGCTCGATCTCGCTGCCACCGGACGTTCACGGCGAGCTCCGCGCCGCTGGTTCCGTCAGCGCAGGACCGCTTCGAGCGCGGCCAGGGCGCCCGGCCAGGCGCTGGGAGACGGCGTCGCGTACCCGACCACGATCGCATCGCGGTCCTGGCTCGCCCGCGGGTGCCGGTAGCGGGAGATCCCGTGAAGCGCGAGCCCGTTCGCGGCAGCTGCTTCGACGACGACGGCTTCTCGGCCCGGGGGCAGCTCGACGATCGCGTGCAACCCGGCCGACCCACCCGACAGGCGGGCGTGCGCCCGGCCGGCGAGGGCGACCGTGAGCTGGTCACGACGGCGGCGGTAGCGCGTGCGCATCGCCCGGACGTGGCGACCGTAGCCCCCGGATTCCAGCAGTTCGGCCAGCACGAGCTGGTCCGGCGTCCCGCACACCCCGACCTCGCCGAGTTCACCGGCCATCTCGTCGGCGAACGTCTCGGGAACCACCATCCAGCCGAGCCGCAACCCGGGTGCGAGGGTCTTGCTGGCCGTGCCGAGGTACAGCACGTGCTCCGGGTCGAGCGCCTGCAGCGACCCGACCGGCGGGCTGTCGTAGCGGAACTCCCCGTCGTAGTCGTCCTCGACGACGAGCCCGCCGGCGCGGCGCGCCCACCCGATCACGGCCGCCCGCCGGTCGCCGGAAAGCACCGCGCCCGAGGGAAACTGGTGGGACGGCGTGAGAAGAACGGCTCCTGCGTTCGCCGTGTTCGTGAGGAGATCCGTCCGCGCACCGCGTTCGTCCGACGGCAGGCACGGCGTCCGCAGCCCTGAGCCGGCGAGCAGGCGGCGGTGGACGTCGAGGCCGTACCCCTCGGTGACCAGCGTGTCGGAACCACGCGCGCGCAGGACCGCGGCGATCAGCCGCAGTCCGTGCGCCGCGCCCGCGCAGATCACGATTCGCCCGGGTTCGGCCCGGACTCCGCGCGCGCGGGCCAGATAGGCGGCCAACGCGATCCGCAGTTCCTCCGCACCGCGCACGTCGGGATAGCCGAGTGCCCGGTCCGGAATCCGGCCGAGGGCGCGCCGCGCGGCTCTGAGCCACTCGGCCCGGGGGAACGCCGACACGTCCGGGGTTCCCGGCCGCAGGTCGTGCAGCGGCGGGACGGGTCCCCCGGCAGCGCGGGGTTGCCCGGACGACGGCGAAGACAGCGTGGTGGCGACCCGCGTCGCAGCACCTTGGCGCGAACTGAGCCACCCTTCCGCGGTGAGCTCCGCATAGGCGGCGACGACGGTGTTCCGGGCGACACCGAGGTCGGCGGCCAGCGCCCGGGACGACGGCAGCCGTGCCCCCGGCGCCAACCTCCCGGACCGCACCGCATCACGCAATGCCTCCTTCAGACCGGCGAGCACGCGAGGCCCGCGGACCTCGATGTGCAGGCCGTCCCCGCCCCCGGCGAACGATCCTTCGCCGGCCGGTGATTCGGACATGGAAGATCCTGGATTTTTCCTATCGATATTCGAAGCCTAGAACCGACTGACCGAATCGGCCATCCGGGCATTCCGGCGATGGATCACAGCGGCCACCCGTCACGAACCGGCGCCCGACCGAGTCTCGCGAGCGCGCGACGGTACCGCTTTTATTGACATTTGACAATATTGTTCAAGCCACGCCGCAGACCTCTCCAGCCAGGGATATATTGACACTTGACCATTTAATCCACCGACGGGGGTTCCTTCCATGCCCACCACCACGCAGACCTCCTCCGAGTTCGCCTGGCCGACCGGCCGCAGCCGCCGCGCGACGGTGGAAGCGCAGTTCGGCGCCACCCGCGCCGATCTGATCCAGTCCGCCCTGACCACGGGCGACCCGCTGGCCGACGACGTGATCGCCGAGATCCACGACCACGGCCGCGACGTCCGGATCGCGCTGAACAACGGCATCGAACACGGCCTCGACTCCCTGGCCGATCCGCCGCCCGCCGTGGCCGCCCTGCTCAAGCACGTCGAGGCGACACCGGACTACGTCGACGACAGCCTGCTGGAGGACGCGTCGCTCCCCTTCTTCACCAAACCCGCCGCGGTGACCGCGATCTCGCTCTCCGCCGGAGCGCTGGTCCGGTCCTACCAGTCGCCGTCGATCTCGACGGTCCTGGCGATGACCGGCCGGCTCGTCGAGGGCGCTCCGCGGCGCCTCTACGAAACGGGGCAATGGCTCAACACCGCGATGCTGCCCGGGGCGATGCGCCGGGGCGCGCGCGGCTACGTCAGCACGCTTCAAGTCCGCCTGCTGCACGCGGCGATGCGCCGGCTCGCCCACGACCGCGGCTACGACGAAGCCGCGCTCGGCGCTCCGATCAACCAGGTGGACATGGCGCGGACGTGGATGGACTTCACGCTGACGTCGCTGACCGCGGAGCAGCTGATGGGTTTCGACATCACCTCCGCCGAGCAGAACTCGTTCTACCGTTACTGGTGGTACGTCGGGCACGTGATGGGTGTCGAGCCGCGCTTGGTCGAGGGCGTCACGAACAACGAAGAGGCCAAGCGCGTCGACGACCTTCTGCAGACCGTCACCGGCCCGCTGATCCCGGAGTCCGCGGTGCTCACCGAAGCCTCCCTGAACTCCCTGGCGGACCGGTTGCACACCTTGCTCAAGCTGCCGGAGCCCGTCGCGCTCGCGGTGCTTCGGTCCCTGACTCGCCGCTTCCACGGGACCGGGGTCAGCCGGGAACTGGCGATTCCGGCAACCCCGCTGACGGACAAGCTGCTGGCGGCGGCCGTTCCGGTCGTCGCGCGCAGCCGGGCCCGGCTGCGCGCGAACCCGGAAGCGTGGCGCAGCGCCACGCTCGAGAACGTCGAGGCGGCCCGCACACGCGTCGCCGACCAGGACGGCAGGACCGGTTACGAACACCACGCCGCCGAATGACCGACCACGGGGAGCCTCCGGCGGCGCTCAGTAGGATCCAGGCCGTGAGCGAGGCAAGTCCGAGGCGTCCCGGCCGTCCCCGCAAGGGGGCGGCCCCGGCGTCGACCGATCGCATCCTGGCCGCCGCGCTGCACGCGTTCGCGGTCCAGGGTTTCCACGGCGTGTCCATCCGCGACCTCAACCGCGAGCTCGGCGTCAGCCACAACGTGCTGCACCAACGGTTCGGCTCGAAGGAGGCGGTCTGGTACGCGGCCGTCGACTGGGGATTCGGCAACGCGGTCGCCCAGGTCGCCGCGGCCGACGTGCCCGGTGCCGAGCCCCGGGAACGGCTGCGGACGATGATCCGCACGTTCGTGGGCTTCGCCGCGAGCAACCCGGATCTCGGCTGCATCATGAACAACGAAGCCCGCCGGCCGAGCGAGCGGCTGGAGTACCTCCTCGACCACTTCGTCCGGCCCATGCTCGACACGTTCCTCCCGGCGTACCGCGAGCTCGTGGACGACGAGCACCTCGAGCGGGTCCCGCTCCCCACGCTGTACTACCTGATCACCACCGGCGGGGCGGCCCCGTTCACCAACGAGGGCATGACGCGGCGGCTCTTCGGCGACGAGCCGTTCACGCCGGAGGCGACCAGCCGGCACGCCGACGCCATCGCGGACCTGCTGGTCGCGGGTCTCTGACCGGTCACCGGCCGGTGCTCGTGCGCGCCGGGCCTTCCGACGGCGCGAGCACCTCGGCGCCGATCGTCTCCGCCAGGTGCAGGGCCACCTGCACCTTGAGATGATCGTCCTTCAACGACCGATCGAGCAGCTGCTCGGCCTTGCGCACCCGGTAGAGGACCGTGTTCTTCGCGACGTGCAGCTGTTCCGCGGCCGCGCCGACCCCGCGCGCGTGCTCGAGGTACGCCCGCACGGTCGCGCGCAGCTCGGCCGAGGAGTCGTCCGAAGAGGACAGTGGCCCCAGGTGCCGCCGCACGAAGTCGCGGGCCAGCCTGAGATCGTCCGACAGCAGCAGGGCCAGGTCGAGGTCCGCGAAGTCGAACAGGTGCCGCTTCCGCGAGGCCTGCCTCGACATCCGCTCGGCCAGCGCGGCCTGCCGGTGGCTTTCGCGGAACCCGGCCACATCACGGCCCGGCAGACCGGCGGCCGCACGGATGCCCTCGAACTCAGTCCCCTCTTCGAACCGACGGGGTGCTTCGCGGGCGCGGCTGCCCCAGGCCCAGAGCTTCGCCGGACCGACGAACACCAGCAGGCGCGCGGTGCAGCCGGTCCGATCGAGCAGCCGCACCGCGGCGCGCTCGAGCAGGTGCGGATCTTGCTCGCCTCGCTCGAGTCCCCACAACACCAGGGCGACGTGGTGCTGGGAGAGGTCGTAGCCCAGCCGCTCGAGCGAGCGCTCGCCCTCCTCGGTGCCGTCCAGTACCGCCTCGACCAGGTCGCGCCGGGCGTACGCGGCGCTCTCCACCCAGCGTTGCCGCTCCGCCGAGAAGTTCTCGACCAGGATCTCGGTCAGCGCGTCCAGCCAGGCCAGCAGATCGGCGACGACCTGCCGTCCGGCGGCGGTGATCCGGTTGGCGGGAAGCGTGCGGTCGGCGAACGCGAACAGCTCCGCCGTGAGGTTGCTCAACGTCCGCTGCAGCCCCTGCATGATCTGCTCGATCGTGAGCCCCCGCGGCACCGCGTGCCGAATCGCGTTGGTCGCCTCGGCCAGCAGCGCGTCGGTCACCGGTCGCCCCGTGCACAGGCACAGCACCGCGCTGAGCACGATCGCCTCGGGAACCGCGCGGGCCATGGAAAAGTCCCCGAAGGGCGCCGTCCAGCCCACCCGTTCGAAGAGCACCTCACTGCGTTCGACCGCCCAGCCGACGGCACCCTCGCCGATCATCTCGGCCATTTCGGCCAGCAGGTCCGGCCGGCTCGCCGCGCCACCGAGCACGTATTGGTCGTCGGGACGGAGTGCGCGCAGCCAAGAACGATCCACGGAGGAATCCACCTGGCCGACCGTAGCCCCAGCGATCTTCGCCCACGACTGGTCCACGACCTGGACCCGCGAAGTCTCGATTTTCCTGGACCACCACCAGCCTAGTGGGACAGATAGATGGACTTGAGCTGCTCGTACGCCGCGAGCCCCTCAGGCCCAAGCTCACGCCCGACTCCGCTGTCCTTGTAGCCGCCGAAGGGAGACGCGGGATCCAGTGAGTAGAAGTTCACCCCCACGCTGCCGGACTCGATCCGCCGCGCGAGGTCGATCCCCTTTTCCACATCGGACGTCCACACGGTGCCCCCGAGCCCGTAGTCCGAGTCATTGGCCAGTGCGACGGCCTCGTCGAGCTCCTCGTAGGGCAGGACGACCAGCACCGGGCCGAAGATCTCCTCACGAGCGATCCGGGAATCGGCGTCCACTCCGGCGAACACCGTGGGGCGCACGAACCAGCCCCGGTCCGTCTCGGGACGGCCGCCGCCGGCGACCAGCTTGGCGCCCTCCGCGACGCCGAGTTCGATGTAGGCCTCGACTCGATCGCGGTGGCGGCTGCTGACCATCGGTCCGATCTGTGTCGCCCGGTCGAGGGGGTCTCCGACGGTCAAGGAGCCGGCCACTCCCGCC
Source organism: Amycolatopsis sp. NPDC005232 (assembly GCF_040607795.1). NCBI lineage: Bacteria > Bacillati > Actinomycetota > Actinomycetes > Pseudonocardiales > Pseudonocardiaceae > Amycolatopsis > Amycolatopsis sp. NPDC005232. Next base: position 273,458 of record NZ_JBEXHL010000005.1, on the reverse strand, counting down.
ACCGCGTCCACGACCTCGTCGTAACGGCGCCGGGGCGCCAGGATCCTCGTCGAGACGTAGCAGGTCTGACCGCTGTTGAGCAGCGACACTCCGGCGAGCCGCTGTGCCAGGGCCGCCACGTCCGCGTCGTCGGCGACGATCGCCGCCGACTTCCCGCCGAGCTCCAGCGTCACCGGCCGCAGCAACCGGCCGCACGCCTCGCCGATCTCGCGCCCCGCCGTAGTCGACCCGGTGAAGGCCACCTTGTCCACTCCGGGGTGCGCCACGAGGTACTCACCGACGTCGGCGCCTCCGGGAACCACGTTCAGCACGCCGGGCGGGATACCCGCGCGGTCGGCCGCGGCGGCGAGCTCGAACGCGTCGAGCACGGTCTCGGGAGACGGCTTGAGCACCACCGGACATCCGGCCGCGAGCGCGGGCGCGAGCTTGAACATGGTGAGCGTCTGCGGGAAGTTCCACGGCACGACCGCCGCGACCACCCCCACCGGCTCCCGGCGGACCAGCGTGCTGCCCCGGCCGTCGAGCCGCGGCCGGCGTTCCTCGACCGGCCGGGTCCGGCACAGTTCGGCGTAGTAGCGGAGCAGACCGACCGGCAGCTGTCCTTCCGCGGGAAGCGCGATCGAGATCGGCATGCCGTTCTGCTCGCTCGTCAACCGCGCGCGGTCGGCCAGATCGGCGACCAGCTCGTCGGCGAACCGGTCGATCAGGGCGGCCCGCCGGTCCGGGTTCAGGTCGGCCCACTCCGCCGAGCGCAGAGCCCGCCTCGCCGCCGCGACCGCGTCGTCCACATCCGCCCGGCCGGCCGCCGGCACGGAACCGATGAGCTGCTCGGTGCTCGGCGAGCGCACTTCGATCGCCGCGTTGTCCAAGGCCGGCCGCCACTCGCCGCCGAGGTAAAGACTTTCGTGTACCTGCATGGTCGGATCACCTTTCGTCCGGCTCGGGCCGGGCTTCTCGCCGAAGCCACGATCACACGCGGCCGGACGCTGTTGCCTGCGCCGACAGCGCAAATCGGCAGCAGCGCCCTGCACTCGCGGTGCGAAGGCACGCCGCACCACCTCCGATCGCCCTTCCGCCGGCGTGGCCACGATCCGTTGTGACGGGCAACGCACGGTGTCACGTCCTGCCGGGCATCTCAGTCTGGTTGACGAAAACGCCGAGACCCGGAGGAAGAGGCAACGATGCGCGTGGCAGTCGCCGGCGGCACCGGCATGATGGGCAAGCTGGTTCCCGGATGGCCGCGCTCGCGGACCGGGCCCAGGCCGACAAGGCGAACGTGCAACGTCTCGTCGACCGCGTCTGCGCGGTGTTCGTGCTGGTCGTGCTCGGCTGCGCGGCCGTCACGCTCGTGGCTTGGGCACTGGCCGGCGACGACTGGGGCCACGGCTTCGCTGCGGCCCTGTCGGTCCTGATCATCGCGTGCCCCTGCGCGCTCGGGCTGGCGACGCCCACCGCCCTGATGGCGGGGATCGGTCGCGGGGCCCAGCTCGGGATCCTGGTCAAGGGGATCGGCGCGCTGGAAGCCAGCCGGGCGGTCGACACCGTCGTTCTCGACAAGACCGGCACCTTGACGACCGGCCGGATGGCCGTCGCCGATGTGCGCCCGGTGGCCGGGACGTCGCATGAGGAACTGCTCCGGCTGGCGGGAGCAGCCGAGTCGGGTTCCGAGCACCCGCTCGCCTCCGCCCTGGTGCCGGCCGCCGGCGACGTGCTTCCCGCCGGCGACTTCCGGACGTTGGCGGGACTGGGCGTCCGCGCCGTCGTGGCCGGGTCCGCGATCACCGTCGGCCGCGCCGCGCTGCTCGAAGCAGACGGGCTCACTATCCCGCCCGGCCTGTCAAGCTCCCTTGTGGACAGTGCGACCACGGTCTTCGTTGCCCGCGAGGGCGAAGTCCTGGGAGCCGTCGACCTCACTGATGAGCTCCGCGACTCCGCGCGGGCCGCGGTTGCCGAGCTCCACCGGCTGGGCTTGCGGACGGTGCTGCTGACCGGTGACCACGAAGGCGCCGCGAGGGCGGTCGCCCAACGCCTCGGCATCGGCGAGGTCCGGGCCGGAGTACTTCCCGCCGACAAGGCGCGGATCGTACGCGAACTGCGGGAAGCCGGGCGCTGCGTGGCGATGGTCGGCGACGGGATCAACGACGCCGCGGCCCTGGCTTCGGCGGACCTCGGGCTGGCCGTCGCCGACGGCACGGACCTGGCGATGAAAGCCGCCGACGTGATCCTGGTCCGCGAGGACCTGCACGCGGTCGCCGACGCCGTCAGGCTGGCTCGACGCACCCTCGCCACAATCCGCGGAAACCTCGTGTGGGCGTTCGCCTACAACGTCGCCGCGCTGCCCCTCGCCGCGCTCGGCCTGCTCAACCCGCTGATCGCGGGCGCCGCGATGTCGCTGTCCTCGGTACTCGTGGTGTCGAACAGCATGCGGTTGCGTTCCTTCAGCCCTCACGGCACTCAACCGGCCCGGGATACCTCCACAATGGACCAGGACATCGGCTGAGTTCCGGATCACCGCGACTCCTCACGAAAGCGGGCGCACCACGCCTGAGTGCGCCCCCCTTGGCTTCGGCCCGGCTAGCGTTCCAGTGCCGCCTTGACCGCGGCGAGGTAGCCGGCGTGCACCGAGTCGCCGGGATGAGCGGAGTCCTCCATGAACTTCTTCTCGAGGACCGGATCGAGATCGGCTCCCGCCGCCACCAGAACCGTCATGTCACGCCGGAAGTACGTCCAACTGCCCTCGGCCATGAGGGTGTAGACGATCTGGCACCGGACCCCGTCGAAGCGCAGTCGATCGGTCTCGATCACCCAGGTGTGGCCGGGCACCGAAGTGGTCGCCAGCCATTCGGTGTCGTAGCCGCCCTCGTCGAGCGTGCCGGGAGCTCCGATGACCTCGATCCAGCGGGTGCCCGCCACGGCGCTGCCCTCCGGCGCGTCCCTGACCGCCACGGTGACTGGGTGGGTACCCACCCAGTTCTCCGGCTTCGTCACGTAGTCGTAGACCTCCTCGGGGCTCCGGCTGATCCGGGTGTCGTTGCTGATGGTGATGGCTCGCAAGGTTCTTCCTCCCGTATACCCGGTCATCCGAGGTCCGGATCGACCTTCTTCGGGCGACCGGGAACCCAAAAGATGACACGTGTCAATATAACAGCAGGGCGTGCGACAACCGAGAGCCGATGCGGGGCACGAGTTACGAGGGCCGCTACGTCATCGCCGACATCCACTGGCCGGTCGGTCTGCCCACGGAACGCCGCGTGTGGCTCAACCCCGACAGCGCCCCGGGCTCGACCATCATCATGCACCGGCAGCCAGGCGACATCTGGCGGATCGCTCTGCGCGGCTCCGCCCCGGCGTGACTGTGCCCGCGCTGCCGGGCACCGAATCGAATGGTGCCTTTGTCGCTCCTAGAAGCCCGGCTCCCGGCCCTGCCGACCGGCCCGGTGTCGCCCCGGTGTCGTGCCCACGAGTTTGGTGAACGCGGCGATGAAGTGGCTCGGATTGGCCCAGCCGCAGGCGTGCGCTACGTGCGTGGTGTCGTGGCCTTCGGAGAGAAGGATCAGGGCGTGGTAGACGCGCAGCTGGGTGCGCCACTCGTAGAAGGTCATGCCGAGCTCGTCGTGGAGCAGGCGACTGAGGGTGCGGGCGCTGGCGCCGACGGTGCGGCCGAGGTCGGTGAGGGGGGTGTTGTCCGCGGGGGTTTCGTGCAGGGCGCGGGCGAGGGCGCGCAAGCGGTCGTCGTGGGGTTGCGGGAGGTGCAGGGGTTGTTCGGGGGCCTCGTGGAGTTCGTCGACGAGCACGCGGCGGAGGCGGGCGCGCGCCGCGGGGTCGAGGGGGCGCGCGGAAGGGTCGTAGTTGCGGGGCCCGGTGAGGGTCAGCAGGGCGCTGCGGGCGAGATCGGAGGCCGCGAACACGGCGGGGTGGTCCGGCACGAGCCGGGCGAGGGACGGCGGCAGGAAGACGATCCGCATGTCCGTGTCGCCGTGGGCGCGGTGGTGGTGGGTGGCACCGGCGGGCGTCCAGGCGACGCGGTTGGCCGGGACGATCGAGGTGCCCTGTCCAGTGTGGACCGACAGGACGCCGCGGGCGGCGTACACGAGGTGGCCGCGCGGGTGGGATTGCACGGGGCTCGTTCCGCCCGACGGCCAGAAGTGCGCGCCGCCGGACGGCCAGACGTGCGAGCGGGCAGGTTGGCGGCCGTCGGGCATGAGTTGGCATTCTACCGGTGGCCGGTCAGCGCGCGTCCGGGCGAGAGTGCAGGGCATGGGTACGACGATGCGAGCGGCGGTCTGCGTCCGGGCGGGCGGGCCGGAGGTCCTGGAGATCCGTGAGGTGCCGGTGCCGGCGGTGCGGGAGGGCTGGAGCCTGGTGCGAGTGCGGGGCGCGGGCCTGAACCGGTCGGAGCTGAGGACGCGCCAGGGGCACTCCCCGAATGTCACCTTCCCACGGGTGCTGGGCATCGAGTGCGTGGGAACCGTGGCGGTCTCCACCGATCCCCTGCTGTCGGAGGGCACGACAGTCGCGGCGGTGATGGGTGAGCTGGGCCGCGAATTCGACGGTGGCTACGCGGAGTACGCCCTGGTGCCGAACCCGCTGCTGATGCCGATCACGACCACGTTGCCGTGGGACGTCCTGGCCGCGCTGCCGGAGACGTACCTGACCGCGCAGGGCGCGCTGGACACCTTGGCGGCCACGCGGGGCCGGCTGCTGATCCGCGGCGGGACGTCGTCGGTGGGGCTGGCGGCCGCGTCGATCGCGGCCGCCCGCGGGGTCGAGGTCGCGGCCACGACCCGGCGTCCGGACAAGGTCGACGCTTTGAAGGCCGCCGGTGTCGACCACGTGCTCGTCGACCCCGGTGGCTCGCTGGCGGCGAGTGTGCACGCGCTCTGGCCCGCAGGACCGGACCACGTGCTGGACCTCGTCGGGGCGAGCACGGCGATCGACTCGCTGAACCTGGTCCGGCGGACCGGGACGGTGTGCGTGGCGGGTTCGCTGAGCGGGTGGGTGATCCCGGACCTCGAACCGATCGCGATGATCCCCTCCGGCACCAAGCTCACGGCGTTCCACAGTGACAACCTCAAGGGCAGCACACCCGTGATGCAGCGGATCGTCCACGGGGTCGAGGCCGGCGTCTACCGGCCCAGCCTCGACCGGGTCTTCGGCCTCGAGGATATCGTCGCGGCCCACTGCTACCTGGAAAACGACCGAGCCATCGGGAAACTCGTCGTGCTGCCCTAGTGGAGTGTCCACTCAGGACGGCAGCTCCACTTCGAGTCCCATGATCGTCGTGGTGCGGCTGCGGCGGAACCACCTGCGGGCCGGGGCGATGTCGGGCAGCTCGTCGAGCAGGGCCTTGCGCTGCGCCGGGGTCACCGCGCGCCAGCGCAGTTCCAGCACGGGCCGGACCGGGGACACGAAGGCGCGCACCTGCTCGTGGACCTCGGTGACGCGGGTGCGGTACTCGCGGTCCGGCTCGTAGGACAGTTCCAGGTCGATCAGCGGTTCGGCACCCCCGGCCCGGTGCCGGCACCTCGACAGCATTCGCGCGATCTCGTCCACGGCGAGCTGCACCATGGTGGTCATCCGGTCCTGCCAGGGGCCGGGGTGCGGAGCGTTGACCCCGGCCGGCGCCAGGTCCGCCAACGGCACGATCAACGCACCGATCGCGGTCCCGGTGAGCTCGACGCGGAGCCGGCGCCCGCCCGCGTCGGCGGTGAAGCGGGGCACCCGGCCGGCCAGGCCGACGCCGGACCGCAGCCGCACCCACTCCGAGACGTCGCCGGGCGGGTGGCCCGACAGCACGAACGTGAACTCCAGCTCGTCACCCGCGAGGTTCATCTTCGCCGGGAACGGGGACCCGAGGTCGGTCATGAACGCCGAGCCGATGGTGAGAGCGACGCTGGACCCGCCTCCGGTCATCACCGCCTCCTCTGTGGGGGTGGAGCTAGACCTGCAGGTCCGCTTCGATGCGCTTGAGGTAGTGCCGCGCCAGCGCCAGGTTCGCGCGTTCACGGTCGAGCACCAGGTAGAGGAACAGCGAGTTGCGGGAACCGACCGAGTTCAGCAGGCGGATCAGGTGGTACTGGCGGTGCAGGGTGATCAGGATGTCCTCGATGCTGTCGTTGAGCGCGAGCGAGGCCATCACCCGCAGCTTGGACCGCACCACCTCGGTGTTGCCGGCCGCGGCGACCTCGAGGTCCAGCCAGTCGCCGCCGCCGCTCGTGCCGAGCGACATCCCGCTGTCGTAGTCGACCAGGGCGACGCCGATGGCGCCGGCGATGGACATGGCTTCCTTCAACGCGGTGTCGATGTTCATCATCACTCGAACTCCTCTTGTGAACTGGTGGTGGGCGGGGTGCCGGGTTCGGCTAGGCGGCCAGGATCGCGCCGAGCCGCTCGATGACGGGGCGGGACTCGAACAGCAGGCGACCGACGTTGAGTCCCTTGTCCCCCATGACAACCAGCACCGCCACCCGGCCGATGGCGTACACGGCCATGTAGCCGTCACTGCTGAAAACCACGGTCTGCTTCAACGTGCCTTGCCCGCACACCTCCGACGCCTGGCGGGCGATCCCGAGGTCGGCGGCCGCCAGCGCGGACAGCTTCGCGGGATCGAGGTGGTCGGCCGCGTCGGCCATGATCGGTATCCCGTCGACCGCCGCGAGCACGGTGTCGGTGACGCCGGCGACGTTTTCCCGGAGTTTTCTCAGCTCGGCGGCCAGCGCGTCGAAATCCACTATTCTATCTTCCTGCGTCGAAAAAGGACGAACGGATCGGATGGAATTCCGAAGACCCGGTGTACCCCGGTGACCGGGTGGGCAAGATCCGCGCACAGCACGTTCGGAGTCGGTCCGATGATCACGTTCCAGCAATGACTCCGAGTTCACTTCGTGGTGCGAAACCCGGCCGGCCGACTCGATCATCGCCCATTGGGGTCACCCTTGCGAGCGCAGACACTACCGACACCACCACTCTCGGCCAACGGGCCACGCAAGATCACTTCCAGGCCCACACGATCAGCCCAACCACATTCGGTCACTCCGGCCCAGAACCGAGGGAATGGTCTGGTCGCGGTCAAAAGATCACCAAATCGCGGTTCGGACCGTTTTCCGCCTTCGATCACCGGCGCGAACTGCCACGACACGGCCGGGGAATCGCGGCCGTCGGCTCTGGATTTGCCGTCGGCTCACCTGCCCGCGCGAGCGTCGGTTCACGGATCACGCAGGACTGGTACAACTGTGAAACACGCCACTGCACTTGCAAACTGCGCCCATTCGGCCGCCGCGAATGCCGCATTTCGGCGAGTTCGTCTTCGCGTTCGGGCGCAGCGTCGCCGATGAACTCCCGGCGCCGGTTCGACAATCCGATGTGGACGCGGCCGGACAGTGACGGCGCGGTTAGGCCGAATGGCCGCAGCTGCAAGCCTTAATGCACTTCGAATCGCGAGCGCGACGCACGAGTCGATCAGCTGCTCGTACTCCCCCGGCCACCCCGAGCGGACCACGTCGCCGCCCTTTCGCTGACCCCGCGACCGGGCTTTTCCGCCAAGCGGGAGAAATGCTTGGCGCGCACCCTCGCCCGAGGTTTTCTGAGGCACCTGGTTTCCGCGGGGTGTTCAAGGAGGAGCAGTGGCCGGAACGCGGTTCGTCATGAGCTGAGGGCGGCGGCGATCGCGGCCGCCGCGTCCCGCAGCGGCCGGACCAGCCCGGGCTCGACGGGGGTGAAGGGCGTGAACCGCGGCAGCCGTCCACTCAGGACGGCCGGCGCGCGGTCCTTGGCCGCACCGGCGAGCAGGATCTTCCCCGCGCTGGCGGCCGCCGTCGGCAGGGAGTCGCCCGACCGGCTCAGCTCGACCGTCTCCCAGAGGCCCGCGACGGAGTCGAGGCAGATCAGGCGGGTGCCGTCCAGGGCGCTCAACGCGACCGCCGAGCCGGTGCGCCGCGCGAGTGCGTGGGTGTGGGTCGCGGCCGCCGCGCGGAACTCGCGTTCCCACGGCGCCGCGACACCCAGGCGCCAGATGCGCTCCCCGAGCTGGTAGCCGCCGTCGGCTGTGCGGACGAGCGCGCCCGAGCGCAGGAGGTCACCGAGCAGCCGGTGCACGGTCGGCACCGGCAGGCGCGCGTCGCGGGCGATCGCGCTCAATGTCGGCGGCGTGGCTGCTTCGGCGACGACGTCCAGCAGTGCGAAGATCCGTGCCGAGACCGCGCGCTTCACCGCGTCGCCGGGATGGGACACCATGCCCTCCTGTATCAACCTGTGATAATTCGCAATCATTCGATGATAGACTTCCGCCAAGGCCCCGCCGGTGCAACAGCTTCGGCGAGACTCTCGACGGCAGGTGAGGACACTCGGGTGGCAGGCGCGAAAACCGGAGCGGACAGCGCTCGGCGGGCTTTGGAGATGCTGTTCGCGTTCACCGAGCAGCACCCGACGGCGTCGGTGAAGGACCTCGCCGAGAAGGTCGACGTCCCCGTGCCCTCGGCGCACCGCTACGTCGCCATGCTGCGCGAAATGGGCCTCATCGAAGAAGGCAACCGCGGCCGGTACCACCTGTCGATGCGGGTCGCGGCCCTCGGGCGGGCCGCCCGGCAGGCCACGCCCATCGTGGACCTGGCCGAGCCGCACATGCGCCGGCTGGCCGAGCAGATCGGCGAAGCCGTGCTGCTCATGCGGATGGTCGCCGGGCAGCCCGTGTGCTTCCACCGGATCGAGACGCCGAGCCGGTTCCGGCTGTCGTTCGAACCGGGCCAGCCGCTGCCCCTGCTGAGGGGCGCGAGCGCGCGCCTGCTGCTGGGCGCCAAGACCCCCGCCGAGCGGGCGGCCTACGTCGACTCCGCTCTCGAGTCGGGCGCCCAGCCGCCGGCCCGCGGTCGCGACGAGTTCCTGCGCGAGGTGGAGCACGACGTCGAACGCGGTTGGGCGGTCAGCAACGAGGAGATCGACCAGGGCGTGTGGGCCGCTTCGGCCGCGGTGCACGAGGGGGGCCAGGTCGTGGCCGCAATCTCCGCACCCTGCCCGGCGTTCCGGATGGACGACGAACGCCGGGCCCTCGTGATCGACCGCGTGCGCGAGGCGGCGGCGAACCTCAGCCACGCGCTCGACCCGCGCTGACCTTGGCCGGCGTCCCCGCCGGCTCGGGCTCTCCGCGACCTTCGCGCACCCCGAGCATCAGGACCATCGCCAGCAGCGGCCCCGCGGCCAGCGTCGCGAACGCCGCGAGAAACGATCCGGTGCCGGCGAACACCGCGCCGACCACCACGGGAACGATGGTGGTGCCCAGCTGCCACAAGGCGTTGGTCGTGCCGGCCGCGGTCCCCGTGACGGTGGCCGGGACCAGCGTCGGCACGAACGCCACGAGCAAGGTGATCGCCGCGTAGGCGAACAGGCCCAGGATCGCGCCCATCCAGAAGAACGTCGACGTCGCGCCGAGGGTGCCGAACACGATCAGCAGCACGCCGAAGATGCCCGACAGCGCGATGATCGGCAGCTTGCGCTTGTCCGGGAAGAACCGGTCGGCGAGGAACCCCAGCAACGGCTTGGCGATCGCGGCCATGACCGAGAAGATCACCACGACCAGCCCCGCCGTGCCCGGCGAGATGTGGTGGCCCTTGATCATGAGCGCGTTGGCCCACGTGACGAACCCGTAGACGCCCCAGAAGGCGCAGAACCCGGCGAGGCTCACGAACAGCAGGTTGCGGTTGCGCAGCACGAGCGAGAAGTCGGGCAGGAACCGGCGGCGCGCCGACGTGCTCCGGCTGACCGGCGGCGTGCCGAGCGGGCCGGGTTTGAGCACGAAGTACAGCACCACCGAGAAGGCGATCGAGATCCCGCCGAAGAGGTGGTAGCTCGTCTCCCAGCCGTGCCACGCGATCAGGCTCGGCACGATCGCGTTGGCGATGCCGAGGCCGATGGACGTCGCGGTGAGGAAGACGCCGATCACCAGCCCGAGCTCGTTCGGCCGGAACCACGTGGTGACCAGGCGGATGCCGGCGGCGTAGTCGGCGCCGGCGAACAGCCCGACCAGTGCCTGCACGGTGATGCCGAGCGCCGCCGACGTCGTGGAGCCGAAGACGATCATCAGCACGCCGGCGCCGAACAGCGACGCGGTGAGCGTGCGGCGGCTGCCGATCGCGTCGGACAGCACACCGCCGACGGCGTTGGACACGACGTAACCGACGTAGTACGCGGTGGCGAATGCGCCGAGGCTCGCAAGCGGCACGCCGAGGCCCTGCCCGACGAACACCGCGGCCGGGCCCCACGTCGAGCGGTCGATGGAGGTGAGGGTGAAGGAGAACCAGCACGCGAACAGCACGAGCCAGCGGTACTTGGACAGGGCGACGGGAGCCGCCGGGGCAACGCTCATCGTTGAGCCTCCGTGGTGGGGTGCCGGGCGGCGCGGACGGGAACACCCGCGCCGTCGGGGAGAGGCGGAACCGGCCGGGAAAGCCGGTCTCCGCTAGAGGTCGAGCACGAGCCGGGCGGACGCGCAGCCGCCGACGCAGATCATCATCGTGGTGTTCTTCGCGCGTTCCTTGGCACTGAGGAGGGTGTCGCGGTGCACGGGCTCCCCCGCGAGCACCTTGGTCTCGCAGGTACCGCAGAACCCTTCTTCGCAGGACGAAAGGATGTCCGGCCGTTTGACGCGCACCGCGTCGAGAATGGACTGTCCGGATCGGACGGTGACGGTCTCGCCGGTCTGCGCCAGCTCCACCTCGAAGGACTCCTGCGCGGTGACGCCGATCGGTTCGGCGGGTTCGCCGGTGAACCGCTCGAACCGCAACAGCAGAGCGGGGTTCTCCCGCTCGACGGTCTCAGCCAGCGCCGTGAGCAGCCCGCCGGGGCCGCACGCGTACAGCATCGCCCCGGTGGGGGCGGCGCGGACGATGTCCAGCAAGGGAAGCGGACCTTCGACGTCGTCGCTGCGCAGATGGATCTCACCGTTGCCGCGCCGCGCGAGCTCGGTCAGCTCAAGGGCGAAGGCGAGGGTGTCGCGCCGCCGTCCGCCGTAGTGCAGCTGCCAGGGCACGCCGTGGTCCGCGGCCTGGCGGATCATCGCCAGCAGCGGCGTGATGCCGATGCCGCCGGCCACGAAGACGTAGTGACCGGCGGGTTCGAGCTCGAACCGGTTGCGCGGCCCGCGAATCCGCAGCTCCCGCCCGAGCAGAGCCGTGTCGTGGATCTCGGCCGACCCGCCGCGCCCGGCCGCTTCGCGCAGCACAGCGACGGTGTAGTCGGGCGAATCCGGTTCCCCGCACAAGGAGTACTGGCGCACGAGCCCCGAAGGCAGCACGACGTCGAGGTGCGCGCCGGGCGTCCACGACGGCAACGGCCGGTCGTCGGCGGCTCGCAGCCGCAGCGACACCACGCCCTCGGCTTCCCAGCGCGCCTGCACCACCCGCACGGCGCGGGTCGTCTCCTCCGTCATCGCGCGGCACCCCCGGTGAGCTCGCCGTCGCGCGCACCACCGCGCAGTACTTGCAGGAAAGCGGTCACGAAGGCATCGTCCTTGAGGATCACCACGTTGTCGGCCGACTCCCGGATCGCGGCGACGGCGAGATGCGCGGCGGGGTCCTCCCATCGCGCCCCGGGACTGACGAGCACCGCGCCGAGCAGCTTCCCGGCCGACCGCGCCGCGTCGCCGATCACCCCGACGGCGGTGCGATCGACCTCCGGCAGGTCGTGGGCCAGCAGCACGACGACGTCGGCTTCGTGCACTGCCCGCTCGACGGGACTGCTCACGGCCCGGCCCTCGCCCGTCGCGGGCAGCGGCTCGGGTTCGAAACGCTGCTGGGAGTCCAGCAGCAGCTCGTCGGCGACGGTGATGCCGGCCAGGCCGGTTCCGGCTCGGGCATCGGCCCACGCACGGGCGGCGGCGTCGAGCGGGATCAGCAGCACGCCGGCTTCGTAGGACCGGCGGGGCCACGAGGGTTCGGCCATGGCCGGGTCCCTCCTTCCGGGGTGCGGGGTCAGATGGACACGAACTCTTCGCCGGGCCGCACGACGAGCGCTTCCCTCGCGCCCTCGTTGAACGGCACCGATTTCGGCAGCAGCACCGAAGCCGAACGGACACGGTGGTGCTCGGCCCGGTCGCCGGGCAGCGGGTCGCCGTTCTCGCCGGCTTCCTCGGCGGCGGCGAGCAGCCGGCGACGGGCGAGGATGATCGCGGCATCGCTGGTGCCGAGCCGTTCCTTGGTGCGGTCGACGATCGGGCCCATGCTCTCCTGCAGCGAGAAGTCCTGCGCCGCGATGCCCTCGACGCCACTGAACGTGCGCTTGCGCCGCTGCGCTTCGCGGTCGATGAGGTAGTCGTTGTCCTTGTTGGCCAACGTGCGGTACGTGCCGGGCAGGTACTTGGCGTGGATGCCCTCGCCACGGCGCATCGAGGCCACCTCGTCCTCGCGCAGGTCACGCGTCGGGTGGTAGTTGATGCTCCACGCCCAGCAGGTCTCGTCGTCGATCGGCACCCAGGCGTGCGCGCCCAGCGGGTTGTGCGTGCCGAACGGCGGGATGATCGTGTACCACGGCATGATCCACTGCGTGACGCGCCAGTAGTACTCGTCGTCGCCGGCGTTGCGCCGCGCGCCGATCAGCAGGCCGCCGTCGGACTCGATGACCTCGAACTTGGGGCGGGTGTCGGCTTTGAGGTACTCCAGCCCGGCGGTCCCGGCGTGCATCGGGTCGTCGTCCATGTTGAACCGGTGCGCGAAGGAGACGTGGCTGGAGTCGATGCCGCCCTCCATCGCCTGCATGAAGTTGGTTTCCTGCAAGCGTTTCGACACGAACACCTGCGAGCCGGCCAGCGTGGCCCACTCCAGCTCGGGCAGGTCCGGCTTGAGCTCGGGCAGGCCCAGGTACGCCCAGATCACGCCACCACGTTCGACACAGGGGTAGGCGGTCTGCTTGATCTTCTCGCGGAAGCGGCTCTCCGGCGGCTCCGAGGGCATGTCGACGCAGTTGCCGTCCACGTCGTACTTCCAGCCGTGATAGGCGCAGCGCAGCCCGCATTCCTCGTTGCGGCCGAAGAAGAGCGACGCGGTGCGATGGCTGCAGAACTCGTCGATGAGCCCGATCCGGCCCTCGGTGTCGCGGAACGCGATGAGCCGCTCCCCCAGCAGTTGCACGCGTACCGGCGGGCAGTCCGGCTCCGGGATCTCCTCGGCCAGCAGGGCCGGGATCCAGTAGCGGCGCAGCAAGGTCCCCATCTCGGTGCCCTTGTTCGTGCGGACGAGCCGCTCGTTCTGCTCGCGTGTCAGCAACACAGACTCCTTCTCGTGGTGGGTGCGGTTCGGGTCAGGCGGCGGGCCGGACGACGACGTGGGGCGACTCCGGCCCGGTGCCGGCGGCCAGGCGCGCGAGCATCTCGGCCGTGCCGTCGAGGTCGACCTCCACGGTCGGCACGGCGTCGAGGCCGGAGTCGCCGGCGGTGAGTGAGGTGAGGGCTTCGGCGATGGCTTCCGGCGAGCGGCCGCGCACGGCGGCGACGTGAAGTCCTTGCCGGAACAGCGAAGCCGAGTCGAGGGTGATGGGCGCCGGGTTCTTCGGGGACGTCAGCACGAGGCGCCCGCCGTGGCCGAGCAGGGCGACGGCGGGGTCGAGCACGGACGGGTCGCTGCCCACGGTGTCGACGACGACGTCCGCCGTGCCTTCGGGGAGGTGTCCGAACCGGACGGTCTCGTCCGCCACGACCACCGGATGCGCGCCCAGTGCCTCGGCCATCTCCAGCCGTTGCGCATCGCGGGCCAGGCCCGTCACGAACACCCGGCCGGCACCCGCACGCCGCGCCGACGCGGCGACCGCGAGCCCGTGGTAACCCGGCCCGAGGACCACGACGGTTTCCCCGCCGCGCAGCGCTCCGGCGCCGGTCACCCAGTCGATCGCGTTGGCGTACGGGAGCACCCAGGCCGCGAGCGCGTCGCTCAGCCCGGCCGGCACGCGGTGGGTCACCGCGTTGGCCGGGAGGAACGTGAACTCGGCGTTGCCGCCGGTGAGGCCGGGGCGCTCGGCCGCGGGGATCAGGCCCACGCGCCGGCCGCCGCGCCACAGGTCGGTCTCGGGGCACAGCCGGTACGACCCGGTCGCGCACGTCGGGCACCGGCCGCAGGGCAGGTACTCCTCCAGCACCACGCGATCGCCGAGGACCAGGTCGCGTCGCCGCGCCGCCTCGGCACCGAGCGCCGCCACCCGGCCGACGACGTGGTGTCCCAGCACCGTCGGCTCGGCGACGCCCCGGCCGAACAACGCCACGTCGGTACCGCAGATCCCCGACGCGATGACCTCCAGCCAGCCCTCGCCGGGACCGGCCGGCACGAGGTCGAACGAGCGGACCTCCCCCGTCGCGTCCGGCAGCGCCACGCTCGCCCGCGCCATGGCGGGCAGCCCCGCGTCGTCCGAGCGCGTCATCACGCCACCTCCACTGTTATCACCGCTTATTTATCACTGTGCGATATCCACAAATCATTTGGTGATAGGAGAGTAAGTCGCGTGCGCCGAAGACGTCAAGGGCAGTGCAGCTCACCCGGACCGGGCGAGGCGGGCGACCGGCCCGCGCCGCAACGATGGTGGGCAGACCACCGTCGGCGCAGACGAGGAGGCGGACGTGGCCGAGGAAACCGGCGCCGGACGCCACCCCAGGGCGCGGCGGGCCGTCGCGGCCGTCGCGGCGCTGCTCGGCGCGCTCGCGATCACCGCCGCGTGCGCGGGTGGCCAAAATGGACAGACGCCGCCGCCGGCGTCCGCCCCGGCCTCGCCCGCGCCGACCTCGGACGGAGGGCGCGTCGCGTGCGCCTCGGTCGCCACGGCGGCCCAGAACCTCGCGACCAAGACGGCCTCGCTCGTCACCGGCCAAGCGAGTCGCGACGAGGTGACTACCGCGGCGCGCGACCTGCGCTCGTCCCTCGACGCCGCCAAGGCCGAGCTCGGGCCGCAAGCGCAATCCGACCTCGACGCCGCCGGGACGGCGCTCCAGCAGCTGCAGGACGTGCTGACGACCCAGCCGCTCGACGTCACCGCGCTGCGCACGGCCGCGACGCAGGTCGCCACGGCGATCAGCGCCGTCGTCTCCGTGTGCGGCAGCTCGACGAGCACGCCGAGCACGCCGGCGACGACTTAGGCAGCGCACAAGGCCGTTCGGGGAAGTTCACCGGCCGCGGTACTGCCGCGACACCACCGCCCCGTAATACCGTTCACTCGGCAGCACCGGTCCCGGCAACGAGGCCACGACCCGAGGCTCCGCACCCACTCCGTTTCGCCAGTGAGAGGACAGTTCATGCCCAAGGTGACAGTCGGGGAAGAAAACGGCGCGCCGATCGAGCTCTACTACGAAGACCACGGCGCGGGCCGCCCGGTCGTGCTGATCCACGGCTGGCCGCTGTCGAGCCGTTCGTGGGAGGGCCAGGTGCCGGCGCTCGTCGAAGACGGCTACCGCGTGATCACCTACGACCGCCGCGGATTCGGGCAGTCGTCGCAGCCGTGGGACGGCTACGACTACGACACCTTGGCCGACGACCTCGACAAGCTCCTCGCGGCGCTCGACCTCACCGAGGTCACGCTCGTCGGCTTCTCGATGGGCGGCGGCGAGGTCGCGCGCTACGTCGGTCGCTACGGCACCGGCCGCGTCGCCAAGGCCGTGTTCGCCGCGGCCGTGCCGCCGTACCTGTTCAAGGAGGACGGGAACCCCGACGGCGGTCTCGACGAGGCCGCGCTCACGGGCTTCCACGACGGGATCCGCGCCGACCGCCCCGCCTTCGTCGAAGGGTTCGTCACGAACTTCTTCTCCGTGAAGGGCCGCACCGACCTGGTCAGCCCTTCGGTGCACGCCTACAACACGGTGATCGCCGCGTTCGCCTCCCCGAAGGGCACGCTGGACTGCACCACCGCGTTCACCAAGACCGACTTCCGCGACGACCTGAAGGCCTTCACCATCCCGACGCTGGTCATCCACGGCGACTCGGACGCGATCGTGCCGTTCGAGGTCAGCGGGAAGCGGACCGCGGAGGCCATTCCCGACAGCCGGCTCGTGCTGGTCGAGGACGCCCCGCACGGCCTCAACGTCACCCACGCCGCCACCTTCAACGCCGAACTGCTCACGTTCCTGCGCGAGTGACGGCCCGCGCCGGTGTGGTGCATCCGTGCACCCGGCACCACACCGGCGTCCCGGTCACGCGACCGGATAACCCGCTTCGGCGAGCAGTTCCGCCGAAAGCGTCCACAGCCGCCGCGCCTTCGCCGGGTCGAGCGCGAAGTCGGCGACGCCGCGCCGCACCCCGGCGGTGAACGGCTCGGCTTCCTGGCAGTCCTCGAAGTACTTCCCGGTCGCGCCTTCCACGAGCGGCGACGCGGCGAGCAGCACCGAGGTCGCGGCGCCCTGCGCGATGTCCTTCACGGACACGCCGGTCGCACCGGCGGGATCGAAGGCCGAAGGCGGGTTGTCCATGTGCCGGCCGAGGTTCGTCGACCAGATGCGGCCCGGATTGAGCGCGTTGACCGCGATCCCCTCGGCCGCCCAGAGCCGGGCGGCCTCGACGGCGAAGAGGATGTTGGCCGTCTTCGACTGGCTGTAGGCCGCCCACGGGTCGTACGGCGCGCGGGCGAAGGACACGTCGTCGAAGAGGACCTCGCCGTTGACGTGTCCCACCGAGCTGACCACGACCACGCGGGCGTGCCCGGCCGCGGCGAGCGCTCCGTGCAGGCCGGTCGCCAGCTGGAAGTGGCCGAGGTAGTTGGTGGCGAACTGCAGCTCCCAGCCGTGCGCCGTCCGGCGCTCGGGTGTGGCCATCACGCCGGCGTTGGCCACCAGGATGTGCAGCGGCCCTTCCCAGGCCGCCACGAACGCGCTGACCGAAGCCGGGTCGGCCAGGTCCAGTGTGGCCACGTGCACGGCCGCGTTGCCCGTGCTCGCCACGATCTCGCGCGCCACCCGCTGCCCCGCTGCCTGGTCGCGCACGGCCAGTGTCACCTCCGCGCCGGCCGACGCGAGCACGCGGGCCGTCTCCTCGCCGATCCCCGACGCCGCCCCGGTCACGACGGCGCGCCGGCCGCTCAGGTCGACCCCGGCGACCACTTCGGCCGCCGTGGACGTCGCGCCGAAGGGCGTGGTCACTCGCTGGGTCATGGTGCTGTCCTCTCTGCTCCGCTAGTCTCGTATGTGGAGCTGGTTCCACTTACGACTATAATCGGATGCGGGTCCACTTAGCAAAAAGGAGTGGCGTGACGAACACCGGACGGTCGCTGAGGGCCGACGCGCAGGAGAACCAGGACCGCATCCTCGAGGCCGCGGCGCGCGCGTTTTCCCACCAGGGGGCGGACACCTCGCTCAAGGCCATCGCGAAGGAGGCCGGCGTCGGCATCGCCACGCTGTACCGGCGGTTCCCGGCCCGGGAAGACCTCGTGGAGGCGACCTACCGCAGCGAGACCGAACGCCTGGCCGGATCCGCCGCGGACCTGCTCGCCGAGCTGGCACCCGACGCCGCTCTCCGCGCGTGGGCGGAGCGGTTCGTGGACTACATGCTCACCAAGAACGGGATGGCCGAAGCACTGCCCGGCATCCTCGCCGCCCGCGAAGGCCTGCGCACGCACAGCCGCGACCTGCTGCGCGCGGCGATCGAACGCATGCTGACCGCCGCAGCGGAGGCCGGGACACTGCGCGCCGACGTCCCAGCCGACGACGTGATGATGGCGATCGGCGGCGTCACCCTCATCGCGGGCCACGAAGACCAGCGCGAGCTGGCGTCGCGACTGCTGGACCTGGTCGTGGCCGGCCTCCGGCCCCACTGAGCCTCAGGCGGTCTTCACCCCGACGAGATCGGCCGAGCGGTCCCACAGCCGGCGCGCGAGGTCGTCGTCGTTCGCCTGCGGGTTCACGCGCCGGGCGGGCTTGCCGCGCTCGTAGTACGCCCCGGACTCCCAGTCGACACCCGGCGCCGTGGTCGCCAGCCAGACCAGCTGTCGCGCGCCCTTCTCCGGGCTCACCATGACCATCCGGCCGAGCGGGTTCGTGTAGACCAGCCGGAAGAAGCTGGAGCTCTCGGTCGCGAAGGCCGTGGCGACCGCACCGGGGTGGAAGGCCGCCGCGGACAGGCCCCGCGCGTGGAAGCGGGTGTGGAGCTCGCGGGTGAACAGGATGTTCTCCAGCTTCGCGGTGCCGTAGGCCTTGTGCGGCGTGAACGCGGCGTCATGGCCGAGGTCGTCGAGGCGCAGGTCGCCGAAGAGCCGGGCGCCGGAGCTCGACGTCTGGATCACCGAGGCGCGCGATGCCAGCAGCTTGTCCATCAGCAGCGTGGTGAGCAGGAATGGCGACAGGTGGTTGACCTGCAGGGTCTTCTCGAAGCCGTCGGCGGTTTTCGCGCGGTCGCCGAAGATGCCGCCGGCGTTGTTCACGAGCACGTCGATGCGCGGGTGGGCCGCGTCGAGCGCGGCGGCCAGGTCGCGCACCTGAGCGAAGCGCGCGAAGTCGGCGGTGTGGTGCTCGACCCCGAGCTCCTTGGCGACGGCCTCGGTCTTGGCGGGCGAGCGCCCGACGACCACGACTCGATGGCCGTCGGCGTGCAGGCGGCGGGCCGCGGCCGCACCGATCCCGTCACTGGCACCGGTGATCACGATCGTCTTCGGTTCGGACATGACGCTCCTCGTTCTCGGGTTGCTCAATCGGCACTGTACGCCACTTATGGCACTCAGTGCCAACTCTGCCGGGCGCTGCTAGGGTGGCCCGGTGACCGACCACCGCCCCGGCCTGCGCGAACGGACCCGCCGGGCCGTTCAGCAGGACATCACCGAGGCCGCGCAGCGGTTGTTCGTCGAGCACGGCTACGAGCACACGACGATGGACGACGTCGCCGAGGCCGCGGGCCTGTCGCGGCGCAGCCTGTTCCGTTACTTCCCCACCAAGGAAGACCTGATCGTCGGCAAGTTCGAGGTGCTGGCCGAGACGATGGTCGAGCGGCTGCGCGAGCGCCCGCTCGACGAACCGGCCTGGACCTCACTGCGCCGGGTGTTCGACCTGCTGGTGCCCTACGTCGACGCGCCCGGCAAGCACGAGGTCGCCGAACCCATGCAACGCATCGTCTTCGCGACGCCCGCCCTGCTGGCGAGCTACCTCGAGAAGCTGCACCGCATGGCGGCGGCGGCCGAGACCGTGCTGCGCGAACGCGCCGAAACCCGTGGCACGCCGTCCGACCCGACCGACCCGGCGCTTCCCGCCGTCGCCGGCGCCGCGTTCTCGTGCCTGCTCGCCGCGCAGCACGCGTGGCTCGCCGGCGGGGCCGCGGAGACGTTCGCCGCGTGCCTCGACCGGGCGATGGCCGCCGTCGCCCCCGCCGGGAAGGCTTGATCCGTCCCGGTTTCCCCCACGTCGGCAGGGATTTTTCCTGCCAGCGCTGCCCTGTTGCGACCGAGGACCGCTGAAATCGTTGCCGCAGAAGGTGTGTCCGAGTCCCGCACAACGGCACACCGAGCGCGTAGGGTGCGAAGAGCCGCCCCTGCCCCCGGCGGCGAGCCAACGGGGTGAGGGGCCGCCGTGGATTCCGTGGACTTGACGGGCATCGCCGAACCGCACCTGAGCACCGTGGCCGCCATCGTCGGCTACGTGCGCCAGGGCCGGTTCACCGAGGCCGAGGCACAGAGGATGATCGACCGCGTCCGGGTGCGAGGCCCGGAATGTCCACAAGGGACGGTCGGGTCCGGACTGAAACCGGCCGCCGGGGAGAAAGCTCCGGCGGAGCGGGCGAGCCCGTGATCAGTTCCCTCGGTCCGCCCGCATCAGCACCACGGCCGGGTCGAGTTCGCGTTCGGCCAGCGAGCGGGCGACTTCGCTGAGCCGGGCGTTGTTGCTGCGCGAGTACCGGCGCAGCACCGTGAACGCGTCCGCCATCGACAGGCGCCCGCTGACCGACAACACACCCTTCGCCTGCTCGATGATCACGCGGCTGCTCAGCGCCGACTGCAGCTGGCCCGAGAGCACCTCGCCGCCGCGGATGGCGCGTGCCTGCAGGATCCCGATCGTGGCGGTGTCCGCGAGGGCCTGCGCCAGCGCGAGGTCCTCGACCGGTACCGCCGTGCGGCCGAACAGGTTCAGCGCACCGATCGTCAGCCCGCGCAGGCGCAGCGGCAGCGCGTGCACCGAGGCGAACCCCGCCCGCAGCGTCGCCGCGGCGAACCGTGGCCACCGTTGGGTGTTCGCGCCGATCGAGGCCGCGTGGACCGCGGCCCCGGACCGGAAGCAGTCCACGCCCGGGCCCTCGTCGGTTCCGAGCTTGACCAGCTCCCGCAGCCCGTCCTGCTCCGCCGGGGACACCAGCGCCTGGATGCTCCCCTGCTCGTCGGCGAACGTCAGCCCGGCGGCCCCGACCTCGAGCAGCTCGACGCACCGCTGCGTCAGGCTCTGCAACAATTCGGCTACGTCGTACCCCTCGACCAGGGTGTCCGCCATCGTGACGAACGCCCGGATCACCAGCCGTTCCCGGTCGGCCACGGCGGTCACCTCCCCGATCTCGCGCGTAGTACTCATATTGGCCCTTTTTCCTCGTACGAGTCCAACCTCCAGTCGGGCGATCATCGCGCCGATGCCTCACCTAGCGAGAACCGCAGTTGTGAAAGGGCACCGCGGTGTTCGTCGTCGCGGGCGGCGCGGCCGGTGTCCCGCCGACGTCACCGGCCGGCGTTCTCGATCAGGAAGGTGTAGTGGCCCTCCAGGTCTTCCCGGACGTCGAGGACCTTCTCCGCGAGCCCGACCCTGGCCTCGCGCGAAAGGAACACCTGTGTGTCGTCGATCGCGACGACGTCATCGCCCTTGCCCGGACACGTCGCCACCTCCACCTCGACCGCCGTCCCCTCCCGGGGCGGCCCGTCGAGGACCAGGCGGCAGCCGCCGCGCCGCCCGACCTGGTGGGCCTCGGTGATCCGGTCGATCGCCGCGATCGCCGATCGGGTCATGGTGAGCATCCGCCATCCCGCCTTCCTCCGGTCGTTTCTCCGGTCCTGCTTCGTGTCCGGCCGGTCAGTGCCTCGTCTTGCCGTCCAGCGCCTGCGTCCACTCCCGCTCCCAGTGCTTGAGCCGCATGCGGTCGAGCCCGAACACGAGGACTCCGTAGAGCAGGCTCAGCACCGCGCAGAACCCCGCCCACGCCCCGAATCCCGTCATCACACCCTCGACGGGCCCCGTGCGCGGGTCGAGCGGCGGCGGTACCGGATTGCCGGCCTGATCGAGCCACACCACAACCGTGTCGCCGGCCTTGGTCAGCGGGTCCGCGTCGACCTGCGCCACGCGGAAACCGCCGCCGGGCAACCGCCACCGGGCGTCGCGCGGCTGGGGTCCGGCCGGCACGCCGTCGGGGCCGACGGCCTGCTGCGGCGGCCCGTCGACGAGCAGCGTCGCGTCGGCGCGGTGGCGGTTCGCCGCTTCCTCGACGGCCTGTTTTCCGCGCTGCGCGGCGGTTTCCGACCCGAAGACGCCGGCGAACGGGACCGCCACCAGCGCGAGCACCACGAAGGCGGCGAGCACCGCCGCCTGGAACCGGTCCGACGGCCGGACCACCACGCCGCCCCGCGGGAACAGGGCGTGCCACATCCGCTTGAACCAGTCGGCCGAACGGTTCACGGTGCTCGCCCCCTGTCGCCGGGACCTCCTTCGGCCACCGGCACAGGCGTGCGCGCGCGGTGCGCCGAAGCGCCGCGGGCCGCGAGCCAGATGCACGCCACGCCACCGGCCAGGAACACCACACCGACCACGACTAGCAGCACCGACAGCCAGCCGATCGCCGGCACGGTCGCGCCGGCCTCCGCCTCGACGGCGACGCCGCGCGAGCCGTCGGAGTTCATCACCACGACGGTCCAGTCCCCGCCGCGCACGGGCCACGCCACGGACTGCGTGCCGGGGCCCGACGCCTGGCCGGCCCAGATGCCGGCCTGCTGCGGCGGGGTCGTGAGCGCGCCGCCCGGGATGTCGATGCCGACCGTGCCGCGGTCGCCCAAATCGGTCACGGTCGTGTGCTCGACGCCGGCGAGATACCGCGCCGCGCTCGCGGCGGGCGCGATGCCGATGAAAACGCCCTGCGTGGCGTCGACGGCGGTGGCGCGGATCCGGGTGTCGCCGACGATCCCCGCGAGGTCCGGCCCGCCGGTGCCCAGGCCGTGCAGCTGCACGGGGTCGCTCGCGAGCGCGTAACCCGAAGCGCTGAACGGGGCCGACGCGGAGAAGTAGCCGTCGGCGTCGCGCTGGTTGCGGTCGGCCCACATCAGCGCGCTGCCGCCCGAGAGAAGACCGGTCGAGAACAGCACAAGCACCGCGCCGCAGACGGCGGCGGCGATGCGGCCGCCCGTCCAGCCCGTGGCCGCCGGGCCGGATCCGCTCTCCGGTGGTGTGGGAGGCGGGGCGAACGGCTGTGTCTCAGGCTCGGTCCTGGGCTCGGTCGCGTAACCGGGCGGCGGCTGCGTCAGCGGTTCCGGCGAGGGCGCCGGTCCGCCCGGCTCGCTGCCGCCGAGGTCGAGCCTGAAGGGCGGGTACCGGTCGGTCAGCAGCGACACGTAGGCGGCCACCCGCAGCACCCAGCGGTCGAGCCCGAGGATGAAGTCGAACAGCGGGCGCGGGTACTTTCCGGTGAACAGCAACACGATCGCGGCAATCAGCACCAGGATGCCGACGAGACCGCCGGCCGCCCAGGTGAAGTCGTACCGGCCCGACCGCGTGAACAGCCACGTGCCGCCGCCGACGAACAACCCCACGATGATGAGCTGCGGCAGCGCCAGCAGCCACCACTTCACGAGCACGAGCCCGCGGGAGAGCCGTTGCGGGTACTCGACCTGCAGCCGCGCCGGGTACTCGGGCACGTCGCCGAACGTGAACGGCGGGTACCGGTCGGTGCCGAGCGCGGCGTAGGAGTAGTACTGCACGCGGAAGCTCCACCGCAACACGCCCACGGTGAACTCGAACAGCGAGCGCGGATAGCGGCCCGTCACGAGGATCGCGAAGAACGCCGCGATGCCCACGAAGGGGTAGGCGAACCACAGGACCGCCAGGATGAGGTAGTGCGGCAGCGCCAGCAGCCACTTCACGAGCCAGAGCCAGCGGGACAACGGTTCGTCCAGGTCGGCCTCGACTCGGACGGGATAGACGGGATAGACGGGGTTCACGGTCGGACCTCCTTCACCTCGGCCACCGGCGAGGCCGCGGGTGCCCGCTTCGGTCCGAAGTGGACTCCGCTGCGCGGGAACCGCCGGAGGTCGGCGGGTGGCGCACTGCGGGTGCGACCCGTGCGGAATCTCCGGGTGCTCGGTGGCGGAGTTCCGCCTCGCCGAGGTCCGGAGCCGGCACCGGGCCGCGCCCCAAGGGGAAGGACAGGCTTCGAGTGTCGCACGCTGTGACCGCACCCACCAGGGCCGCGGCCCGCGGGCGGTTCACCGTGACCCTCCGGAGACCACCGCGTGAGCCGGGCGCACGGGGACCGTCCACACGAGACGGGTGCCGCCCGAGGACGGGCACTCCACGCGAAACGTGCCACCCGACTCGGTCGCGCGCTGCTCGAGGTTGCGCAAGCCGCTGCGCGCTACGCCCGCCGGGAGCCCCACCCCCGTGTCGGACACTTCGACGACGAGAGCGTCGCCGAGCGTCACGGTGACGGCCAGCTCGCCGGCGCGGGCGTGGCGCAGCACGTTGCTCACGGCTTCGCGAACCACGGCTTCCGCGTGTTCGGCGAGGATCGGCGGCACCCGTTCGAGCGGGCCGGACAGCCGCACGGTGGTGCGGATCGCCGAGTCGCCCGTCGTTTCGGTGACGGCGTGCTGGAGGCTCGCGCGCAGGCCACCGCGGCGCCTCGGGGCCGCGTGCAGCTGGAAGATCGCGCTGCGGATCTCCTCGATGACCTCCTGCAGCTGGTCGATGTGCCGGCTCAGCCGCGACGCGACGGGCGGCGTCCCCGCCCGGCGCAGCGTGTCGCGCATCTGCAGCCCGACCGCGAACAGCCGCTGCACCACGTGGTCGTGCAGGTCGCGGGCGATCCGGTCGCGGTCGGTCACCACGTCCAGCTCGCGGCGGGCGGCCTGGTTCCCGGCGTCGCGCAGCGCGAGCGCGGCCTGGTCGGCGAACGCGGACACGATCTGCAGCTCCTGCTCGTCGAAGCGCGCCGCGCCGGGAGCGCGAACGGCGAGCAGGACGCCGGCGATCGACTCACCGGATCGCAGCAGCACCACGAGCGCGGGGCCGAGGTCGACGCGCGGGCCGTCGGCGAGGTCGACGGCGAGCCCGGAGACGCTGCGCGGCACGTGGTCGCGCAGCACGGCACCGGACGTGGACCCGGCAACGGGAATCCGGCGGCCGGTGAGGGCGTCGGAATCGGGACCGGCGCAGACGGTGACCACGAGTGCGTCTTCGGTGGCGGGCACGGCGATCAGCGCGTCGACGGAACCGGTGAGGCCGGCGGCGCGGCTCGCGATCAAGCGCAGTACTTCACTGATCTCGGTACCGCCGAGGAGCGCGGCGGAGATCTCGCCCGTGGCTTCGAGCCAGCGCTGGCGGTTGCGGGTTTCTTCGTAGAGCCGCGCGTTGTCGACGGCGATGCCGGCCGCTGCCGCGAGCGCGGCAAGCGCTTGCTCGTCGTCGTCGGTGAACCCTGTGCCGCTTCGTTTTCCGGTGAGATAAAGGCGCCCCAGCAGCGTGCCGCGCGCTCGCAGCGCGACGCGAAGCGAAGTGCGGCCGGCTCGACAGGTCCACGCGCGGTCGAGGTGGTCGAGCTCGGTGACGACGAAGCCGGTGGTGGCGCCGTCGGCGTCGAGCACCGCGAGCGCGCCGTAGCGCGCGTCGACGAGGTCCGCGGCGGTCGCCACGATCCGGCGCAGCGTGCCGTCCAGCTCGAGACCGGCCGACAGCCCGAGGACGGCCGTGAGCAGCGCGTCCAGCCGGTCGCGTTCCCCGGCCGGAGCGGTCGCGCGGACCCGGTCGACCTCCGGCATCCCGTCACTGTGGCACACCGATCCCGGCCCGGGGTCACCCGTGAACGGCGACCTTGGACCCGGCGCGCGGGACGTTCGGCACTAGCCCGGCCCGGCGCGCGGGCGCAGGGTGGGATCGAGGGCGGAGGTGACCCATGAAGGCCGGAGTCATACCCGTCGGGCGGCTGAGCGCGCGCCAGGTCCGGTCCGTGCTTCTCGCCGCGACGACCCCGCCGCCCCTGCACGACACCCGGCCGTGGCGGTTCCTGTGCACGCCGGGGTCCATCGAACTCCACGCCGGCCCGCCCGCGGGCGGTCGCCGCGGGCAGCTGCTGGACTGCGGCGCGGCCCTGCTGAACCTCCGGCTCGCGGTGAAGGCCCAGGGTTGCCACCCCGACGTGCGGCTGCTGCCCGCCGCCACGCGGCCCGACTTGCTCGCCGTGGTGCGCCCGCGCGGACTAGAACCGGTGACACCGGTCGATCGCCGCTTCGTCGAAGCCATCCGGCTCAGGCGCGGAAACCGCAGCCC
This sequence comes from Amycolatopsis sp. NPDC005232, assembly GCF_040607795.1. Taxonomy (NCBI): domain Bacteria; kingdom Bacillati; phylum Actinomycetota; class Actinomycetes; order Pseudonocardiales; family Pseudonocardiaceae; genus Amycolatopsis; species Amycolatopsis sp. NPDC005232. The sequence continues at coordinate 248,020 of NZ_JBEXHL010000005.1, read as the reverse complement.
GTTCAGCGCGGCCCTGGTGCCACCGGCGGTGCAACGCGAACTTCGCAAGGCGGCCGAGCTCGAACGCGCCTGGCTCGCCACGATCGGCGACGCACAACTGCCGCAGCTGTGCGAAATCATGCTTCCCGGGGGCGCCACGTGCACCGACTTCGCCGCGGCGCCCGGACGATTGCTGGTCGCCGTCGGCTCGCTGCACGACACCCCGCTCGCCCAGCTGCAGGCAGGCCAAGCCGTGCAACGAGTCCTGCTCACGGCGGCGGCCGCCGGGTTGTCCGCCGCCCACTGGTCCGACACCCTCACCCCCGCCCGCCGCCGCGATCTGCGCCGCCTTCTCGGCGGCGGCATGTGGCCCCAGGCCCTGCTGCGCCTCGGCCACGGAGCGCCCGTCCCCTTGCGACCCCACATCGGCCTCGACGCCGTGGTGACCAGCGACGAACGCCCGTTCTCCCGCGGCTGGCCGTGATCGCCCCGGCCCCGAGCCGAACCCACCACCACACACGGAGAACGACCGTTCTCTCAACATCGGCAGCGATCACCCTCCCGCACAACACTTCTCGTAGGGCAGCGCGGTCGGCCGCACGGCGGCCCGGGTAGTGCAGGTGCACCACTACACCGGTTTCGGTGACCTCGCATGCCGCACCCGGCGAAATCGCGGCTTCCTGAGGGGAACGACTATTCTCCCGCAGCGGTGATCAGCCTTCGGCGCGGCGTTCCTCGTCGTGGAGCGCGGTGACGAGAACGGCCGCCTGGGTGCGGCGTTCCACACCGAGTTTGGCGAGCAGGCGGGAAACGTAGTTCTTCACCGTCTTCTCCGCCAGGAACATCCGTTCGGCGATCTGCCGGTTGGTCAGCCCTTCGCCGATGAGGTCGAGCAGCACGCGTTCCTGGTCGGTCAGCGCGGCGAGCGGGCCGGGGCCTCGGGTACTCTCGCGCAGCTTCGCCATCAGGGCGGCGACCGCGCGTTCGTCGAGCAGGCTGTGGCCGGCCGCGACGCGGCGGACGGCGTCGACGAGCTGGAGTCCCTTGATGTCCTTGATGACGTAGCCGTCGGCGCCGGCCAGAACCGCGTCGACCATCGAGTGCTCGTCGGTGAAGGACGTGAGCATCAGGCAGCGCAGGCCGGGCAGTGTGTCGCGCAGGTCGCGGCACAGGCGGACGCCGTCGCCGTCGGGGAGGCGGACGTCGAGCACCGCGACGTCCGGGCGCACTGCGGGGATCCGGGCCAGCGCCTCGGCGACGGAGCCGGCCTGGCCCGCCACCGTGAGGTCGTCCTCGTCCTCCACGAGGTCGGCCACGCCGCGGCGCACCAGCTCGTGGTCGTCGACGAGGAAGACGGTGATCACCCGCGGTCCGGCCACGGACCGAGGTTACGCCCCGCCCGGCCGGTTAGACTGACCGAACACTGTGGACCCCAGCCCCCGGTCACCGTGGATTTGGGGAGAGGCGCGGGATGTCCGTGGAGAACCAGCCGAAGGCCGACGTACCGCAAGCCCTTGCGCCGCCCGGGGTTTCGCGGGTGCGCACGCTCGTGAGCGCCGGGCGCGTGACCGTCGAGGTGTCCGGCGCGCTCAGTCCCGCCGGTGACGCCGTGCTCGCCGCGCACCTCGCCGAAGCCGTGGCCCTGCGCGCCGCGGACGTGGTGGTGGACCTGACGGCGTGCACCGCCCTCGGCCCGGAGTCGGTGGCCGCGCTCGCCGGCGACCGGTTCCGCGTGCGCGCCGGAAACCCCGATGTGACAACCGTCCTCGACAGGGCGGGAATCGTCCACGAAGCCCCCGACGACTCCGTGGAATCTCCCCCGCCCGGCCCGACGACCGTCATCCGGTCCGGCGCCGCACGCTGAACCCGCTCAGGCGCGCCGGTGGCGCCCGACGTGAAAAACCCGCCATGGCAACGAACGCGGCCGGTTTCCCGCCGAATGGCGGTTACGGCCCAATGCGACGTCGGTGACGTCCGTGACCGGAACCAGCTTGCTGGAACTCGGATCCGGGGTTTCGGCGTCGACGATCGGCACGTGCGAAACCGCCGCCGCGTCGACGCACTCGCCCGCGACCACCCCGGTCCGCACGGTTACGCCATTGTCTTCCCGAGCCAGATAGGCGAACTTCCGCCCCACCGCGAACGGCCCGGTTTCCGTCTCGATTCCGTTGGTCATCCGCCTCCACCCTTCACCGGCCCCAGGATTGCGGAAGCCGGTTCCGGGGGCGGGCTGACGCCCTCGTCGCGAATCTACCTCATGATTTCCGGTTTCCGGGTTTTTCACCCGAACAGTCGCACCGTCCTCAGTGGATCATCAGGGCGGTCAAGGCGTTTCCCCGGCGCGGCTCGCCTTCCCGGAAGGCGGGCAGGCGTCGAGGATGTCCGTGGCCCGCACCAGGCTCACCGGGGTGTCGGCGGCCGCGCCGCGCGGACGCACCGGGACCCACGTGGTGCTGGTGTGCTCGTCGCGCAGGCTGCGGCCCGCGATCGTGCCCGTCTTCTCCTGCCACGACGGTTCTGCGGATTCCCGGGCAGCACGGCGCACCCGGCACCGATATCGCACTTGCCAGCCCCGCGGATATCCGCCACCGTGGCGAAGCGGCCAGCCAGGGAAAGCGCTTCCGGTCTTCAGATCGCCGCCCTCAACGGACGGATCGCGCGGACTGTCGTCCCCCAACACCGCCGGTCACCCCGATCCCGCGTGAAAAACATCTCCGGTCGCCGGGGTCCTGGGCAAGAAGTTCACAGATTAGGCCCGTGCAGGCCGGTGGTCGCTCGGCCACCCGGGTGGTTCCGGCGAGCGGCCGGGTACGGTCCGTGTCCGAATCGAAGATCCATAGTGGACCGAAACCTCTTCGGAGCTCCACGGGGAAGCGTTTTCCCGGCGCCCGTCACCCCACCGGGCGAGCCCGGATCGGGATATGCTGAAGGGTCCGCCCCGGCCCCCGGCGGCAGCACCCGCGGCCGTAAGAACGGAGGGCCCGATGACCGCCTCTGCCCTGTGCGCCCCTGCCCGATGGGCCTCTGCCCTGCACACCTGCGCCGGCACCCCTGGCGGGCAGCCGTGAAGCGCACGACGGTGCCGTCCGTCGCCGACCTGCACAGCGCCCACGAGCTCCCCGACGACCAGCGCCGCCACGTGGTCCGCCTGGTCGCCTCCGCGGCCGAGGACGTCGACGACTGCGCGCTGCTGCTGGCGATCCTCGGTCTCGACGCCGCCGACGGCCTCGCCCAGGACCACCGCTGACGAATCCGCGTCAGGCGGTCGTTTCCAAGGCCAGCAGCGCCAGTTTCGCTTCCTCGCCACCGCGGTAGCGCCCGGAGCTGCCGTCGGAACGCACCACGCGATGGCACGGCACGACCAGCGGCACCGGATTGCGCGCGCACGCCGTCCCGACGGCGCGCACTGCCTGGGGACTGCCGGCTGCGGCGGCGACTTCGGAGTAGCTGCGCGTGCTGCCGTACGGGATCTCGCCGAGCCGCCGCAGCACCTCGCGACGGAAACCTTTGGCCAGCCGCAGATCCACCGCGACGTCGAACGTGCGGCGCCGGCCGGAGAAGTACTCGTCGAGCTCACGAGACACCGCGTCCAGACGGGCCGGCGCGGCGAGCACCCGCGGGCTGATGGCCGCGGCCAGCTCGGCGAGCACGGAACCGTGGTCCTCCACGGAGAACGCGACCCGCACGAGCCCGGCGCCGGTCGCGGCCAGCAGCAGCGGGCCGACGGGCGAGTCGACCGTGCGGTACGCGACGTCGAGCAGACCGTCGCGTTCGGCCGCGGCCAGCAGCCGGGCGCGCAGGCGGTCCTGCGCGGCCTCGTCGTCCGCTGGCAGCGCGGCGAACAGATCGGCGGTCATGGCGCTGCTCCTTCCAGCTCTCCTCGGCGCGACGCCGCGCGCAGGGCCTTGACCCCGTCGGCGGCCGCGCGGCGGGCCGCGGCCGCGGTGCCGCCCGTGATGGCGGCGACCTCCTCGTACGGGAACCCGGCGAGGTAGTGGTACGCGACGGCCGCCCGCTGCTTGTCCGGCAACGCGGCCAGTGCGTCCCACAGGTCGCCGTCCCAGTCCTCCGGACGGCCGGTGCGGCTCGGCTCGTCGGGGGTCCGCTCCACGGGCACGGCGTGGCGCGCGCGGGCGCGGGTGATGTCCACGGCCTTGCGGTGCGCGATGGTGACCAGCCACGCCGCCACGTTGGCGCCGGCCGGCAGATCGGGGTAGGCCTTGAGCGCGGCCAGGAACGTCTCGGACCACGCGTCCTCGGCGTCGTGCGGGCCCACCACCGCGCGGCAGACCCGCAGCACCATTGCCCCGTGGTCCGCGACGAGCTCGTCGAACGGGCGCGGGCTCAGAACAGCCTGCCGTCGTCCTCGGCGGGCGGCTCCTCCAGGCTCAGGAGGAACCGCTTGCGGTCCACGCCGCCCGCGTATCCGGTGAGGCCGCCGCTCGCGCCGACCACCCGGTGGCACGGCACCACGATGCTGATCGGGTTCCAGCCGTTCGCATTGCCCACCGCCTGCGCGGCGCCGGGGTCGCCCAGTTCGGCGGCGAGCTCGCCGTACGTGCGCTTCTCGCCGTACGGGATCTTCGTGAGCAGGCCCCACACCTTGCGCTCGAACCCGGACCCGCGCGGCGCCAGCTCGAGGTCGAACTCCCGGCGCTCGCCCGCGAAGTACTCCCCCAGCTGCCGGATCGCCTCGGCGAAGCCCTCGTCCGAGCGCGGCCCCAGGCTCGCGAGCCGCGGTTCGCGCTTGTGGCCCTCGAAATAGAGCCCGACGAGCGCCGTGCCGTCCGCGACCAGCGTGAGGTCGCCGACCGGCGACGCCGTGACCGTGTGCCGAACGCCCATGTCCCCGTTCCCTTCTGCTCGCCTCTCAGCAGGTAGACGCGTGGGCACGCCGGAATGTGAGATCCGCGAGGCGAGCGACTTCCCGCCGCGCCACGATAGTCCGGCGAAGTCCGGGACGACCGGTCGGACGAACCGCTAACGTCGCCCTCGAACGTCGACGTCGCGGGAGGAACGCATGGACCCGAACCTGCTTTCGGCCGGGCAGCTCGCCGCGGCCCTGCGCGCCGGCGAGGTGACGGCCGTCGAGCTGGCCGAGTCGGCGATCGAGCGCATCGGGAAGTACGACGGGGCCGTCAACGCGATCTGCGTGCCCGATTTCGACCGTGCGCTCGACGCCGCCCGCGCGGCCGACGCGGCGCGCGCCCGCGGTGCGGACGGTCCGCTGCTCGGCGTGCCGATCACGGTCAAGGAGTCGTTCAACGTGGCCGGGCTGCCGACCACGTGGGGTCTGCCGCCGTTCGCGGGCTTCGTCCCGACCCAGGACGCGCTGCCCGTCGCCCGGCTCAAGGCGGCCGGCGCGGTGCTGCTGGGCAAGACCAATGTGCCGCTCGCCCTCGGCGATCTGCAGACCTACAACGACATCTACGGCACCACCGCCAACCCGTTCGACCTCGCCCGCACGCCCGGCGGTTCGTCCGGCGGCTCGGCGGCCGCGCTGGCCGCGGGGTTCGGCGCGCTGTCGATCGGCTCGGACATCGGCGGCTCGCTGCGCACCCCCGCACACTTCTGCGGCGTCTACGCGCACAAACCGTCGTACCGGCTGCTGCCGTCTCGGGGCCACACGCCGCCGCCGGCCCCCGCGCTGCCGACCGAGGTGGACCTGGCCGTGATCGGCCCGATGGCGCGCAGCGCCGCCGACCTGAGCGTGCTGCTCGACCTGCTCGCCGAGCCGGATCCGCTCACGCTCGGGGTCGCCTACGAGCTGCGCCTGCCGCAGGCCCGCCACGAGCGCCTGGCGGAGTTCCGCGTGCTCGTGCTCGAAGACCACCCGGACATCCCGACGTCGGCGAGCGTGCGCGCCGGCCTCACCCGAGTGGCCGACGCGCTCACCGCGGCCGGCGCCCGTGTGGACCCCGGCCACGGGCTGGTGCCCGACCTGGCCGAATCGGCGCGGCTGTACCTGCGGCTGCTGTTCGCCACCTTCGGCACGAACTTCCCCGCCGAGGTCTACGAACGGTTCGGCAAGCTGCTGGCGGACCTCCCACCGGGCGACGACAGCCTCCACGCCGCTCGGGTGCGCGGGGCCCGGCAGAGCTACCGCGACTGGTTCGCGGCCGACCTCGCCCGAGAACGGCAGCGCCACGCCTGGCGCGCCGTGTTCGCCGAGTACGACGTGGTGCTCTGCCCGGCCTCGCCGACCCCCGCGTTCGCCCACGACCACTCACCGCAGCAGGAGCTGCGGCGCGTCCTCGTGGACGGCGTCGAGCACGGCTACGGCGAACAGCTGGTGTGGGCCGGCCTCGCCACGCTGCCGGGACTGCCGGCCACGGTCGTGCCCACGGGCCTCGACGACGCGGGACTGCCGGTCGGGGTCCAGCTCGTCGGGCCGATGTTCGAGGACCGCACCCCCCTGCGCCTGGCCGAGCTGCTGGAGCGGGAGATCGGCGGGTTCACCGCACCGGACCTCGAACGCCGATAGTTCCTAACCCGGCGGGGCCATGGATTCGAACTCGAGCGCGCCGAGCAACGCGAGCCGCGCGGCCGACTCCGTGCCGGGCCGCGCCGTGCAGACGACGATCCGCAGATCGCCGTGGCGGCTGGCGAGCACGTCGCGGTCCAGGTCGAGCCGCCCGACGTCGGGGTGCACCACGGTCAGGCACGTCGGCTGGCGCGCGAGGTCGTCGACGCCGGGCGCGTCCCACCGGCTGCGGAACCCCTCGCTCACCGAGCCCACCCGCCCGAGAAGCGCCGACAGGTCCGGGTCACGCGGGTAGCGCGACTGCGCGAGCCGCAGGTCGGCGACCAGCGCCGACTCGTAGTCCTCGCGCTCGGCCGCGTTCAGCACCGTGCGCGTCGGGCAGCCGGTGAAGTGGCGCCACACGGCGTTGCGCTCGTCTTCGCGTGCGGCCGGTTCGCCCAGCAGCCCCACCCAGGGCCGGTTCCACGCGATGAGGGTCCACATCGCGTCGTGCACGGCGATCGGGTGGTCGTCGAGGCGTTCAAGCAGCCGCCGGGTGCTCTCGGGCACCAGCCGCCCGACGCGGCCGCCGCCCAGCTCGTGACCGGCGAGCCGGAACAGCCGTTCCTGCTCGGCGTCGGACAGGTGCAATGCCCGCGCGAGCGCGACGCACACCTGCACCCCGGGAGCCGGCGCGCGGCCCTGTTCCAGGCGCACGACGTGGTCGACCGAAAGCCCGGCCAGCACGGCCAGCTCCTCGCGCCGCAGCCCGCGCGCCCGTCTCGGCCCGTGCACCGGCAGGCCGGCCCGGCCGGGTACCAGCCGTTCCCGCCAGCCCCGCAGCGTCGACGCCAGCTCGTCCGGGCTGTTCACACCACCCATCCTCGCAAATCGCGGCCGGTGATCCTACCGCCGCTTTTCGCAAGCCTGGAAAGGCGTTCGGCTCCGGACGGGTCCGCCACCCGCCCGGAACCGCACGTCCGGCCGCAGGACTCAGTGGCGCAGACCGGCCTGCTTCAGCAGCGGCATCACGTTGTCGCCGAAGTACTTCAGCTCCTCGTTGTAGTCGATGAGGCCGAAGATCATGCCCTCCATCCCGGCCTCGTTGAGCGCGCCGAGCTCTTCGGTGACCTGCTCCGGAGTTCCCACGATCGGGTAGCCACCCCAGCCGGCGATGAAGCGCTCCTGCATCTCCTTCACCGCGTGGTCGAACGACTGGCTCGCGCCCGACCCGGCGATCTTGATGACGTTGCCCGCCGCACCCCAGTCGCCCTCGTCCACGACCTGCTGGAAGGCGCGCTTGGCCTCCTCCTCGGTGTCGCGGCAGACGACGAGGCCGTAGGTCATCACCTTGATGTCGCGCTGGTAGTCGTCGTGGGCCTTGGCCTTCACCTTCGCGGTGTAGGCCTTGATGTTCTCCAGCGTGTCGAGCGAGGCGAAGTTGATGTCCACGTTGCGCGCGGAGAACTCGATGCCCGCGGGCGAGTTGCCCGCGTTGAGCAGCGCCGGGCGGGGCGCCTGGTGCGGCTTCGGGTAGGCCTCGACGTCGTTGCCCTGGAAGTACTTCGAGGCGACGTCGAACGAACCTTCCTCGGTCCACAGCCGGATGGCGTAATCGATCCACTCCTGGCCGAACGCGTAGCGCTCGTCGTGCTGGCGCTGCTCGCCGCCGAACATCTCCATCTCCGGCGGCACCCAGCCCATCACCAGGTTGAGCGCGAAGCGGCCGCCCGAGATGTGGTCGATCGTCGTGGCGGCCTTCGCCGCGACGATCGGGTGCACGGTCGGCAGGTGCGAGGTCGACGCGATGGCGATCCGCTCCGTCGCCTCGGCCAGGCCCGCGGCCCACGCGTAGGTCTCGAAGCAGTTGCCGTTGAAGTTCGTCGAGCCGCCGAAGCCCTTCCAGCGCGCGACCGGCACGAGCACGTCGAAGCCGAGGCCGTCGGCGCGCTGGGCGATCTCGCGCGTGTGCTCCCAGGTGATCTTGTAGGTGCTCGGGGCGTGGCTCATGATCAGCCCGTAGGAGCAGTTGGTGCCGAACAGGCCCAGCTTCATCTTCTGGTCGCCGAACAGCGGGTTCGTCTCGGCCCGGTCCACCAGCGGCCGGGTCTCGTCCGCCGGGCGCGGGTCCGTCGGGGCGAGGCCGAGGCGTTCGTTGGCGGTCATCGTCATGGGGGTCTCCTTCGCGGAATGGGGGGTGGCTCAGCCGAGCTGGAACGGGTCGCGGGTGCCGCCGGTGAGCTCGACGAACACGGACTTGTTCTCCGTGTACTCGTTGATCGCGTCGACGCCGTTCTCGCGGCCGATGCCGCTGGCGCCGTAGCCGCCGAAAGGCATGTTCGGGGCGATCACGCGGTAGGCGTTGATCCACACGGTGCCGGCGCGCAGCTTCGCGGCGACGCGGTGGGCGCGGTGCACGTCCTTCGTCCAGACGGCGCCGGCCAGGCCGTAGGGCGTGTCGTTGGCGAGCTTGAGCGCCTCGTCCTCGTCGTGGAACGGGTAGACGGCGAGCACCGGGCCGAACACCTCCTCGCGGACGATGGTGTTCTCCGCCGTCACGCCCGTGACCACGGTCGGCTTCACGAACAGGCCACCGCGCGCGGCGTCGGGCTCACCGCCGCAGGCGAACGTGGCGCCCTCGGCGGCCGCGCCCTGCAGATAGCCGAGCACCTTCTCGTACTGCGGCCGGTTGGCGACCGGGCCCATCTCCGTGGCGGCGTCGGTCGGGTCGCCGAGCTTGATGGCGTTGGCCCGCGCGACGACCTTCTCGACCAGCGCGTCGTGGACGTCGGCGTGCACGATCAGGCGCGAGCCGGCCATGCAGGTCTGCCCGGTGGCCGCGAACACGCCCGCGACGAGGCCGTTGGCGGCCGCGTCGAGGTCGGCGTCGGGGAACACGACCTGCGGCGACTTCCCGCCGAGCTCCAGCGTCACGCGGTTGAAGTTCGCCACCGCGGCCTGCGCGACCTTGGCGCCGGTCGCCGACGAGCCCGTGAACGCGACCTTGTCGATGCCCGGGTGCTTGGCCAGGGCCTCGCCGGTCGCACGGTCCCAGCCGGTGACGACGTTGAGCACACCCGCGGGCAGCCCGGCCTCGTGCAGCACCTCGGCGAACGCGACGGTGGAGGCCGGCGCGTGCTCCGACGGCTTGACCACCATCGTGCAGCCCGCGGCGAGCGCGGGGGCGAGCTTGAACGTGAGCAGCAGCAGCGGCGAGTTCCACGGCGTGATGGCGCCGACGACACCGACCGGCTCACGGCGGGTGTAGCCGAAGTAGTTCGGATTGAGCGGCGGGACCGTGCGGCCCTCGATCTTGTCGGCCAGGCCGGAGAAGTAGTAGTACCACTGCGGCAGGCTGTTGAGCTGGCCCAGCATCTCGCGCAGCAGCTTGCCCGAGTCGTTGACCTCCAGCCGGGCGAGGCGCTCGGCGTTGGCGGCGATCGCGTCGCCGCAGCGGCGGATGATCGCGGCGCGCTGGAAGCCGGTCATCGCGCCCCACTCGCCCTCGAACGCCGCCCGGGCCGACGCGACGGCCTCGTCGACGTCCTCGGGACCGCCGTCCGCGAGCCGGGCCCACGGCTTGCCGGCGTAGGGGTTCTGCGACTCGAAGGTCCGGCCCGAGCGGGCATCGACGGACTTGCCGTGGATGAAGAGCTTGAGTTCCTCCAGCGGTGGCGCTGAGGTGGTCGTCATCGACCTCTCCTTCGTTGCAGGGGGCTGGCGCCTGGGGATGCCGGGAAACGCTAGGGATCGGCGGCGGCCCGCCGATATCCCCGGACGGCAGCCTCGGATCCGCTCAGCGCGACGGCACCCGTCCCACCCGGCGAGACGAGAAGCACACGCAGCCGGGCAGTGCTGCACTCAGCGGATAGCGCCACGCGCTTTCGGGCTAGTAAGGGGCCACGGCGACCACCTACTGTCGAGCTCGCCCGGAGCACCGGCCTCGCCGCTCGAGGCCACCGGAGGAGAACCGACACTGAGCAGAGACGACACAAGGAGGTGTCGGATGGCTGCCCGTCCCGAGGGCGTCCAGGCCGAGGCGCCGCTCTCGCGCTACCGGGTGCTCGGCACCCGCTCGCTCGAGGAGGCCCGCGACGCGGTCACCAGGATCTACCTGGACCACGACCTGACGGTGCCCGGCAACGAGCTCGACATGACGCTGAACTCGACCGCCGACCGGATGTTCACCGTCGGCTACCTCAGCTACCGGTCGTGCGCGAAGCTCGTGATGCCGCCGACCGAGGACTGTTACCACGTCAATCTCACCATCGCCGGCCGTACCGACGCCGACCGCACCGACGGCCGCCGCGCCACCACGCGGGCGCGCACCAGCGGGGTCGTGCTGCTGCCGGACCAGGTCAACACCGTGCGCTGGTCGCCGGACGCGGAGCAGCTCATTCTCAAGATCGGGCGCCGGACGCTGGAGACCCACCTCGGCGAGCACCTCAACCGCCCCGTGGACGAGGTGCTCGACTTCGACTTCGGCATCGACTTCACCACGCCCGCCGGTAGCACCCTGCTCTCGTCGGTGGAGTTCCTCGCCCGCGAGCTCGAACGGCCCGGCGGCCTCGCCGACATGCCGATCGCGCGTGAGCAGCTCGAGGCGTTCGTGATGACGCAGCTGCTGCACGCCGGGCGCCACCAGTTCGCCGACGACCTCGCGGCGCCCGACGACCCCGTGCGCCAGAGCCGCCTCGGCCCGGTGATCGAGTACATGGAGGCCCACGCCGACGAGCCCCTCACGCCGCAGGAGCTGGCGAAGGTCGGCTGCATGAGCGTGCGCACGCTGCACGCCACGTTCCAGCAGGTCCTGGGCGAGTCGCCGATGAACCACCTGCGCCGCATCCGCCTCGACCACGTGCGCGCCGAGCTGCTGCGCAGCGACCCCGCCCTCACGCGTGTCACGGACATCGCGCTGCGCTGGGGTTTCTTCCACCAGAGCCGCTTCGCGCAGCAGTACCGGGAACGCTTCGGCGAGCTGCCGCGCGAGACGCTGCGCGCGGTGTCGGCTTGAGCCGGGATCAGCTCTTCGCGCTGATCCCGTAGGCGCCGCGGTGGAACAGCAGCGGTGTGCGCGAGGGATCCGCGCCCAGCGCCTGCACACGGGCGGCGACGATCGTGTGGTCCCCGCCCGCGTATTCGTGTTCCAGCGTGCAGTCGATCCACGCGGCGACGCCGAAGAGGATGGGCGAGCCGGACGGGGCCGGGCGCCACTCGACGCCGGCGTACTTGTCGGTGCCCGAGCGGGCGAACGCGCTGCTCAGTTCGGCATGGTCTTCGGCGAGGACGTTGACGCAGAAGCGGCCGGCGGCGCGGATCTTCGGCCAGCTCGTGGACGAGCGGGCGGGCGCGAACGACACCAGCGGCGGGTCGAGGGAGAGCGAGCTGAACGACTGGCAGGTGAACCCGGCGGGGCCGCCCGGCGCCAGCGCCGTGACGACCACGACGCCGGAGGCGAAGTGCCCGAGGACCTCTCGCATGTGCGTGGGCTCGACCTGCGGCGGCTCGGTGCGTGTCCGGTTGTCCATGCGCCGCAACGGTAAGAGCAGTTCTGTCCCGGCACCATCCGCCAACCGCGGGCGAATAGCCGCGGCGCGCGGACCGGCTTTCCCCGGCGGCGCACAGGACGGATAACCCGCCACCGCGATCGGATATCTCGCCGCGCGCCCGCGTTCCTACGGTGTGCGTCGTGTCTGCCACCGACCTCCCCGCCGGCGCGCTCGCCGGGATCCGCGTTCTCGAGCTCGGCACGCTCATCGCCGGCCCGTTCTGCGGCCGGCTGCTCGCCGACCACGGCGCGGACGTGATCAAGCTCGAAGCCCCCGACCGGCCCGACCCGCTGCGCGTGTGGGGCCAGGCCGAGCTCGACGGGCACCACTTCTTCTGGACCGTGCACGCCCGCAACAAACGCTGCGTCACGCTCGATCTGCGCCGGCCCGAGGGACGCGAGCTGTTTCTGCGCCTGGTCGACACCGCCGACGTCGTGGTCGAGAGCTTCCGGCCCGGCACGCTCGAACGCTGGGGTCTCGGCTTCGACGTGCTCGCCGCGCGCAACCCCGGTCTGATCCTCGCCCGCGTGTCCGGCTACGGGCAGACCGGCCCGCACGCCGAGCGACCCGGCTACGCGTCAGTCGCCGAGGCGATCGGCGGAATGCGCTATCTCAACGGGTTCCCGGGTGGCCCGCCGCCGCGCGCGGCGTTGTCGCTCGGTGATTCGCTCGGCGGGATGTTCGCCGCGCAAGGGGTGCTCGCCGCCCTGCACGCACGCGGGACGAGCGGGCGCGGCCAAGTCGTGGACGTCGCGCTGGCCGAGGCGTGCCTGGCGATGCTCGAGTCCGTGATCCCCGACTACGACGCCACCGGGCTGGTGCGCGAACCGTCGGGCACGCGGCTCGACGGGCTCGCGCCGTCCAACCTCTACCGCTGCGCCGACGATCGCTGGATCGTCATCGCCGCCAACCAGGACACGGTGTTCGCGCGGCTGTGCACGGCGATGGAGCGCGAGGACCTCGTGACCGACCAGCGGTTCGCCACCCACGTGGCGCGCGGGCGCAACCAGGACCAGATCGACGCGCTCGTCGGCGAATGGGCCGCCCGCCACGATTCCGCCACGCTCACCTCGATCCTCGAAGCCGCCGGCGTCGTCGTCGGTCCGGTCGCCACTGTCGCCGACGTGGTCGCCAACCCGCAGTTCCAGGCGCGGGACATGCTGCTGCCGCACTTCGACGATGCGATCGGCAAGGAAGTACTGGGGCCTGGGGTGATGCCGGTGCTGAGCGGTACGCCGGGCGCAGTGCGCTGGGCCGGGCCCGCTCAGCCGGGCACGCACAACGCGGAGGTCTACACCGGACTGCTCGGCCTCACCGGCGCCGAGCTGGCCGAGCTCACCGAAGCCGGAATCGTCTGAGAGGCAAGCATGAGCTCCGTGAACCTGCGTGAAGTCGGGCTGCGCGACGGTCTTCAGCTCGAAACACCGATCCCGCTCGCCGCCAAGCTGGACATCCTCGACGCCGTCGCCGCCACGGGGGTGCGGCGCGTGGAGGTGACGTCCTTCGTCTCCCCTTCCGCCGTGCCCGCGCTCGCCGACGCCGAGCAGCTCGCGGCCGAGCTCGGCCGCTGGCCGGACCTCGCGTTCTCCGCGCTGGTGGCCGGCCGCGGCGGTGCGCGCCGGGCCGTGGCCGCCGGGATGGCCGACCTCGAGTACGTGATCTCCGCGTCCGACGGGCACAGCCTCGCCAACGCGCGCCGGACCACGGACGAGGCCGTCGCCGCGGTGCCGGACATCGCGAAGCTCTCGCACGAGGCCGGCGGACGGCTGGAAGCGATCCTCGCCGTGGCGTGGGACTGTCCCTTCGACGGGCGCACGGCGGTGAGCCGCACCGTGGACCTCGCGCGGCGGGCCGTCGACCTCGGCGCGGACGAGCTGTGTTTCGGCGACACCATCGGCACCACCGTGCCCGGGCGGGTCACCGAGCTGCTGGGCCGGGTGCGCGAGGCGTGCCCGGACGTCGAGCTCGGCGTGCACTTCCACAACACCCGCGGCTCAGGGCTCGCGTGCGTGCTCGCCGCGCTGCAGGCGGGTGTCACGAAGATCGACGCGTCGGTCGGCGGGCTCGGCGGCTGCCCGTTCGCGCCGGGAGCGAGCGGGAACATCGCCACCGAGGAGGTGGTGTACTTGCTGGAAGAGTCCGGTGTGGACACCGGTGTCGACCTCGGCAAGGTGCTCGAAGCCGCCGTCGTGGTGGAACGCGCCGTGGGACACGGCCTGCCGAGCAACCTCTATCGCGCGGGCGGGCCGAACCGGCCCCGCGGGCGCGGCTGACCGTTACGCACAACGGCCATTCCGCTGCGGGTTACGGCTATCCCGGCCGCCGTGGTCCTCGTAGCCTCACGCCACGCCCGCGACCACCGACCTCCCAGGAGCCGACGATGACCCAGCCCCCCACCCCGGCCGGCCTGCCCTCGACGCTCGCGGTGCAGCGCGCGGTCGCGGCGCTCGCGGCGGGCCGGATGATCGTGGTGACGGACGCGGCCGACCGGGAGAACGAGGGTGATCTGGTCCTGCCCGCGGCGGTCGCCGACGCACAGCGGCTCGCGTTCGTCGTGCGTCACACCACCGGCATCGTCTGCGCGCCGATGACCGCCGAGCGCACCGACGCGCTGCGGCTGCCGCCGATGGTCGAGGACAACACCGACGCCCACGGCACCGCGTTCACCGTCACCGTCGACCACGTCGGGAGCGGCACCGGCGTGTCGGCGGCGGACCGGGCCACCACGCTGCGCGCGCTCGCCGCGCCGGGCACCCGGCCCGGCGAGCTGCGGCGGCCCGGGCACGTTTTCCCGTTGCGCGCCAGGGAAGGCGGGGTGCTCGTGCGCGCCGGGCACACGGAGGCGGCGGTCGACCTGCTGCGCCTGGCCGGGCAGGAACCGGTGGGCGTGATCGGCGAGATCGTCGCCGAGGACGGCTCGATGTGCCGCGGCGAACGGCTCACGCGGTTCGCGGCCGAACACGACCTGCCGGTGCTCGCGATCGCCGACCTCGTGCGCTACCGGCGGGCCACGGAACGGTTCGTGGAGCACGTCGCCACCTCCGCGATGCCCACCGTCTTCGGTGAGTTCCGCGCCGTCGCCTACCGTTCGACGACCGACGGCACCGAGCACCTCGCCCTCGTCCACGGCGACGCGGCCGCCGCGAGCCGCAGCCCGCGCGGCGCCCTCGTGCGCGTGCACAGCGAATGCCTCACCGGCGACATCGTCGGCTCCCTGCGCTGCGACTGCGGCGCACAGCTCGAACAGGCGCTGCGCGCCATCGCCGCCGAGGGCGCGGGCGCCGTGGTCTACCTGCGCGGCCACGAGGGCCGCGGCATCGGGCTGGCGCACAAGATCCGCGCCTACGCCCTGCAGGAGACCGGCCTCGACACCGTCGACGCCAACACCGCACAGGGCCTGCCCGTCGACTCCCGCTCCTACGGCGTCGGCGCCCAGATCCTCGCCGACCTCGGCATCACCCGCCTGCGCCTGATCACCAACAATCCGGCGAAATACGGCGGCCTCGACGGCTACGGCCTCGAGATCGTCGACCGCGTCGGCCTTCCCGCCGCCGCCACGGCGCACAACCTGCGCTACCTGCGGACCAAGCAGCAGCGCCTCGGCCACACCCTCGACGTCGACGAGAGCACCGGCTGAGCCGTTACCGAACCAGTACGCGCCGCGGACAGCCCGCGCACACCCGCCCGGCACCGTCGGTCCCGACGAAGATCGACGGTGCAGACAACGGGAAGGCGGACAACGTGGCCAAGGGTGCGGCCGTGGTGCTGGCGGTTCTGGCGGTGCCATTCACGACGGCGGTGGCGCCACCGCCGGCGCAAGGCCTGCAGTGGCAGCAATGCGCGAAGATCGCCGAAGGGTGGGCGAACGGCGAAGCGAGCGAGTGCGCGACTGTGCGCGTACCGCTGGACTACCGGCAGCCCGGCGGCCGGCAGCTCACCCTCGCCGTCAGCCGGGTCCGCGCGAGCGATCCCGCGCACCGGCAAGGCGTGGTGCTCGTCAACCCGGGCGGCCCCGGCGAGCAGGGCACGACCTTCCCGGACGAGCTCACCCGGACGGAGCTGGCCGGAATCGGCCGCACGCACGACCTGATCGGGTTCGACATCCGCGGTTCGGACTACAGCGACAAGATCCTCTGCCCCGAGCTGGATCCGGCGAACGTGCCGCGCCCGCCCGCTACCGCCGCCGCCGAGCAGCGCTTCAAGATCCAGGCGAAGACCGTCGCGGACCGGGTGCGCACGTGCGCCGAGAAGGACCCTGACCTGGCCCGGTCGATGTCCACGGCCAACGTCGCCCGCGACATGGACGTGATCCGCCAGGCGCTGGGCGAGGACAAGATCGGCTATTTCGGCAACTCGTGGGGCACGGCGCTCGGCGCCACCTACCGCAGCCTGTTCGGCGGCCACGTCGACCGGATGCTGCTGGACTCCGTGCTCGCGCCGGGCGAGGCCGTCGCGCGGTCCGATGACCAGACCGCCGCTTCCGAAGCCCATTTCGACGACTTCACGCGCTGGCTCGCCGAGCGCGACGCGATGTACGGGTTCGGCAGCACCGGCCCGGCCGTCTCGGAGGCCGTGCTCGCGCTGCGCAGCCGGCTCGCGGCCCAGCCCCTGGCCGACCGCGACGACCACTGGGCCAACCGGCAACTGCTCGCCCCGCGTGCCGAGTGGGCCACCGCCGCGCAAGCGCTCGCCGCCGCCCGGGACGGGAAGCCGCCGACGACCACCGCGGCGCCCGCGTTCGCGCCGGCCGGCAACGGGTTCGACGTCGGCTACCGCGACGGGGAGATCGGGTTCGTCCTGGCCGCCGTGAACTGCAACGACTCCCCCGGCGCCCGCGACATCGACCAGGCGTGGGAGCACGGCCGCGAACTCGCCGCCCGGTACCCGGTCGCCGCCTACGAACCGGGTGGCGACGCGCGGTGCGCCGGCTGGCCCTTCGCGCCGAAGCCCACCGAGCTCTCGCGCGGCTCCAGCCCGCTGCAGCTCGTCGGGCACGAGTTCGAGACCAACACCCCGTTCCCGTGGGCGCGCGAGATGCAGGCGAAGGTCGGCGGCGCGCTCCTGACCGTGGCCGACGACGTGCACTCGTCGTTCGCGCACCTCCCGTGCGCCGCGACGGGCGTCGAGTTCTTCACCACCGGGGCGACGTCGAACGGCACCTGTTCCGGATAGTCCTTTGTGGACCCGGCACCTGGGTACCCACGACGTGGAGTGGCAGGGCCCTCGGGCGGACTTCGATCATGGTCACCGGGGGTTCCACCACGACCACGAGGAGTTGCATGAAAATCGGTATCGGCCTGCCCAGCCAGGTGCGCGAAGTCGACGCGACGGTGATCCCGGCGTGGGCGGCGAAGGCCGAGGAAGCGGGGTTCTCGACGCTCGGCACGGTCGGGCGCATCGCCTACCCTGCGGTGCTCGACACTGTCGCGCTGGCCGCGGCCGCGGGTGCCACGCACACGATCGGACTGCTCAGCACCGTGATGCTGGCGCCGGTCTGGCCGGCGACGTTGCTGGCCAAGGAGCTCGCGGGCATCCAGGCGGTGTCGGGCGGGCGGCTCACGTTCGGCGTCGGCGTGGGCGGGCGGCCCGACGACTTCGTGGTCGAGGGCACGAGCACGAAGGGTCTCGGCAAGCGGATGGACGCGGCGCTCGAGGCGTACCGCGACCTGTGGTCGGGCAAGCTCGTCGGCGGCGGGGACAACGCGGGCGTGCCGGGTGGTTCGGTCGAGGTGCCGATGCTGTTCGGCGGGTTCGCGCCCGCCGCGCTGCGCCGGATGGCCCGGTGGGGCGAGGGGTACGTCGCGGGCGCGATGCCGGCGCCGCAGGTGGTGCCCGTGTTCGACGCCGCGCGGGAAGCCTGGCGGGCGGAAGGCCGCGACGGTGAGCCGCGGCTGGTCGCCATCGCCTACTTCGCGCTCGGCGACGTCGAGAAGGGCCGCGGCAACGCCCACCACTACTACTCCGTGGCCGGCCCCGAGTACGCCGACCTCGTGTCCGCGGGCGTGAACGGCAGCGCCGACGTGCTGCGCGAAACCGTGAAGTCCTTCCAGGACATCGGCGCCGACGAGCTCATCTTCCACCCGACCACCGACGACGTCGACGACGTCGCGCGGCTGGCCGAGATCGTCCTCTGACGCGGCGGGCACGGCGCGGCCGAGGGGCGCGCCGTGCCCTCACGCGCCACGCTGTTACGCGCCGAGGCCGGTGAGCACGGCCCGCACGTCCGGCCGCCGTCCCGTGCCCAGCCGCGTGACCGCGTACACCTTGCGCGACACCGGGTTCGCGAGCGGGTGCAGGCTCACCGGCGCGTGCGAGGCGGGCAGCGCCATGCGCGGAATCAACGCGACGCCGGCACCGGCCGCCACCAGCGCCGTCAGCACGGCGAAATCGGTGGCTTCGGCGACCACGTCGGGCACGAACCCGGCCGCGCCGCACGCGCGCTGGATCATCTCGTGGCACGAGTACTCCTTCGACGGCACCAGCCACGGCTCCGTCGAAAACCTCGCCAGGCGCACCTTCTGGCCGTCCGCCAGCGCCCGCGCCTCGGCCAGTGCCGGCGGCACGGCGAGCAGAACCGGGTCGTCGGCGAGGTGGTGTTCTTCGCACCGGGCCGGGGTTTCGCGCGGCAGCAGGCTGTAGCTGTGCACCACGGCGACGTCGGCCTCCTGGTGCAGCAGCGTGCCGATCGCCGACTCCGGCTCCTGTTCCACCAGCCGCAGCGACACCCCGGGCAACTTGGTCCACAGTGGAGCGACGAGAGTCCTGGCCGCGGACGGGAACGCGACGACCCGGACGGTGCCCGCGCCGTCCGACCGCACCGCGGCCAGTGCGGACTCGGCCGCCGCGAGGTCGCTCAGGATCACGTCGGCGTGCGACACCAGCAGCTCACCGGCGGCGGTGAACGCGAGCGTGCGCCCGCGTCGTTCCAGCAGCGGCGTCCCCGCCTCGCGTTCCAGGGCCGCGAGCTGCTGCGACACGGCGGGACCGGTCAGGTTGAGCGCCTCGGCCGTCGCGGCGACGGTGCCGTGGTGCGCGAGCTCGTGCAACAGCCTCAGGCGGCGGACTTCCAACATAAGCCGAACTTCCCGATCTCGAAGCAAAGACTAACTGGATCTACCGCATTCTAACGCCCACACTGGCCCGGTGAGCACCTCGAAACCCGTTCTGGCCATCGGCGGCACCGTCGTCCTGTGGGCGTCCGCCTTCCCCTCGATCCGCGTGGGGCTCGACGGCTACGGCCCGCTCGGGCTGTCGCTGGCGCGGCTCGTCGTGGCCTCGGTCGCGCTGGCCGTCGCGGCGCCGTTCCTGGGCGTGCGGCTGCCGCGGCGAAAGGACCTGCCGCTCATCGCGTTGTGCGGGCTCTCAGGCATGGCGGCCTACCAGGTGCTGCTCAACTGGGGCGAGGTGCACGTGCCCGCGGGCACGGCGAGCCTGCTGGTGGCCACGGCGCCGGTGTTCAGCGCGGTGCTGGCCGCCGCGTTCCTCGGCGAACGGCTGGGCGCGCGCGGCATCCTCGGCAGCGCCGTCGCGCTCGGCGGTTCGGCGCTCATCGCGCTGTCCGGCGGAGACGTGCAGTACTCCACCGCCGCGTGGGTGGTTCTCGCCGCCGCGCTCGTGCAGGGCGCGTACCACTTCTGCAGCAAACCGTTGCTGCGCCACTACTCCGGCCTCGAAGTCGCTTGCTACGCGATGTGGACCGGCACGCTCTTCTCGCTGCCGCTGGCTCCGGCGGCCTGGCACGGCCTCGAAACAGCACCCGCTTCGGCGCACGCGGCCGTGCTGTACCTGGGTTTGCTGCCGTCCGCGCTCGGGTTCGTGCTGTGGGGCTACGGCGTCGCGCGCAACACGGTCACCGCGGCGACGTCGGCGCTCTACCTCGTGCCGGTGGTGGCGCTGGCCGTCGCCTACGTCTGGCTCGGCGAGATCCCCGCGCCCGTCGAACTGGCGGGCGGCGCGATCGCCGTGGGCGGAGTCGTGCTCATCACCGCGCGGCGTAAGGCCCGCCGCGGCTCGGCGACCGCCCCGGTGCAGGAGCCGGTCGCCGAGTCGCGCTGAGGCCGGTCAGCCCGCGTGGGACACCGGGGACACCGGAGTCACGTAGGCCATCAGCTCGTCGAGGCCCGCCAGCCGGTCGAGTGCCCAGCACGATTTGACCAGCAGGTCGGTCGTCTGGTGGCCCAGCGTGGCGTCGCCCGCAGTCACGAGCTTGTCCTCCAGGTCGGCGTCGGTGAGCGGGGCGGCGGGAGTCCCCTTGTTCTGTTCGACGGTGGACCGCAGCTCGGTCCCGTCGTGCAGGGTGATCCGGAGCAGACAGCCGCGTTTGGTCACCGCCTCGTCGGCCAGCACGGTGACCTTGTCCCGCAACGCCGCCACGACCGGGTCGGCCACCACGATGTCGGTGAACTCTGCCGGTCCGGCGTGCCGGCGGGTCAGCGCGGCGGCGACGCAGTGCGCCGTGCTGAACTTCGCCGCGGCCCCCGTTTCCGGCTGGGCGAGCGCGGTGACGGCCGCGGCGAACCCCGCCATCCGCACTTCGATCGCCGCCACCTCGGCCGGGTCGACGGGCTCGAGCGCCAGCACCGCGTCGATCGCCGGGTGGGTCAGCGACGCGCTCGGGTACAGCTTGTGGCCGTTGTCGAGCACGTGCCAGTGCGTGCCCGATCCGTCGGTGCCCAGTCCCTCGGTGAGCAGTTCCGGGTACGGCCGGGGCGTGATCGCGCGCAGCAGCCCGCGCTCCCCCTCCAGCGCGGTGTCGGTGGAGGTGAACCCGTTCTCCGCCAGCAGGGCCGCCAGCACCCCGTCCATCGCGGCCTTGCCGGGGTGGATCGCCTTCGTGTCGCTGCCGTACACCTCGCGCACGCCCGCGGCCTGCGTGGCCGCGCAGCCGAGCGCGTGGGTCGTCGCTTCCGCGGACAGCCCGAGCGCGTTGGCCGCGGCGGCCGCGGCGGCGAGGTGGCCCGCGGTGCCGGTGACGTGCCAGCCGCTCTCGTAGTGCTGCGGCCCGGCCGCGCAGGCGACCCGCGCGCCCACCTCGAACCCGGCCACGTACGCGGCGACCAGCGCGGGCCCGGCCAGCCCGCGCGCCTGGCCGATGGCGAGCACGGCGGGCCACACGCACGAGCCGAGGTGGATGGTGGTGGCACTCGGGTTGTAGACGTCGTCGTAGTCGAGCAGGTGGGAGGTATACGCGTTGGCCAGCGCCGCGAACGGCGGGCTGGTGCGCAGCGTGGTGCCGACGACGGTGCACGGCCCGTCTCCGCCGACCGCGGCGACGACACCGCGCAGCTTCGCCGCGGCCGGCTCACCGGACCCGGCCAGCGCGGCGGCCGTCCAGTCGACGAACGCGCGCCGGGCGTTGTGCACCACTGGTTCGGGCAGCGCGTCCGCGGTGATCGAGGCGCCGAACGCCGCGAGTTCGCGGGAACGGGTCAGTACTGGTTCGGTGGTGGTCACTTGCTCCCCTGAGGCAATCGGGCGACGAGCGGTTTCATGGTTTCGGTGAACGTCGCGATCTGTTTCTTCAGCGCTTCCCCGGTGATGAACCGGGTCGCGTTGCCTTCGCTGCGCATGTACGCCGCCCAGGCCGGCGTCTTGACGAGCTTGGCGAAGATCCCGACGTAGTAGTCCACGGCCTGCTTGGACATGCCGGGCGGCCCGGCGATGCCGCGGAACTGCAACTGCGGGGGCAACCCGTCGGCGGACAGGCCCTGCTCGGTGAGCGTCGCCACGTCCGGGTAGGTCAGCGACCGGTGCGAGCCGAGCACGCCGATGATCTTCATCTGGTGCGCTGCCACCTGCTCGGAGAAGTCGGACTCCGCGCCGATCATCATCTGCGCGTCGCCGCGCAGCAATGCGGTGATCCGCGGCCCGCCGTCGGCGAACGACAGGTACTTCCACGTGGTACCGGCATCCTTTTCGTACTTCAGCGCCACCAGGTTGTCCACGGACGAGCTTGCCCCGCCCACCTGGACGAGCTTGCCGGGCTTGCGCTTGGCGTCGGCCACGAACTCGGCGAAGGTGCGGTACGGCGAGTTCGACGGCACCGCCACCACCTGCTGCTCCTCGGCCAGCTCGGCGATCGGCGTCAGATCGTCCAATGTGGCCGGTGCGTCCCCGGTGGCCATCCCGCTCACGACCCACTTCGACGTGAACGCGGCCACCACGTTGGTCTTCGAGCCACGGCCCGCCATGTACGCCATGGCACCGAGACCACCGCCCTGCGGCTTGCTGATCACCGGCCAGTTGTCGTCGATCAGCTTGGCCTGCTGCGCCATCTTCACCAGCTCGCGGGCGAACACGTCGCTGCCACCGCCCGGCCCGGTGTCCACCACGAACTGGATGTTCACCGGCGTCCCGCCGCTCGCGGCGCCGACGTGACACCCGGCCACCGCGCCGGCCACGAGGGCCAGGCCGAGCACCGCCGTCACCGGCTTGCGGACGTGCATCAGCGTTCTCCTTCCGAGACGGTCACGAGCTCCGCGCCGGGGGCGGCGACGGCAAGGGCGGCCCGGCGCTTGCGCTGCCGGCTGACAACCGCGAAGAGCACCACCGCGACGGTCACCCCGAGGATCGCGGCGGATACCGGGCGCTGCACGAAGATGAGCGGGCTGTCGTCCGAGAGCGTCAGCGACTGCCGGAGGGTGAGCTCGGCCTGGGGCCCGAGCACGAACGCCATCAGCATCGGTGCACTCGGGATGTCGAGCTTGCGGAACGCGTAGCCGAGCGCGCTGAACCCGAGCAGCAGCCAGATGTCGAACATCGAGCCGCGCACGCTGTAGGCGCCGACGATGGCGAGCACGAGGATCACCGGGTACAGCAGCCAGTACGGGATCCGCAGAATCTGCACCCACATCGGGATCAGCGGGAGGTTGAGGACCAGCAGCGCGATCGTGCCGAGGTAGAGGCTCGCGATCACCGGCCAGCCGATCTCCGGGTGGTCGGTGAACAGCAGCGGACCGGGCTGCACGCCGTAGAGCACCAGCGCTGCGAGCATCACCGACGTGCTGGCGCTGCCGGGGAGCCCGAGGCTCAGCAAGGGGATCATCGCGCCGCCCGACTCGGAGTTGTTGGCCGCCTCCGGCCCGGCGACACCCTCGATCGCCCCCTTGCCGAACAGGTGCTTGCGCCGGGAGGTGTTCTTCACCAGCGCGTAGGACACGAACGAGCCGATGGTCGACCCGCCGCCGGGCACCGCACCGACGAAGAACCCGATCACGGAGCCGAGCGCGATGGCCACGCGCGAGCGGCGGAAGTCTTCCCGGTTCGGCAAGTAGTCACGCAGCCGCTTCGGGGCGACGAACGAGATGGTGGCCCCGCGTTTGCGCTGCAGGTTCACCAGAACCTCGCCCACGGCGAACAGGCCGAGGGTGAGGGTGAGGAACTCGATGCCGTCGTAGAGATCGATACTGCCGAACGTGTAGCGCTGGGTGCCGGTGAACAGGTCGACGCCGACGGTGGCGACCAGCAGGCCGGCGACCATCGAGATGAGGCCCTTCACCGGCGACTTGCCCGCCATGGTCACCACGAGCAGCAGACCGAAGAGCATCAGCATCGCGAACTCGGGCGGGCCGAACTTCACGGCCACGGCCGCCGCGGCCGGGGCAGCGAAGGTCAAGGCGATCACCCCGACAGTGCTCGCGATGAAGCCGGAGATCGCGGACATCCCCATCGCGGGCCCCGCGCGGCCCTGTTTGGCGAGCTCGTGGCCGTCGTAACAGAGGACGACCGACGACGTCTCGGTCGGGATGTTCAGCAGGATCGCGGTGGTGGCACCGGCGAACTTGGCGCCGTGGTAGATCCCGGCCATCGTGATCAGGCCGGTCGTGGCGGGGAGCTGGAGGGTGAGCGGGAGCAGCACCGCGAGTGTCGCCGCGGGATTGCCGAGGCCGGGCAGGATCCCGATCATCGTGCCGAGGATCGCGCCGATGATCACCCACAGCAGGTTCATCGGGGTCAGCGCGGAGGCGAACCCGTCAAGGAGGTTCGAGAACACGGACATGCGAGGTCCCTTCGGTCCGCCGTCAGATCCCGAGCACGCCGGTGTCGAGCAGGCCGACCGGCAGCTGGATGGCCAGGAGGTCGACGAACAGCTCGTACAGCGCGATCGGCACCGCGAATGCGGCCACGAGCGGGAGCACACCGCGCCGGCGCTCGATGCCGAAGAAGAGGGCCAGGAGCAGGAGCACGGCGGTGACCACGAACCCGAACAACGGCATCACCGCCGCGGCCGCGGCGAAGGAAAGCCAGACCAGCGCCGGTTTCGGGATCCTTCGCAGCCCCGTCGGAGGTGGGCCGTCGTCCTCGGCGACGGCGGCCTTCGCGGCTTTCTCCACCTGGCTCACCGCCCCGCCGACGGCTCGCACTTCCACTTGCTGCGGGCGGGTGCCCTGCACGGCGAGGACACCGCCCAGCACCATGAGCGCGGCGGACAACGTGACCGGGAAGAACCCCGGGCCGAGTCCGCCGTCGGGCCCGAAGAAACCCATGCCGAGCGCCGGGATCAAGGCACCGACACCGACTATCGAGACGACAACACCGGAGACAACTTCGACTCTGCGCACTTCAGTCCTCCATTGGACAGAAATGATGTCTGCAAGACGCACAGACTAGGAGCCGGTCTCCAAGCGGTCAAGACCACTGCGGCGGCGCGCGGAAGCCGCCGGCGGGGCACGAGGATCAGTCCGACACCTCGCGGAACTCGTCGCGGACTTCCCGCAGCGCCCGCACGATATGGGTCTCGATCCGGGGGTTGAGCCTGCTCACCGGCACCGCCACGGCGATGGCGGCCACGGCGTGCCCGGCCTTGTTGAGCAGCGCGATCGCGACAGACCCGACACCTTCTTCACTCTCTTCGGAGTTGGTGGCGTATCCGCGGGCCCGCACCTCGTCCAGAGAGGCGTCGAGCGCGCGCATCGAGCGCAGCGATTGGCCGGTCTGCGCGGCGAGCTCGCCGTCCGGATAGAGCGCGTGCACCTCGTCTTCGGACAACGCCGCGAGCAGCGCCTTGCCAGCCGACGTGCAGTGCGCGGGCAGCGCTTTCCCGGTGCGCGCGGCGACGCGCAGGGCCCGGTCGCACTCGACCGAGTCGAGGAACCTCGCCTGGTTGCCCTCGAGCGCGACCAGGTGGATGGTCTCCTCGAACTCTTCGGACAGCCGCACGAGGAAGGGCCGCACCTCGGCGCGCACGTCCATGTTCTGCACCACGGCGAGGCCGATCTCGACGAGCGTCGGACCCGGCCGGTACGTGCGGCTTCCCTTGTCCTGGCGCACGAAACCGTGGTGCACGAGCATCGCGAGCAGCCGGTGCGCGGTGGAGTGCGCGACCCCGAGGTAGGCGCACGCCTCCGTGAGCCGCACGGACTTGCGCTCCCGGAAGAGCAGCAGCAGTCGCAGGGCGTTGTCCACCGACGAGATCGGGTAGCTCGGCGCGGAAGTCGCCTCATCTTTCTCCATAGCAGACATCATAAGGATGTTCTTCTACTAACGCGACATGTTCCCTTGACCCGTGCCACAGACCCGCCTAATGTCCTCAACTGTCCGCTCTATGGACATAGTTTCTTACATGAGGACATGGAGGACCGATGAGGATCCGGCACATGGGCATCGTGACCAAGGACCTGGAGAAGACGGCGACCTTCTACGAGAAGGTCTTCGGCTTCAAGCGCCTCGGTGACGTGCGGACACCCGGACACTACCCGGGCAAGGCACTCGACCTGTCCGACGGCGAGGTGAACTACTCGTTGCTCTGCCCGGACGAGCGCGTCGAAACGGCACCGTGGGCGCAGGGCACCCTCGGCCCCAACCACATCGGTGTCGAAATCGCCGACACCGCCGCCGTGGTCGACTCCCTCAAGGACTTCGGCATCGAAATCTACGGCGAGGACAAGGAGCAGTGGCCGCCGCGGTTCTTCAAGTTCCTCGACCCGGACGGCGTCGAGATCGACGTGGCGACGCCCGACCGTAGCTGGAAGTTCTGACCGGATCAGCAGTAGAGGCCGACGACGCGATCGGGGGATCGATGACGGCGACCGGACGCGCACGGCGTCGGTCCTCCGATCGGCGCTGGCCGGCGGTGTTCTTCGCCTTCGCGAGGATCGGGGCGACGTCGTTCGGCGGGGGCAGCGCGACCATCGCCGCCATGCGGCGCACGAGCCTGCGGCGGGGCTGGCTCACCGAGGACGAGTTCCTCGACACCGTGGTGCTGAGCAGGCTGACACCCGGCATCACGATCCTCGCGCAGGTGCTGCTCATCGGCCGCGCCGTGGCGGGGCTCGCCGGCATGGCGGCGGCAATGCTCGGGCTGATGGCGCCGTCGATCACCATCACGATCGCGCTCGCGTGGTGCTACACCCGCGTGGCGGACCTGCCCGGCGCGGCCGGTCCGCTCGCGGCTGTGGCTGCGGTCGCCTCCGGGTTCGCGATCGCCCTGGCACTGCAACTGGTTCGCGACGTGCTGCGCCGCGGCCGGCTGCTGCGCGGTTTCCTCTGCTACGGCGCGTTCCTGGTGCTCGCACTGCTGATCGACAACCCGCTGGTGCTGATGGGCATCGCGGTGCTGGCCGCGCTCGCGGCACCCCAGGTGTTCACGACCGGCCACAGTGGACCGGACGGCGACGGGGAGGGCGCGCACGGCGATGCGGATTGACCAGCTCTTCGTCGCCGTGTTCCTGGCGAGCCTGCTCGGCTTCGGCGGGCTCGGCTCCCTGCCGGTGCTGCGGGGCCAGCTGACCGCGGCCGGCGTCGCACCCGACACGCTGATCCTGCAGTCGCTCGCGGTGGGCAACATCAGCCCCGGCCCCAACGGGCTCTACCTCGTGGTGATCGGGTACTTCACCCACGGCACGGTGGGCGCACTGGTGGCGTTCGCGGCGGTGCTGCTACCGCCGATGCTCGTGCTCGTGCTGGAGCGTGTGCGCAGCCGCCTGGTCCACAACAGACGGTTCCACGCCGTGCTGCAATCGCTCAGCCTCATGGTCATCGCGCTGCTGACGGTGTCCAGCGGCTCTCTCGCCGTCCACGCGACCACCGGCTGGCTGACGGGCGCCCTGGTCGCCGCGGGCACCGCGCTCCTGCTCGCGCGCGTGCCATCATTGGTGGGGGTGCTTCTCGCGGTGGGGCTGGGTTTCTTCCTCACGTGACGGCGGTTCAGCGCCCCGGACCACCCCGGCCACGCCCGCCATTGTCATCGACACCGCGGCCACCGCCGTGATCGTCGCCGGGTTCCGAGGCGCGGGTCGTGGTGTCCTCGTCGCGATGCCCCTCGCCCGCGCCAGGATTGTCGCCGGCGTGCGGGTTGTCGTCCGACGGCGGGGTCGACACCGCCGTGACGAGCGGAGGCGGCGAGATCCACAACGGGGCCGGCGCGTTCGCCGTGCTGCCCGGATCCACGAGCGACCACACGGCCGTGCCGCCCCACACGATCCCGGCCGCGGCGCCGGCCGCCACCACTGCTCCGGCGAGAGCGCCGAGCGCCTGCCGCCCCCGCCGGGGCGCGCGAGGGCCGGCGTCGGCACGGGTCTCGAACACCACGGGCCGGGCGTCGGCGGCGGGATCGGTCACGGCCCCATCCTCGCGATCACCCTAGTGCGGCGCCATTGTCCGGTGGTCCTAGTACCGGTCGGCGTGCCGCTGCGCCCACAGCGCCGCCTGCGTCCGGTCGGTGACGCCGAGCCGCTGGTAGACGTTGGTCAGGTGCGCCTTCACGGTCCGCTCGGTGATCCCGAGGCGGCGTGCGATGGACTTGTTCGGCAGCCCTTCGCCGACCATGCGCAGCACCTCGCGCTCGCGGTCGGTCAGCTTCGCCGCGGGCTGCGCGGCCCGCCGATCGCTCAGCAGGACCCGAGCCGCCTTCGGGTCCAGTGGCGAGCCGCCGGCGACGATCTCGCGGATGCCGGCCAGGATCGCTTCCGGCTCGCTGTGCTTGAGCAGGTAGCCCTCGGCACCGGCGCGCAGTGCGTCGAGGATCCGCGCCTGGTCGGAGAACGACGTGAGCACCAGGACGTGCGTCTCGGGGTTGGCCTCGACGATCCGCGCCGTGGCCGCGACCCCGTCGGTGCCGGGCATCGACAGGTCCATCAGCACCACGTCCGGACCCAGCTCCGCCGCGAGCGCCACGGCCTCCTCGCCGTCGCCCGCGGCGCCGACCAGCTGCAGGTCGCCCGCGGTGCTCAGCAGCTGGGTGAGGCCGGTCCGCACGATGGCGTGGTCGTCGGCGATCAGCACTCGGATCATGACAGCGGCACCTCCGCCTCCACCCGCGTGCCCCGGCCGGGCGCGGCGCGCACCGACAGCCTGCCACCGGCCTCGGCCAGCAGGTCGCCGACAGCCCGCAGCCCGAAGTGCCCGTCGCGCGCCTGCTCGGTGAGCCGGTCGCCGTCGAAGCCGCGGCCGTCGTCGTCGATCACCAGGGTGGCGGTGGACTCCGCCCTGGTCACGCGCACGAGCACCGCCTGGGCCTCGCTGTGGGCCACGACGTTGCGCAGCACCTCCTGCGCAGTGCGGAACAGCAGCGCCGACGCGGCCGGGGGCAGGCCGTCGGCGTCGTCCGCGTCGAGGTCCACCGCCACGCCCGTGCGTTCCAGGCCGCCCGCCAGCTCGGCCAGAGCCGGCCCGAGGCCCTCCTCGGCGAGGTTCGGCGGGTAGATGTCCACGAGCAGCGAGCGCAGCGCGCCGACGCTCGTGCGCAGCCTCCCCGCGGCGTCGGCGATGACTTCGGCGCGGCGGACCTCGTCCGGGCAACCGAGCCGGGCGGCGTCGAGGCTGAACGTGAGCCCGGACAGGTCCTGCACGATCCCGTCGTGGAGGTCGCGCGCGATCCGGCGGCGCTCGGCGGCGGAGGCGTCCACGGCGTGCTGCAGCAGGCGTTCCCGCTCCCGCTGCGAGCGCCGCACGCGCCGCGCCAGCGACCACGCGAACGGCACCTGCACGACCTCCAGCACCACCAGCGCGCCCAGGGAAGGCGGCGCGAACCGCGCCCACGCGGCCTGCCCGGCCTGCGTCACGGCGTCGTAGCGGTAGTAGGCCTCCAGCAGCAGCGGGCGCCCGTCGGCCGCTCGGATCCCGACGTATACCTCCAGCAGCTTCCCGAACGACGTCTCGAGCCGGTTCTCCGGGCGCGTCAGGTCGCTGACCTCGGACACGCTCCCCTGCACCCGCAGCGCCTCGGCCTCCTGGCCGCTGAGCGGGTAGCGCTCGCCGATGAGCGCGGACGCGTCGGAGTAGAGGATCGTGCCGTCCGCGGCCCAGACCTTCACGCGCACCAGCGAACCCTGCAGCACGTAGCGCCGGATGGCCGCGTCGAACGCGGTCAGCGCGGCCGGGTCGCGGTTCACCACCGCCGCGTCGAGCCGCGGTTCGACCACGCCGCGGGCTGTGACGGACGTGGTCTGCACCGCCGACTGCGTGGCCTGTGCCGTGCCCGCTTCGCGCGCGAGGTAGGCGATGAGACCGGCCAGCACCGCGAGCACGACCACCCCGGCGATCGTGAACCGGGCCAGCAGCCCGGCCGTGGACGGGCTTCGCACCGGCGACATGCGAGCACGGTATCGGCCCGGGCGCCCGGTTCGGACCTGTCCGACCGGACTACGACCTCCGGGCCACGCGGGCGGGAAACGGCTCCCCGGCCGGAGCACTCCGTCGGTCACCCTGCGTGACATTTCGCCGGATCCACTCGGCGTAGCCGGAGCTAGGCCGTTTCGTGGCCCAGTCGTTGCTCCGCGTGAAGCGCCACGGGGCGCGGTCGGCCGGGGCTTGTGAGGGCGATCACCGCAGCGTACGGGCCGGATGTGGGCGGTGTGCCCCGGTTTCCACCTGGTCGTCAGCGTCTCTAAATGAGACTCCCGCCCTGCGGGGACAGGCGTATACCGAGCGATGTGCCACCGCGACGACCAGGCACACGACCAGGCACATTCCGGATGCCCGACCAGGGAGCCCGCTCATGACCACCTTCGATACCAGTGCCGAAAGTGTTCCCCGAGTACCTGCCCAGCACACTGCGGAGGCCGCTCCTGAAGCGCCCCCGGCCGCCGACCCGATGATGATCGGCCTGCCCAGTTTCGTCGTCGGATCCGTCGCGCTGGGGCTCGTCCTCATCGGCTACGTGCCCGCGACCGCCGTCGGCGCGTCACTCGCCGTCATCATCGCCGCGACCGGCATCGGCCTGCTCATCGCAGCCGGCTGGGCCGCCGCCGTGGGCCAGAGCGCGGTGGCGGGTGTGTTCGCCATCTTCTCCGGGTTCTGGCTGAGCTACGCGCTGCTCGTGCTCGGCCTGACCCACAACTGGTTCGGGATCGACGCGACAGCAGCCGTCGACACCCAGGGGCTGTTCCTCATCTCCTGGCTCGTCATCGTCGGCATGCTGACGCTCGCGACCCTGCGGTTGCCGGTGGCCTACACGCTGCTGTTCGTCCTCATCGAGGTCGCGCTCGTGCTCGTGCTGGTCGGCACGCTCCAGGGCTCGGCCGGCATCCTCCAGGTCGCCGGGTACGTCGTGCTCGTGTTCGCCGCCGTCGGTGTGTACCTGTTCTTCAGCTCGGCCTCGACGGCCACGGGCGGGTCCGCGCTCCCGCTCGGCCCGCCGATCATGCACTGAGCGAACTGCGTCACACGTGCCCCGGAGTCCGCGACTCCGGGGCACTTTCCTGCGACGATCGCGGTCTCGTCCAGGGGACACCAAGACGTGACAGGAGGACCATGCCCGACGGATTCCGCGACATCCCGACCACGACCCTCGCCGACCTGCTGAGCCGCGACCAGGTGATGGACATCGGTGTGCGCCCGCTGTGGGGCCCGGTGCCGCGCGTCGCCGGCCCGGCCTACACCGTCCAGTGCCCGGCGGGCGACAACCTGATGCTGCACGCGGCCATTCACCGCGCCCCTGCGGGCTCGATCGTCGTGGTGGAGTCCGGCGACCTGGACTACGCGCTGGCAGGCGGCAACGTCTGCGCCGTGGCGCAGCGCAACGGGATCGCGGCGTTCGTGCTCGACGGCGTGATCCGCGACCTCGCCGAGGTGCGCGAACTGGGGTTCCCCGTGTTCGCGCGCGGGCTGATTCCGATCCCCGGGACGAAGGCGGCGGTTGCGCCGCTGGGTCAGCCCGTGAGCTGCGGCGGGGTCACCGTGCACGCGGGTGACATCGTGACCGCCGACGAGGAGGGCGTCGTGGTCACGCCGGCCGCCGACGCGGAGCGGATCCTCCTGGCCGCGCAGGCGCGCCTGGCCAAGGAGGAGGCGCAGACGCTCGACGAGTGGGACGCCGACCACGAGGCCCGGATCGACGCGATCCTGAAGGAGCGCGGGTTCGAAGGCTGAGGGTCCCGCGCCGCGACCGTCGTGAATGGACGGTCGCGGCGCGGGTTTCTTCGCCCGGGTCGGGTGTTACGGGTACGCCTTCAGCATCGCCAGCCCGGTGACGGCGTCCGACGGGCCACCGGTGTCGTTGACGACGTGGGCGATCGTGCCCTGGCCGCCACCGAGCGAGAACGTGATCATGCTGTGGAACCGCACGCCCGGCCGGTGGGGCGCGGCGATGGCGCGGTCGGACACGATCGTGCGGTCACGCGAGAAGATGCAGTAGCTGCCCAAGCCCCACGCTTCGTGCGTGCGGACGTTGTCGCCCACCGCGTAGGCGGGGAAGCCGCGGTGGGTCCCGTCCATCCACGCGGCCTGGTTCGGCGGGTCGTAGGGCATCTCGTTCTGGAAGAAGTAGGTGCGGCCGCCCTCGCCGTTCCACTGCACCTGGGTCTTCTGGTGGTGCTCGACGAACAGGCCGTAGGCGATCACACCCGAGCCGTTCACGACCAGGCCGACGTCGGAGGTGTTGGCGTCCCAGCCGACGCCCGCGCCGTGGTCGGCCCGCCACAGCCACATGTTGTCGATGAGCACGTCGTCGCTGTTGACGACCACGCACCGCTTGGCCTTGCCCACGCCGGCACCGCCGACGCGCACGAACACGTCGTGCATCGAGCTCGGGTTGCGCGCGTGGCCCCGGCGCGACCCGTCGGGTCCGAAGCGGATCAGCGGGTCGGACGCGACCGGTCCCGCGTCCACGAGCAGGCCGGCGACGCGTACGCCGTCCACGTCGGCGACGTCCAGCGCGGTGACTCCGTTGTCCGGGATCAGCGTGGCGTAGCCGAGACCGAGCACGACGGTGTCGGCGCGCGTGACGGTGAGCGGCTGGTCGACGTGGTAGATGCCAGGCGTGAGCAGCAGGTGCTTGCCCTGCGCGAGGGCGGCGTTGAGATCGGCGGCGGACTCCGTCGGCTTGGCGATGTGGAACGCGTCGATGGGCAGCGAGGTGCCCTCGGGCTTGCGCGCCTCCCAGCTGGTGGCCTCCGCGTCGGTGCGGACGGCGGGCACGAACACCTGGTAGGCACCGGCGCCGTCCACGTACAGGAACGGTTTCTCGCAGATCACCGGCGTGCGCTCGACGGACGTGTACGGCGGCGTCGGGAACGAGGTCGCCGGCGCGCCGGGCGAGCCGACGAACACGAAGTTCCAGTTCGAGCCCACCCACGAGCCGACCACCGAGTTGCGCGTGAGCCACTGCTGCTGGGTGCCGGAGTTGACCTGGCCGGTGAGCTGGCAGTCGGCGATGAACCCGCCGCTGGAGTAGCCGCCGTCGGACAGCTTGAGGTCGCCGAGCAGGTAGATGCGACGGTAGTAGGTGGCCTGCGAGACGGCCCAGGTGTCGACGCCGCTCTTCGGAACCGCGTTGAGGTTCTCGGCGCCGCGCCAGAAGTTCACGAGCGTGCCGTTGCCGTGCGCGTCGCCCTCCACGCCGAGCGAGCCCGTGATGCTGGCGCCGCTGGGCTGCAGGCCGAGGCCGGCGACCTGGGTGTAGTAGCCGAGCTTGACGTCGACGGCGTAGGCGCCGGGTTTGAACAGCAGCGCGTAGCGGCCCTCGCCGAACTGGCTACCGCGCTGCTGGGCGTAGATGGCGTCGAGGGTGGCCTGGATGTTCGCGGTGCTCGAGTCGAAGACGTGGACGTTGGGGCCGAAGTCGGGCTGGCCTGCGGCGTGGGTGGCCGGGGGTGGGGCTTGGTTCGGGGTTTTCGCCACTTTCGGGGTTTCCGTCGCGGGTGCCGCCGCGGCGGGGCTCGCGAGGGTGAGCGCGGACGTCGCCGCGAGGGCGGCGCCGGAGCCCAGCGCGAGGAAGCTTCTTCTCGCGAGGGTTTGGTCGGGGTGTTCGGACTGTGCTGGCAACGGGGAGACCGTCCTTTCGACACGACACGACACGTGGCGGCGTGTGCGGGCCGAGGAATCCGTGCGGCACCGACATTTCCGAGCCGGGCTCACCGGTGTCAAGGCGCCTGTCGGTGACCGGGACAGCCGAAAGTCCGGAACGCCCCTGCCGTGGCGGTACCGGGCAAAGCCGACAGGTTGCGGAAACGGCTAGGGTCGGGGGTGGGGACCGCGACGACAGGAGTGCCACATGACCACGAACCAGCCCGGCGACCAGGAGCCATTGGACGCCGAGATCGTCGAGAGCCCGGCGACCCCTGGCGTTCCGGCGGCAGACCTGCCCGAGCCCGACTACAGCGAGGGCGGTGTGCCGTCGTTCGACTTCGTCCGCGACCGCATCGAGAACCGCTACAACACGTCGGTGGGCGCGCAGGAGCTCGCGGGCATCGGCGGGCCGGAGACGATCGAGTCGCTCGACAAGAAGATCGCCGACCGAGACAAGGCCGCGAAGGACAAGCTCGCCGAGATCCGCCGATCGATGGGCAAGCAGTAACGTCCTTAGTGGACGGTCAGCCCAGCAGGTCCAGCACGGCGTCGGCCGCGGCTTCGCGCCGCCGGCGGCCGTGATCTCCTTGGCCAGCCAGCCAGCCAGGCCGGCCGGTCGTGCACGACGGGGTCGCGGGCGACGCGCAGCACCGTCTCGCGCACGAGCTCCGGGGTGAGAGCCTCGGAGTCGAGCACCTCGCCGAGGCCGAGTTCCCGGACGCGGCGGGCGTTGAGCGCCTGTTCGGGCACCTGGGGCAGCGTCACCAGCGGCACGTCCCGCGAGACCGCCTCCATGATCGAGTTCATGCCGGCGTGGGAGACGAACACGGTCGCGTGGCCCAGCACCGCCTGCTGCGGCACCGACGGCAGCGCCTCGACGTTCGGCGGCAGCTCCCCCAGCAGCGCGGGATCCGTGCGGCCGAGCGACATCACCACGTGCCACTCCGTGCCGGCGAACGCCTGCGCGCACACGCGGAACACGTCCGGCCGGTCGGTGAACGCCGTACCCAGCGACCGAGCAGCACCGGCTTTCCGGCCGGCGGCTCCCACTCGCCGCCACGTACGGTCGGGCCCACGAACCGGTAGGTCTCGTCGAAGGTCTCCGCCCACAGGTGGTTTCCCCTCGCAGTCCGGACAAGATCACCGTAACCGCGCCCGGGGGCGTTCAGGCGGGACGCTTCCCGTTCGACCACCGCGCACCACCCGGATCGACACCCTCTCGCCGGCGCCGGCCGCTCGGCCGCACGGCCGAACGGACCCCGCACGCCGCCGGCCCGGCGCGACCGGACCACTCGCACCGCCCGAGGAGCCGACCCAACACAGGAACCGCTTCGTCCTGCCTGCACGCGGAGCGGCGCCCCGTGGCGCGTCGGCACTCCTCGGCTGCCGACGCGAACGGACCACTCGCACCGCAGCGGCAACGCGAGCGGACCACTCGCGGCACCAACCCGCACGAAACCGCCCACTCACACACCACCCCCGCTGCGGGGCCACTCGCGCGCCCCCGCAGCAGAGCGAGCGGACCGCTCATCCGATGCGCCGCCGGCGACCCCGTCGCGCCCAAGCCCCGCCACGATCGGTCCCGCCGCGCCGAAATTACTGCGCGAACGGCACAACCGCACACCGACGAAGCCCACCACCGGACCACTCGCGCCACAGCAACAGCGCCAACGGACCACTCGCACCCCAACCCGCGCCCGCCGAGACCCGGACGGAAGAACCCGCCGAAAACCACCCCACCCAGCCGGCCCCGGCGTGATTTGATCGACCCCATGCCTACCTCCGTGCGCGTCCCCGGTCTGGTTCTCACCGAGCATGAGTTCGATGTCCCGTTGGATCACGGCAGGCCCGAGGGCGAGCAGATCACCGTGTTCGCGCGGGAGGTCGCCGAGCCGGGTGGCGGGGAGGAGCGGCCGTTCCTCGTGTTCCTGCAGGGTGGGCCCGGGCACGAGGCGGCGCGGCCCGCGGGTCGCGCCGCGGGGTGGCTGGGGCGGGCGCTGCAGGACTACCGGGTGCTGCTGCTGGACCAGCGGGGCACCGGCAACTCCACCCCCGTCGGCACGTTGCCTGGGCGCACGGCCGCCGAGCAGGCGGAATACCTCTCGCACTTCCGCGCCGACTCGATCGTGCGGGACGCGGAGCTGATCCGGCAGCGGCTGGGTGTGGAGCGGTGGAGCGTGCTGGGCCAGTCGTTCGGCGGGTTCACCTCGCTCGCCTACCTCTCGCAAGCGCCGGAGGGCCTGAGGGAAGCGTTCTTCACCGGTGGCCTGCCTCCCGTCGAGCGGCACCCCGACGAGGTGTACAAGGCGACGTACGCGACGCTGCTGGAGCGCAACCGCCGCTACTACCGGCGCTACCCCGGAGACCGCGAGCGCGTGCGGAAGCTGCACACGCGCCTCGACGCCGGCGAGCTCGCGCTGCCCGACGGCACGCCGATCACGTCCCGGTTGTTCCGCCAGCTCGGCAACGTCCTCGGGTCGAGCGAGGGCGCCGAGACGCTGCACTACCTGCTGGAGCGCGACCCCGACTCCCCGGCCTTCGCGCACGACGTCGCGGCGACGCTGCCGTTCTCGGCGCGCAACCCGCTCTACGCGGTGATCCACGAGGCCTGCTACGCCGACGGCCACGCCACCCGCTGGTCGGCCGAGCGCACGCGCCCGGCGGAGTACGACGACGACGTCACGCTCTTCACCGGCGAGCACGTCTTCCCCTCTGTGTTCAGCGACCTGCCCGGCCTCGCCCCGCTGCGCGAAGCCGCCGAGCTGCTCGCGGAGCGCGAGTGGCCGCGGCTCTACGACGCCGACGTGCTGCGAAGCTGCGAAGTGCCGTGCGCCGCCGCGATCTACGCCGAGGACGCGTATGTGGACCGCCGGTTCTCCGAAGAGACCGCAGGGCTGATCCCGACGATGCGCCCGTGGGTCACGAACGAGTACGAGCACAACGGCCTGCGCGCGGCGGGCGAGCACGTGCTCGGCCGGCTGATCGACCTCGTCCGCGGCCGCGCCTGAAGATCGAAAAGAAGTGCCGGATAGCCCACGGGAATGGTGGGCGTGTTACGATCGGTTTCGTTATCACGCCCACCAGCTTCGTTATCAGGTCGTTTCCTGAGGGCCACACCGGATCAATTCCATCGGCCCGGAAACGCGGAACGTTACAGAATTCGAGCGTGGTTTTCCCCACCCGGGAATCATTTCCCTTCGACGCTTTTCTGCGGCAGAATCCCGCCATTGCCCAACGTCGGGCACTGTCGCAGCAGGGAGTCATCTTGAAGAAACCGCTGGGCCGTCTCGCAGGTGCCGTGCTCGCCGGCGCCGCCCTCACGCTCGCGTCCGCGCCGGCCGCCTTCGCACAGGACGACCCCACCGCGCCGGTCGAGACCACGGTGACGTCCGAGTCGACGGACTCGCCGGCACCGACCACATCGGACTCCAGCACCTCCGAGACCCCGACCAGCGACTCGAGCACCCCGACGTCCGCCACTCCGCCGAGCACGACCGGCGACATCGCGACGCCTGCCGACCCCGAGGTGCAGACCACCGAAGGCCGCCGCGCCCCGGCCGCCGCGAAGCCCCGCGCCGCTGAAGACGCCAAAGACTCCGAAGACGGCCAGAACGCCGACGAGACCACCGAAACCACCGCCCCCAGCGACCCGTACACCGACAACGCCGGCCACGGCTTCGTCGGCCTCGGCGGTGAAGGCGTGCTGGTCATCGCCTGCGCGTCCGGCGCGCCCGGGAACGTCGCCACCGTCGGCCTCACCGTGACCGCCGGCCCGGACCAGGACGGCGCCGACGGCCGCTACTGGAACTACGACGTGCGCGTGATCGACGGATTCACGGGCACCACCGCGCCGTTCAGCTGGACCTGCGACGGTCAGGAAGGGCACGGCGACGTGACCTTCGAGCAGGTCGCACCGCCCACCTCGGACACCAGCGAAACCCCCACCACCAGCGACACCCCGACCGGCAATGACAACCCGACCAGCAGCACCACTTCGGCGTCCACTTCGGACACGACGAAGGCCACCCCGAAGGCCACCCCCGGCCCCGTCGTCACCCGCCCGGCGGTCCAGGTCCGCTACGCGCCCCAGGGCGGCGTCGAGACCGGTTTCGGCGGCACCGCGCGGTTCTGGTTCTGAGCCGATGAAGCGCATCGAACTCGTGGCGACAGCAGCCACCGTGCTGGCCGTCACCGCGGTGCTGGCCGGCTGCAGTTCTTCTCCCACCCCGGCGCCGGCCGCCGCGGCGAAGCCGGTCCCGAGCAGCGTCCCCGTCACCCAGCCGTTCAAGGGCCTGCGCCCGACTTCCGTCAGCATCCCGAAGATCGGGGCGCAGTCCAGCCTGGTCTCCGTCGCGGTGAACCTCGAGGGCAAGATCTCCGTGCCCTCGGTGAAAACGCCGATGCAGGCCGCGTGGTACCGCCTCTCCCCCGTCCCCGGCGAGGTCGGTCCGGCCATCGTCCTCGGCCACGTGGACGGCGACAAAAAGCCCGGCATCTTCTACAAGCTCAAGGATCTCGTTCCCGGCGACGAGGTGGACATCGACCGCAGCGACGGCAAGAAGCTGAAGTTCACCGTCGACCACCTCACTCAGGTCCCCAAGGACCAGTTTCCCCAGGACGCGGTCTACGGCAACAGCACCAAACCCGAGCTGCGCCTGATCACCTGCGGCGGGGTATTCGATCACGCCGAGCACAGCTACGAGGACAACATCGTGGTGTACGCCAACCTCGCCACGTAACTCAGACGAGCGCGTGGACCACCACGTACCCGAGCGTGGCCGCCCCCAGCCCGGCGGCCACGCTCAGCACCACATTGGCCACCGCCGCGCCGTACGCCCGCCGCTCCAGCAGGCGCACGGTCTCGTAGCCGAAAGTGCTGTACGTCGTCAGCGCCCCGCAGAACCCGGTGCCCACCAGAATCGAGACGGTACCGGGCAACGCCGACCCGGCGCCGGCGAGCGAGCCTAGCACCAAGGATCCCACCAGGTTGACCGTGAACGTGCCCCACGGAAACACGCTGTGGTGGCGCGCCTGCACGAAGCGATCGGTGACGTACCGCAGCGGTGCCCCGACCACCGCGCCCAGGAAAACGAGCAGCACCGTCACGCCTCGACCGTCCTTTCCGGACGGATGAACAGTCTTCGCGCGAGCGCCATGCCGGCCACGACCGCGAGCAGCGCCGCCACGAGCGTGCCCGCGAGGTAGCCGAACGCGAGCCCGACCGTGCCCGGCCGCAGGAGCCCGTGGATCTCGACGGCGTAGGTCGAGAACGTGGTGTAGCCGCCCAGGATCCCGATCCCGAGAAACGGCCGCACCAGCCGGTGCGCGGTCCACGCCTCGGTGACCGCGACCATGAGCACCCCGATGAGGAAGCAGCCGGTGACGTTGATCAGGAACGTCGCCAGCGGGAAGTGCCCGGGTGCGGTCGGAAGCAGGACCGCGAGGCCGTACCGGGCGAGCGCGCCGAGGCCGCCGCCGAGGGCGACCACGGCGAGGACCGGCGCGTTCTCCCGCACGGCCGTGCGACGCCACAGCGGCGTCCGTTGGGAAGACCCAGGTGATTCGGGCACAGCGTCTCCTACTCCACGTGGGCATGCTAACGCCCTCGGTTCGAGTAGGGACTGTTGGCAGCGAGTGCTGCGGTTGTCCGGAATGCCCGGAGCGGCGAGCCCCACCGCCGCGCGGGCAGCTTAGCGGACCAGATCCGCCGGCGCGCGCAGGGCCGTCAACGCGGGCGCGAACATGGTGGACTTGATCGCCCCGAGCGTGCCGCGGTCCTTGCCCGCCAGCGGCGCGACGACCTCGGTCGCCGTGCGGACTAGCGCGGCCTCGTCGGCCGTCGCGTCGACCAGGCCCAGCTCCCTGGCCTGCGGGCCGCCGAAACGGCGCCCGGTGGTCATCGACGCGACCGCCGTCGCCGGCGTGAGCTTGGCCTGGATGAGCGCGGCCATGCCGGGCGTGAACGGGATGTTGATGTCGGCCTCGGGGAAGCAGAAGAACCCACGGTCAGTGCGCATCACTCGGAAATCATGGGCCATCGCCAGCATCGCGCCGGCCCCGAACGCGTGCCCGTTCACGGCCGCGACGGTCGGCACCGGCAGCGCGAGCACGCGGGCGAGCAGTTCGTGGACGTCGGTGACGTACTTGACGGCTTCGTCACCGTGGGTGGTCAGCCACTCGAGGTCGAGGCCGTTGGAGTAGAACTTGCCGCTGCCCGTGGTCACGAGCGCGGCGGGCGCGGAGCCAGCCGTGACGGTGTCGAGGTGGGTGTTCACCTCCTCCAGCCACGCGGGTGAAAACCGGTTCTCGTCGGCGCCGAAGTCGAGGACGTGGACGGCATCATGGCTGGTCAGTGCGGGCATCGCGAGAGTCCTTTTCAGACGGTGGTTGCGGTACGGGACGAACGCCGCTTCGGCGGCGGCAGAGCGAGGACCGCGCGGACGGCGGCGGCGAGCCGGCGGCGGCTGTCCTCGCCGACGCGGCCTTCGGCCAGCTCACGGCGGTAGATCGCGCTCGGCAGGTCGACGACACACGTGGTGATCACCTCGACGGCCACGCCGTCGCCGCGCTGCCACAGCTCGCGCGCGAGGTGCACGAGCAGGCGCACCAGGCGTTTGTCCAGCGCGTGCAAGGCCTCGGCGACCTCGTCGGGCAGCTGCGGGCCGAGCACGCGGTCGGGTGAGACGGTGATCATCAGGCGCGCGGCGTCGGGGCGCCGCGCAGCCACGACGGCCGGCGCGTCGGCCGCGGCGACCACGGCCGCGACCGGGCCGGCCTCGGACAGCGCGGCGTCGACCAGGCCCTCCTGCACGTCGACGAAGTGGGTCGCGGCCCGCAGCCAAGCGCGCCCGACGAGCGCGGGCAGCGAGCCGAAGCTGTGGTAGATCACGCTGTTGGGCACGCCGGCGGCGAGCGCGAGCCCGCGCGCGGTGACCTCTTCGGGACCGCGGTCGGCGACGAGCCGCTCGGCGACGTCGAGCAGCCGTTCGGGGTCGTGGATCCGAGGCCTGGGCACGAACCCGAGAGTAAAGGAACACGCGCTCCACTACAACGGTGTTGTGGAGCACACGTTCCTCTACTCGGCGACGAACACGCAGTCGTGCCCGTCGCGGATGGTCACGTCGGGGTCGTCGAGCCACTGTCCGCCCGTCGCGAGGCAGCGGAAGCGCAGCTTTACGCCGGGCCGCACCTCGACGGCGGCCGAGCGCATGCCGTTGGACCGCTTGCGCAGCTCGTGGCACCCGGGCTGCCAGTCATTGAAGTCGCCGACCACGCTGACGGGCCCCGGCGGGGTGTCGAGCGGGAGGACGAACGTCACCTTCCGCACTCCGCCGCCACCTCGGCTGGTCTTGATCACGAGCGCTTCCCTTCACTTTCCGGCTGATTCCGCCGAAAAGCGTTCCACGCGTTCGGGCTCACGGGCGTGAGAACCGCCTGCCCGTCCGGGTGAACTCACGGCGTGCGGCCGGGGACGACCTTCACCGTCTTGTTCGGGAACCGGCGTTCCACATGGGACTTCGCGGCCGATGCCGGGGTCACGTAGATCGTTTCTTCCTTGTCCTGCAACGGTCGCAGCACCGTGCGCATGAACTCGCGACGGTCTTCGAGGTACGGCCCGAGCACGTCTTCGCCCGCGGGGCACACGGCCATGCAGTAGGCCGCCTTGTAGTTGGCCTTGAAGGAAAGGCTTTGCCACATCGACGCGTTCTCGGAATCGGTGACGCGCTCGCGGAACTCCGCGCCGTCGGCGCTGTCGGCCACGGTTTCCACCCAGTCGGTGAACCCGCCCATGAACTCGCGGTAGTTGTGCGTGGAGCAGGCGGCCCAGTCGAACTCGCCCGTCTTGGCGATGGCGCCGACGGGGCACGCGGCCACGCACAGCTTGCACTCCACGCAGGGGTTGTAGTCCAGCGCCTCGCCGTAGCCGGTCACTTCGGCGTCGACGAGCAGCGTGGCCAGCAGCACGAAGTTGCCGAACTTCGGGTGGATGACGTTGCGGTGCAGGCCCATCACGCCGAGGCCGGCCGCGACCGCGACGGTCTTGTGCGCCACCACCCAGATCCGGCCGGGGAAGCGGTCCATCTCCATCGGGAAGGTCGCCGACGGGTTGAGCGCGCGGTAGCCGGCGTCCTGCAGTCCGCGGGTGATCGTGCGAGCCGCCTCGTTGATGATCTCGCCGCTGCGGTGGAACTCCTGGTTCGCGACGCTGCGTGCCGGCGTGCGCACGTTGTCGCGGTTCATCCGCACGACGAGCGAGACGAGGCTGCGCGTGCCGGGCAGCGCGGCGAGCACGTGCGGACGCTCCCCCGCCAGGTCGGGGTGCTCCAGCGACACGGCCGCGACGTCGTCGGCGCCCGCGGCCAGCGCCAGCTCGCGCAGCCACGCGGCGTCGATCGGACCGGGCTTCGGCCGGGTGCCGCGCTCCAGCACGGCCCGCACCGACGGGTGGGCGGCGAGTTTGCGCGGCAGCTCGGTCACGAGGAGTCCTCCATCGGTAGGAATTTCCAACCAACGGTCCCACGTGCTGAGTCCGATAACAAGACCGAGCCTGCCGCGGCGGGAACGCACCCCCGCCGCGGCGCCGGGCTCAGCCGGTGACCGAGATGTCGTCGAGCTGCTCGGCGGCCGGGCGGACCGGGTAGAGATCACCTCCCGGCGGGGCGGGGATGTGCGGGAGCGCGGCCTTCGCCTGGGCGTCACCCGCGTCGGCGGCGGCGTGGACGCTGTCGAGCGCCGCGTACTGCAGAAAGTTCAGGTCGGGCAGCGGCCACTGCGACGCCCCACCAGTCGCGGCGGGCAGCAGGTGGTCGACGGCCTTGAACAGGCTGCCGCCCTCCGGCGTCCGGTAGGCCCACAGGTCCACGCCGACGTGGCGGCCGATCTGCGCGAGGCGGGTCAGCGCGACGAGGTTGAACGTGTGGTAGTGGAAGCTGCGCGTGCGCGTCGACTCCTCGGGCTGGCTGCCGTCGGCCGCGATCTGGTGGTCAAGGCGGGTTTTCTCGGCGCCGACGACGATCTGCTTCGTGAGCGCCTTGTCGCCGGTGTAGAGCGCGATGCCGGCGGAGAGCATGTCGTAGAACGAGCCGTGGTTGTTGGTCTCGGCGG
The DNA here is from genome assembly GCF_040607795.1 of Amycolatopsis sp. NPDC005232. Classification (NCBI taxonomy): domain Bacteria; kingdom Bacillati; phylum Actinomycetota; class Actinomycetes; order Pseudonocardiales; family Pseudonocardiaceae; genus Amycolatopsis; species Amycolatopsis sp. NPDC005232. The sequence continues at coordinate 205,699 of NZ_JBEXHL010000005.1, read as the reverse complement.
CTTCGTCCGTGCCGTTCTTGCTCGTGCGCAGCCAGGTCAGGAAGTCGCCCGACCAGCCTTTCATCGCCGTGGCGTCGGTCTTCGACCAGCCGGGCGCGCCCGCGTCGAGGATCCGCGCCGCGTCGAGGACCTGGGTGAAGGTGTAGGCGAACTCGATGATGCCGATGCCGCGGCCGTCGTTCTTGCACGGGATGCCCTGGGCGAAGTTCAGGTTCGGGTTCATCTTCGTGGCCGCGTCGAGGAACCAGGTGCGCAGGTCGAGTGCCGCGCGCTGCGCGTACTCGGGCTTACGCGTATAGAACCAGGCGAGCGAGAGCTGGTAGATCGAGCTGAACGCGGTGAGCCGCTCGGCCTTGTCGGGCACAGCGGTGGTCTCGGGGTTGAGCACGCCGTCGCGCTGGACGTAGGGGCAGCCCTGCGGGTTGTCGGCCGTCGCGGGCTGGCTGGGCCACCAGTACGGCGCGAGGCTCAGGTAGTCGTGCTTGTCGCCGCTCGGCGGCACGCGCTCCTTGTCGACGACCGTCCACGGGCCCTTGGTGAGCGCCGTGTCGGCCTGCTCGAGGAGGTCGGTCAGGGACGTGCGCAGGGTTCTGTCGCCGAGCAGCAACCCGACGCGGTTCTTCGTCAGCCGCGCCCCGTCGAGCACGACGGTGTCGGGCCGGCAAGCGAGCGAGACGATCGGCAGGTCGCACACCGACTTCGGTGGCTGCTGCGCCGGGGCGGCTCCGGCCGCGCCCGCGGTGGTGGTGAGCAGGCCGGCGACGGTGGCGAAGACGAGGGAGATCCGACCCAGCCGGAAACGGGACCGTGAAGGAGGCAGCACCGCAACTCCGTTCAAGTATCTGAATACCTAGCAGATATGTGAATTCAACTTAGGGAGTCGAACACGGGGAGCCCAGTCGGCAGCACGGCCTCACGTTACGAAACCACAGCTGCAGGCGCATCAATTGGCCACTGGTTGCGTTACATCTAGGCTTCCGCCATGCCGACGCTCTGCCTCACCTGCGGTGCACCGTTGCCGGCAGCGGCCGGGCGCCAGGGCGGACGACGGCCGCGGTTCTGCTCCGGCGCTTGCCGCCAGCGCGCGTACCGGCGGCGGGTGCGGGCGCGTCGGCCGGGGGCCGGGTGCACCGGCCGGCGAGCTGAGACGGCGACGCTGCGCCGGCTGCTCACGAGCCACCGGCTCGTGACGATCACGGGCCCGGCCGGCGTCGGCAAGACGCGGCTCGCGGCTGAGCTGACGGGCGCGGTGCGCGTCGATCCGTCCACTGTGGAGCTTCCGGCCGAGCTCGGGGACCTGCTCGTGCTGGACGGCTGCGAAGGCGGGCTCGACGCGTGCGCCGCGCTAGTCACGCGGCTGCTGCGTGAGCGCCCGGGCCTGCGGGTGGTGGCCACGAGCCGCGTCGCGCTCGGGGTCGAGGGTGAGCAGGTGCTGCCGATGCGCGGCCTCTCCCCCGCCGACGCGGCCCAGCTGCTCGTGGAGCGGATCCACCTGCTGGACCCGTTCCTCACCGTTGCGCCGGCCGACGTCACGGAGTTGTGCCGCGTGCTCGAAGGGGTGCCGGCGGCGCTGGAACTGGCCGCGCCGCGCGTGCGGCTTCTGGGCGTGGCCGGGGCGGCCGAAGGGCTCGCGACCGCCCTCGACCTGGCCCCGGGCAAGGTGCGCGCGGATCTCGAGAGCGATCACCGGCGGCTTTCGCCCGCCGAACGCGAGGCGTGGCACCGGCTTTCGGTGCTGCCCGGTCCGTTCGACCCGGAGCTGGCGGCCGTACTGGGCGCCGGACCCGAGGTGCTGGAGCGGCTGGTCGCGGTGTCGCTGCTGGTGCCCGACCCCGCCGCCGACGGCACGACCGGGCTGCGGCTGTGGGCGGCCGCGCGCGCGTTCGGCCGCGAGGCACTCGACGCCGAGGGTGGCACCGACGCCGCGTTCGAACTGCTGACGGCCCACCTCGTGGCGCAGGTCGAGCCGCACCTGCCGGCGTTCCTCCTGCCCGACGGTCTCTGCCGGCGGCTCGTCGCGCGCGCCGAGCCCGTGCTCGCGGTGATCCGCCGGCTCACCGGCCGCGGCGACGCCCGGCTCGCGGTGCTGGCGTGCGGGCTCGCGAGGTCGTGGCTCGCGCTGGGCCGCAACCTCGCCGACAGCGAACGGTTGCTGCGCGAAGCACTGCCGCACGTCGCCGATCGGCCGGACCTCACCGCGTCACTGCTGGCCGGGCTGTGCAAGGCCGCGCACCGCGCCGGCCGGTACGCCGAGCAGCTGCGCTTCGGGGAAGCGGCATTGGCGCTGGAGTCCACACTGGACCGCCCTGCTCGGCTCGCCTCGGTCCTCGACCTGCTCGCCGCCGGGCTGCGCGCGTCGGGAGCGGACGCCGCCGCGCGCTACCACGAGGCCTTGGCGATCGCGCGTGACCTCGCCGATCCGGCCGTGATCTCGTTGCTGCTCAACGACCTCGCGTGGAGCGCCCTGGAATCGGGCGACCTCGACGGGGCCCGCGAAGTGCTGGCCGAAGGCCTGCCCCTCGCCCGCACCCACGCGACACCCGGCCGGCTCGCGAGCGTGCTGCACACCGCCGGCGCCGTCGCCCTCGCCGCCGGCGACCACGCCACGGCCGAGGCGCGGTTCGTGGAGGCTCTGCTCGTCACGAATCCCACGGACGGCCTCAAAGTGCCCTACTTCACCGAAGGCGTCGCCGTCGTCCTCACGACCCGAGGCGAACACGAGCGCGCCCTGAGCCTCTTCGCCTGCGCCGACGCCGTCCGCCGGAGCCTGGGCGCCGTGGCGGAACCCGCGTGGCGCCGGCGGGTCCGCGACGCCCTGGACACCGCGACCGCTGGTCTGGACCCGCGCCGTGTTCGGGCGGCCACCCGCGCGGGCGCCCGCGTCTCCCTCGCCGCCGCCGTCGCCCACGCCCTCGACGCGAGCGCGCACTTCCACGCCACGGGCCACGGCGGGCTGACCCCCCAGGAGCACACCGTCGCCGCCCTGGTGACCGACGGGCTGACCAACCAGCAGATCGCGCGCCGCCTCGGCATCGCGCCCCGCACGGTCGCCACCCACTTGGAACGCATCCGGGCCAAACTGGGCGTGCGCCCCCGCTCGGCGCTGGCCGCGTGGTTCACCCGCACGACAGCCGAAACCGACTACTAGAGCGCGTGTCGGGTGGAGAGCGTGCCCACGATCGGGTGATCAACTCGGACCTCTCTGGCTGTCACACGCGCCGGGGCTGCCTCGTCTCCCTGACGACAACCGGGCTACCAGATGAGGACCCCCATGCAGGCCATCACCGTCCGCGAACGTGACGCCGGTGTCACCGGACTGTCCGTTGAGGACATACCTTGCCCACGCACGGCGGAGAACGACGTCCTCGTGCGGGTGCACGCGGCCGGCTTCACCACCGGCGAGCTGGATTGGCCTGGCACGTGGAACGACCGTGCCGGCCGGGATCGGACGCCGAGCGTGCCGGGCCACGACGTGTCGGGTGTCGTGGTCGAACTGGGCTACGGCACCACCGGCCTGACCGTGGGCCAGCGGGTGTTCGGGTTCGCCGACGACACCCGCGACGGCGCGCTCGCCGAGTACATCGCGGTGGAAGCCCGCAACCTCGCACCACTGCCGGCGGACCTCGACCACACCTTGGCGGCCGCGTTGCCGATTTCCGGGCTGACCGCGTGGCAGGGCCTGTTCGACCACGCGCGGCTCGCCGCCGGGCAGACCATCCTGATCCACGGGTGCGCCGGAGCGGTCGGCTCCCTCGCGGTGCAGCTGGCCCGCGAGGCGGGTGCCCGGGTCATCGGCACCGGCCGGGCCCGCGACCGCGAACGCGCCCTCGGCTTCGGCGTGGACACGTTCCTCGAGACGGACCGGCTGGAGGACGCCGGTGAGGTCGACGTGGTGTTCGACGTGTTCGGCGGGGAGATCCTCGACCGCTCCACCACTCTGGTGCGCGCCGGCGGCACGCTCGTCTCCATCGCCACACCACCCGAGATCCAGCCCGTGGACGGCCGGGCCCTGTTCTTCATCGTCGAGGCCGACCGAGCACGGCTCACCGACCTCGCGCAGCGGGTCCGCGACGGCCGGCTCGAGGTGGCCGTCGGCGAAGTGCGCCCGCTGGCCGAGGCGCCCGAGGCGTTCGGCTCCAAGCGCGGACCCGGCAAAACGATCATCCGCGTCACCGAGGAGCAATCATGAAGCACGCCAAGATCGCCGGTGTTGTGCTGGCCGTCGTCACGCTGGCCGGGGCCACCGCCTGCGGCAACTCGGACCGGCCCGCCGCGGGCGCCACGTCGACGCCCCCGCCGGCCAGTTCCGCGGCAGCCGATTCCGGCGCGGCGCAACGTCCCACCGACAAGTTGACGCCGCTGATCGAGCAGGCCCTGCCGGACGTGCCGGGCAAGACGTTCACCTCGGCCGTCGTCGACTTCCCGCCCAACGGGAAGGGCGTGCCACACCGGCACGGTGCGGCGTTCATCTACGCCTACGTCCTCGAGGGCGCCATCCGCAGCCAGCTCGAAGGCCAGCCCATGCAGACCTACCAGCAGGGCCAGGGCTGGGTCGAGCCGCCGGGCTCCCACCACGTCTTCGCCGAGAACACCAGCGCGACGTCACCCGCCAAGCTCCTCACGGTTTCCGTCTCCAACACCGGAGACCCGCTCAAGACCGACGACCCGCACTGACGAGTTCCCCACGCGCAGCACGAGGTTCGCGTGCCTCGAAGCGGCGGGACAGCCGGGTCGTCCACGGTCGCGGGACGTGCGCCACGCACGGATGCCGGCGACGCTGCGCGGCCCTACGCTGGACCCGTACGGAGGAGGATGCGATCTGCATGGGTGACGGGCACGCGTCCCGAAGGTCCGGACAACAGGACACGCTCGCTGCCGAGTGGGAGACGCACCGGCCCGCGGTCTTCGGCGTGGCCTACCGGCTGCTGGGGAGCGTGGCCGATGCCGAGGACGTGGCCCAGGACGTGTGGCTGCGGGCCGCCGCCGGGGCGGATCTGCACGAGGTCGCCGACCTGCGGGCCTGGCTGGTCACAGTCGCCGCACGACGGTCGTACGACATCCTCAAGAGCGCGCGGTCGCGCCGGGAATCCTATGTGGGGCCGTGGCTGCCGGAACCGCTGCTGACCGGGCCGGACGCCTCGGAACCGGTGCTCGTCGACGAGTCCGTGAGCACGGCGATGCTGCTGATCATGGAGGAGCTGAGCCCACCGGAGCGGGTGGCCTTCGTCCTGCACGACGTCTTCGGCTTCGAGTTCGGCCGGATCGCCGAAGTGCTCGACGTCTCCGTACCCGGCTCCCGCCAGCTCGCCTCCCGGGCGCGACGGCGAGTGGCCCAGGCGAAGCAGTCCACTCCGGACGCACCGAAGGAGGAACGCGAACGGCTGCTGACGACCTTTCGCACCGCCTACGAATCCGGCGACCTGACCGGCCTGGTCCGGCTCCTGCACCCGGACGCCGTCTACATCACCGACGGCGGCGGCAAGGTCACGGCGGCACGCAAGATCCTCCGCGGTGCCGAGCGCATGGCCGACGTGATGGTGCGAGTGGGCCGGATGTGGCGACCGGACCACATCGGGTTCATCGAGGTGGGCGGCGAGCTCGCCCTCGTGTGCCATTGGCAGGGCCGCGTCTACTCCGTCGACACCGTGCAGATCACCGACGGCCTGATCACCGCGTACCGCAGGGTGATCAACCCCGACAAGCTTTCTCACGTCTGAGCTCGGCGTCGTACCCGCGGGCGTGGATCTCAGTGCGAATCGCGCGGCACACCCGGGCCGCGGGAGCCGTGCAGGAAGTCGAAGTCCGCACCTTGGTGCGCCTGGGTCACGTGGTGCGTGTACAGCCACGTGTACCCGCTGACGTAAGGCGATTCCGGCGCCGACCACTCCGCACGCCGGGCCGCCAGCTCCTCGTCCGACACGTGCAGCGTCAGTGAACGCGCCGGAGTGTCCAGCGTGATCCGGTCGCCCGTGCGCACCAGGGCGAGTGGGCCACCCGCGGCGGACTCGGGGCTGACGTGCAGCACGACCGTGCCGTAGCCGGTGCCGGACATGCGGCCGTCGCAGATGCGCACGAGGTCGGTGACGCCGTCCTTGAGCAGTTTGGCCGGCAGGGGCACGTTGGCGACCTCCGGCATGCCCGGGTAGCCCTTCGGGCCGGCGCCGCGGATCACCAGGACGGTGTCGGCCGTGACGTCGAGATCCGGGTCGTCGGCGACGCGGTGGTAGTCCTCCGCGGTGTCGAACACCAGAGCCGGGCCGGTGTGCGTGAGCAGCTCCGGTGAGGCGGCCGACTGCTTGATCACCGCGCCGTCGGGCGCGAGGTTCCCGGTGAGCACGGCCGTGCCCGAACCCGTGGGCTGGAACGGCTCGGCCACCGGGGTGATCACCTCGTCGTTCCAGCACTCGGCGTCGGACACGTTGTCGGTCAAGGACTTCCCGGTCACCGTGACCGTGCCGCGGTGCAGCAGACCGGCTTCGGCCAAGCGCCGCACGACGACGGGCAGGCCGCCGGCGTAGCAGAAGTCCTCCATCAGGAACTTGCCCGACGGCATGAGGTTCACGAGCGTCGGCACGTCGCGGCCGAGCGCGTCGAAGTCCGCCATCTCCAGCGGCACGCCGACGCGGCCGGCGAGCGCCAGCAGATGGATGATCGCGTTGGTGGAGCCGCCGATGGCCGCGTTCACCCGGATCGCGTTCTCGAACGCCTCACGGGTCAGGATCGACGACGGGCGCAGTTCCTCGTCCACCATCGCCACGATCCGCTGCCCCGCCGCCTGCGCCGTCTCGAAGCGGCGCGCGTCGACGGCCGGCCACGTCGCCGAGCCGGGGAGCTGCATGCCGAGCGCCTCGGCGAGGCACGCCATGGTGGACGCGGTGCCCATGGTCATGCAGTGGCCGTTGGACCTTGCCATGCAGCCCTCGGCGAAGAAGCACTCCTCCTGGCTCATCCGCCCGGCCTTGAGCTCCTCCTCGAACTTCCACACGTGCGTGCCGGACCCCACGTCCTCACCGCGGAACTTGCCGTTGAGCATCGGCCCGCCGGTCACCATCACCGCGGGCAGGTCCACGCTCGCCGCGCCCATCAGCATCGCCGGGGTGGTCTTGTCGCAACCGGACAGCAGCACCACACCGTCGAGCGGGTTGGCGCGGATGAGCTCCTCGACCTCCATCGCCATCAGGTTGCGGTAGAGCATGGCGGTAGGGCGCATGAGCGTCTCGCCGGTGGCCATCGTCGGGAACACCAACGGGAACCCACCGGCCTGCCACACGCCGCGCTTCACCGCCTCGGCCACGCGCGTGAGGTGCACGTTGCACGGCGCCAGCTCCGACGCGCTCGTCGCGATCCCGATCACGGGCCGGCCGTCGAACACGTCCGAGCCGAAGCCCTGCGACCGCATCCACGACCGGTGGATCATCCCGGCGCGGCCCGACGCGCCGAACCAAGCCGCGCTGCGTCGCTCGCCCTGCCGTTGCTCCACACGAACCTCCCGTGCCCGGTGCCCGAACCCCCACTCCACCGCAGACCACGCGGCGGGGGCAAGTGATCAGCCCTTGACCGACCCGGTCAGCCCACCGACGATCCGGCGTTGCGCCACCACGAAGAACCCCAGCGCCGGCACCATCGACAGCGCGGTGAACGCCAGCACCCGCGCTGTGTCCTGCGAATACTGCGATTGGAACGTCGCCACGCCCAGCGGCAGCGTGAAGTGCGCGCTGTCGTTGAACACCAGCAGCGGCAGCAGGTACGCGTTCCAGCTCGTGACGAACGCGAGCACCGCCACCGTGGTCAGCGCGGGCGCCGAGAGCGGCAGCATGATCCGCCAGAAGAACCCGAGCCGGCTCGCGCCGTCGAGCACGGCCGCGTCCTCGAGCTCCCCGGGCACGGCGTGCATGAACGGCCGCAGGATCACGATCGTCACCGGCAGCGAGAACGCCGCCTCCGGGATCGCGACGCCCAGCGGGTTCTCCAGCAGCCCGAGCTGGCGCAACCACAGGTACAGCGGCAGCGTGGCGACGCCCAGCGGGAACAGCAGGCCGAGCGTGAACAGGACATACACGACTTCGCGGCCTTTGAAGGCGTAGCGGGACAAGGCGAACGCCGCCATCGAACCCAGGCCCACGGCCAGCACCGTCGCGATCACCGCGATCAGCGCGCTGTTGCCGAGGAACCGCCAGAAGTCCGGGGAGGTGACCACACTGCGGTAGTTGTTCCACACCCACGGCCCCGGCAGGCCGGCCGGGTCGGTGTTGAGCTGGCCGTTGGTGCGGAAGCCGCCGAGCACCACGAACAGCAGCGGCACCACCGTGACCACCACGACGACGACCGCGGCCGCGTAGCCCGCGACCAGGCCCCAGCGCCGCCCCGCCACGTCAGCCCACCACCCTGGTCAGCGCACCCGCGGTGTCACGGCGAAGCGCGAACCGCTGGTACAGCAACGCGAACACGAAGCAGACCGCGAACAGCACCACGGCGACCGCGCTGCCGAAGCCGAACTCGTAGCGCTTGAACCCGTGGTCCACCAGATAACTGGCCATCGTGGTCGACGCGTTGGCCGGACCGCCCAGCGTCATGATCCACACGAGGTCGAACAGCTGCAGCGAACCGATCACGCTCAGGAACACCCAGATCCGGATCGTCGGGCCGAGCAGCGGCAGCACCACGTGCCGCGTGGTCTGCCACGCGGTGGCACCGTCGAGCGCGGCGGCTTCCCGCAGCTCCGGCGGCACGCCCTGTAGGCCCGCGAGCAGCAGGATGATGCCGAAGCCGAGGTACTTCCAGGTCATGACCACGAACAGCGTGTACAGCACGATGCCCGGGTCCGCGAGCCACTGGTGCACGAGCCCGCCCAGGCCCACGCCGCGCAGCAGCTCGTCCACGAACCCGTTGGGCTGCAGCATGAGCAGCCAGATCACGGCGGTGATCGCCTCCGACAGCACGTACGGCGCGAACACGACCATCCGCAAAAACGTGCGGCCCTTGAGCTTGCGGTCCAGCAGCAGCGCGATGCCGATGCTCAGCGGCAGCTGGATCACGATCGAGAGCACGGCGATGACCACGTTGTGCGCGATCGCGCCACGGAACACCGCGCCGCCGAACGCGTCGGCGTAGTTCTGGAACCCGACGAAGTCCGTGAGCGGGCCGAACCCGTTCCACGAGTACAAGCTGTAGTACACCGCGATGCCGATCGGCACGAGCACGAACCCGGCGAACAGCACCAGCGCGGGGCCGAGCAGCAGCGCCAGCTCGAGCCGGGTGCGGCCCCGGCGCCGCGACGGGCGCCGGGGTGCACTGTGGACGGTCCGCGCGAGCGGCCGCGGCGGAGCGGGAGCCGCCATCACTTGTTCCCGGTGGCGGCCTGGTTCACGGCCTGCACCACCGCTTCCGGGTTGCCCTGCCCCGCGAACAGGTTCGCGACGGCGTCGTTGAGCGCCTGCCCGACGGCGGTCGGGAACGCGCGGTCGAAGTACATCTGCACGTACGACGCCTTGCGCGTTTGCTCGGCCACGGCCTTGAGTGACTCGCTCTTCAACGACGCCACGGCGTCGGCGTTCACCGGCAGGCCCGAGCCGGCCTCGGCGATCTTCTGCTGCACCGGCGTGCTCGTGAGGTACTGCAGGAACCCGGCGCACGCGGCCGCGGCGCGCGTCGTGCACGAGAACCCGTCGCCGCCACCGAGCAGCACGGCGGGGTCACCCGCGCCGCCGGGCACCGACGGGAAGGGGAACCAGCCGAGCTTCGAGTCGAGGTCCTTGTCGTCGGTGAGCGAGGACATCGTGCTCGGGTCCCAGTCGCCCTGCAGCTCCATCGCGGCCTTGCCGTTGGCGACGAGCCCGGCCGAGCTGCCGGCGCCCTGCTGCGCCGGCGTGCCGTTGAAGCCGGTCTGGAAGGGCTGCGTCGCGAGGAAGCCCTGCAGGTCCTGGCCGGCCTTGACCCAGCACGGGTTCTGCAGTTTTACGGCCGTGATCTCGTCCTTGAGCACCTGCGCGGAGCACGCGCGCACGGCGAAGTAGTCGTAGTAGAACGCGTCAGGCCAGCGGTCCTTGCCCCCGAGCGCGATGGGCGCGATGCCCGCGGCCTTCAGTTTGCCGATGGCGGCGTTGAAGTCCGCCATGGTCGTCGGCGGAGCCGTGATCCCGGCCTGCGCGAACAGGTCCTTGCGGTACCAGAACCCGACGACGTGCTGCACGTACGGCACGCCGTACTGCTTCCCGCCGACCTGCCAGCCCTGCGCCGTCGGACCGACGCTCCCGATCCAGCTCTGCACCGACGACGTCAGGTCGGCCACGCGACCCGAGTCAACCTGCGAAGCCTCGTCCCCGCCGCCCCACTGCTGGTAGAGGTCCGGTGGCGTGTTCGACTGCAGCGCCAGCGGCACCTTCGTCGGGAACTCCTCGTTCTGGATCGGCTGCACCGTGAACGACACGTCGGGGTGCGCCTTGTGGTAGTCGTCGGCGACCTGCTGCCACAGCGACCGCACGGGTTCCGCGGTGCCGTTGTGCCACCAGGTCAGTGTGACCGGTCCCGACGCGGCGGCCGGGCCTTCGTCGCCACCTCCCCCGCACGCGGACAGCACGAGCGCGGCTGCCGCGACGAGCGCGGCGAGGGGAAATCTCCGGCTGGGACGCATGACGAATCCACTCCTGACGACTTCGGCCGAGTTGGACGGGGCGTGACGGCACCCGGGATGGCGAAGAGTCTGCGCGCCCGAAATTCCCGTGTCAATCGTTGTCGATAACGTTTTACATCGCTAGGCTGAGCCGGTGCAGCCCCGTTCCCGTGTCACGATCCGTGACGTCGCCGCCCGTGCCGGAGTATCGGTCGCGACGGTGTCCAAGGTGATCAACCAGCGCTACGGCGTCGCCGCCGACACGTTCGCGCGCGTCCGCGCCGTGATCGACGAGCTGGGGTACGAAGCGAGCCTCGTGGCGCAGAGCCTGCGCAACCACAAGACCAACGTGATCGGCATCCTCGTGGCCGACCTCGAGCCGTTCAGCACCGAACTGCTCAAGGGCGCGGCCGACGCGATACGCGGCACCGGGTTCGAGCTCGTCGTGTACTCCGCGGGCGGGCGCACCGGCGACCCGGTGGGCTGGGAGCGCCGGTACCTGTCGCGGCTGAGCGGCACGCTCGTCGACGGCGCGGTGCTCGTGACGCCCGCGGCCGAACTCGAAGGCCTGCCCGGAACTCCGGTCGTCGCGGTCGATCCGCACACCGGGCGCTCGCCGCTGCCGGCGATCGTCTCCGACAACCTGCGCGGCGCGCAGCTGGCGACCGAGCACCTGCTGGAGCTCGGGCACCGGAGGATCGCGCTGCTCGCGGGCCGGCCGGACCTGCAGTCCGCCCAGCTGCGCGAAACCGGCTACCGGCGCGCGCTGGCCGCGGCCGGCGTCGAGGTGGACGAATCCCTCGTCGTGGCCGGTGACTACGACGGCGAGCTGGCGGCCACGTCGGCGAGGGAGCTGCTGACCCGCCCCGACCGGCCGACGGCCGTGTTCGCCGCCAACGACACCTCCGCGATCGCGACCCTGGCCGCCGCCGCGGCACTGGGCCTGCGCGTACCGGACGACGTGTCGGTGGTCGGCTTCGACAACATCCCCGAGTCGGCGCTGTGCACTCCCCCGCTCACCACGGTGCAACAGCCCATCCGCGAGATGGGCCACCGCGCCATCACCGTCCTCATCGGACTCATCAACGGCGACCCCGAGGAGCGTGAGCCCGTGGTGCTCGACACGGAACTGGTGGTGCGCTCGTCGAGCGCCGCGCCGCGGGCCGGCTCGTGACGACCGAGACCGCGCCCGAGCCCTGGCGCGACCCGCGGCTGCCTGTGGCCGAGCGGGTCCGCGATCTCGTGGCCCGGATGACCACGCGCGAGAAAGTGGCGCAGCTGTCGGGAATCTGGGTCGGCATGGACTCCGGTGGCGAGGTCGCGCCGCACCAGCACGACTTCGCCCACGACCCGCCGGACTGGGACGCGCTCGTGCCGCACGGGGTCGGGCAGCTGACCCGTGCGTTCGGCACGCGGCCGGTCGACCCGGAGATCGGCGCGCGGGGACTCGCGCGGACGCAGGAGGAGATCGTGGCGCGCGGGCGCTTCGGCATCCCTGCCGTGGTGCACGAGGAGTGCCTCACGGGCCTGGCGGCGTGGCAGGCCACGGTGTATCCGGCGCCGCTGTGCTGGGGCGCGAGCTTCGACCCGGACCTCGTGGGGCGCATGGCCGAGAAGATCGGGCGGACGATGCGGGCCCTCGGCGTGCACCAGGGGCTGGCGCCGGTGCTGGACGTCACGCGGGACCTGCGCTGGGGCCGCGTCGAGGAGACCATCGGCGAGGACCCGTACCTCGTGGGCACGATCGGCGCGGCCTACGTCGCCGGGCTCGAGTCGGCCGGGATCGTCGCGACGCTCAAGCACTTCGCGGGCTACTCCGCGTCGAAGGCCGGGCGCAACCTCGCGCCGGTGTCGGTCGGGCCACGCGAGCTCGCCGACGTGCTGCTGCCCCCGTTCGAGCACGCGCTGCGCGCCGGGGCGCGGTCGGTGATGAACTCCTACACCGACCTCGACGGGCTGCCGGCCGCGGCCGACCCGGAACTGCTCACCACGCTGCTGCGCGAGCGCTACGGATTCACCGGCACGGTGGTGTCCGACTACTTCTCCGTGGCGTTCCTGCACGCCCTGCACCACGTCGCCACCGGAGCGGCGGACGCGGCGGGGCAGGCGCTGAGCGCGGGCATCGACGTCGAACTGCCCACAGTGGACTGTTACGGCACGCCGCTCCTGGCCGCGCTGGCCGACGGCAGCGTCGAAGAGTCTCTTGTGGACCGTGCACTGCACCGCGTGCTGACGCAGAAGTTCGAGCTGGGCCTGCTGGATCCCGAGTGGTCGCCCCACCCGGCCGTGACCGAGCTGGACGACGCCGAGTCGCGGACGCTCGCGCGAGAGCTCGCCGAGCGGTCGGTGGTGCTGCTGTCGAACACCGGAGCGTTGCCGCTGCGTTCCGGTGTTCGGCTGGCGGTCGTGGGCCCGCGCGCGGACGAACCGGGCGCGATGCTCGGCTGCTACTCGTTCCCGATGCACGTCGGCGTCCACCACCCGGACGTGCCGTTCGGCCTCGACGTGCCCACCGTCGCCGAGGTACTGCGGGAGTCGTTCGACGTCACCTTCGCCGAGGGCTGCGGCGTCACCGGCGGCACGGACGAAGACCTCGCCGCGGCCGTCGAGGCGGCCGCGGCGGCGGAGGTCTGCGTCGCCGTACTCGGCGACCGGGCGGGCCTGTTCGGCGGCGGCACGTCCGGCGAAGGCTGCGACGCTGCCGACCTGCGGCTGCCCGGCCGGCAGGAGGAACTGCTCGAAGCGGTGCTGGCGACGGGCACACCCGTGGTGCTGGTGCTGTTGTCCGGCCGGCCCTATGAGCTCTCGCGCCAGGTCGAGCGCCTGGCGGCCGTCGTGTGCGGGTTCTACCCGGGTGAAGAGGGCGCGGCGGCGCTCGCCGGGGTGCTCACGGGCCGGATCGAGCCGTCGGGCCGCCTGCCGGTGAGCTTCCCCGCCGCCGGGGCGAGCCAGCCGTCGACCTACCTCGGCGCGGCGCTGGCCGCGCGCAGCGACGTCAGTTCGGTCGACCCCACGCCCGTGTTCCCGTTCGGGCACGGTCTCACCTACCACCCGGCCACGTGGGTCTCGGTGGCCGGCGGGCCCGTGTGGCCGGCCGACGGCTTGTGCCGGGTGAGCGTGACGCTGTACAACCCGCACGACACGGAGACGTCGGAAGTCGTGCAGGTCTACCTCCACGATCCGGTCGCCGAGGTCGCGCGCCCGCTGCGGCAGCTGATCGCCGCCCCGCGCTTGACGCTCCCGCCCGGGCAGACCCGCGTGGTGCACCTGGACCTGCACGCGGACCTCGCCTCCTACACCGGGCGGGCCGGCGACCGGATCGTCGACACCGGGCCGGTGGAGCTGCTCGTGGGGCCGTCGAGCGCCGTCGCGCACTCCGTGCTGACGGTGCCGATCACGGGCGCGCGAAGGCTCGTGGGATTCGACCGCGTGCTCCAACCGCTGGTCACGGTGGTCCCCGGCTGATAACTCGCTGAGAAGTCCGGCAAACGGGACACTCCTTGGGCCTGCCCGGCGTTGAACCAGGTGAACGACCCACCCTGAGGAGTGTGTGATGAGCCTGATCGGAACGCTGGTCGGGTACGTGCTGACCCTGTTCATCCTGCTGCTGATCGCGCGCATGATCCTGGACTGGACGCGCCTGGCGACGACCGGGCCGCCCTGGCTCGGGAAAGCGCGCTACTACAGCCACCGCGCGACCGAGCCCGTGATCGCGCCCGTGCGCCGCGTGCTGCGGCCCGTGCGCGCCGGCGGGCTGTCGATCGATCTCGCGTTCACCGTGGTGTTCTTCGCGGCGGTGATCGTGCGGTCGATCGCGTTCGCCCTGTGACGGCTGCCCCTCACCGCCCGGGCGAGGGGCAGCACCTCACGGCCTGCGCGAAATCGGTCCGGATGCCGGGAAAACACCACCTCGTCCCGCTTCCTGGTACGGCTACCGGTCGGGGGCCGGGGTGGGTGATAGTCGGCTCGTGACCCAGGTGCTCCCCGTTCTCCCGCAGACGGCCCCGCCGGACCCCGAGCCTGCCGCCGGCCGGGTGCTCTACCGCGACGCCGTGGTCGCTCCCCTGCTCGGCTACCGGCCGCTGCTGCTCGACCTCGCCGTGCCGGCCGGTCCGCCGCCGCCCACCGGGTGGCCGGTGGTCGTGTTCGTGCACGGCGGCGCGTTCGCCGTGGGTTCGCCCAAGCACGCGCCGCTCGGGCGGTACCTCGCGGAACGCTTGCCCGCGGCCGGGTTCGCCGTGGCCTTGGTCCACTTCAGACACAGCCGCGAAGCGGTGTACCCGGCGCAGCTGCACGACGTGAAGGCCGCGGTTCGCTGGCTGCGTCACCATCACCCGGCGCTGGCGCTGGACCCGGAGCGGTTCGCCGCTTGGGGCCACGCCGCGGGCGGGCACCTCGCGGTGATGCTCGCCGTGACCGGCGGCCGGCCGGAGCTGGAAGGCGACATCGGCGTGCTCGGCCCGGACAGCGACGTTCAGGCGGCTGTGGCGTGGAGCCCGCCGTCGGACTTCACGCGGCTGCCGCCGCCTCCGCCGAGCTCACCGTTCCACGCCACCGGCGAAGACCCGCACGCGTGGCTGCTCGGAGGCGCGCCCGCGCAGCACCCGGCGCTCGCCGCCGCGGCCAGCCCGCTCACGCACGTGAGCGAGTCCGCCGCGCCGTTGCTGGTCGTGCACGGCACCGCCGACGACGTCGTGCCCATCACCCAGAGCGAAACCCTCGTCGCCACGTACTGGCAGGCAGGCGCCGATGCCGAGTTCAAGTGGCTCGAGGACGCCGGCCACATCTACGGTCTCGGTACCCGCGAAACCATGACCACCGCGGGCATCGACTTCCTCCGCGAACGGCTCGGCGCTCCGAGCCCGAGGACGCGGAGCGCCGAACACCACAGCGCCGGACAGAACTGAGACCTACAGCTGCACACCCCGCGTGAGAGCGCCGTCGGCCACCAGGTTGGTGCCGGTGATGAACGAGGCCAGCGGGCTCGCCAGCACGGTCACCGCGTAGGCAATCTCCTCCGGCGTGCCCATGCGGCCCATCGGGTTGAGGCCCAGTGCCTGGTTGAACAGCTCCGGGTTGCCGCTCTCGGTGCTGTGCCAGATGCCGCCCTCGAAGTAGGTGTTGCCGGGCGACACCGTGTTGGCGCGGATGCCCTTCGGCGCCAGCTGCAGCGCCAGGCCCTGGATGTAGTGCACGACGGCGGCCTTCATCGTCCCGTACGCGGGGGCGGCGAAGTCGATCTCGCGGCCCGAGACGCTCGAGATGGCGATGATCGAGGCGGCCTCGCTGCGTTCCAGGTGCGGCAGCGCGGTCTCGGCGACGCGCACCGTGTGCATGAGGTCGACCTCGAAGCTGGCGCGCCAGTTCTCCTCGGTCGGGCCGATGGCCAGGGCGCTGACGTTCGCCACGACGATGTCGAGGCCGTTCAGGTCGGCCGCGGCACGCTCGACCCACGCGGTCAGCGCCGCGCCGTCGGCGACGTCCACGGCCTCGCCCGACACCGTCGCGCCGGCGTCGCGAAACTCCTTCTCCGTGGCGCGCACTTCGGATTCGGTACGCGCGCAGAACGCCACCGCGGCGCCCTCACCCGCGAGCGAGGCGACGACCGCGCGCCCGATCCCCTTGGTACCGCCGGTCACCAGGGCTTTGCGCCCGGCCAGCCGCAGATCCATGCGTTTTCCTCCTAGAGCTTCGCGGCCTGCTCGCGCAGGTACCGGTGCATTCCGCCGTACGCCTCGCCCGTGGGCAGCAAGCGCTTGGCGATCTTGGTGACGGCGCTGTAGTTCGCGTCGACGACGTTGGCCAGCGGGGCCTGGCTGATCTGCGTGAGCAGCTGGTAGGCGTCGAGCGGGTCGAGCCCGTAGAGCTCGCCGAGCCAGCCGATCATGCCGTGCTGGCTCGAGCGCCACGCGTCTTCCAGCGGGCGTGAGGAAGCGACCACCACGTAGTTCTCGTCCTGCTCGATGCGCGGCCACACCGGCGCACCGCCCTTGATCAGCTCGACGATCAGCGTCACGTTCATGGCGCCTTCCACGGCCGTGCCACAAGCCTCGCCCTCGCCCTGGCGGTAGTGCCCGTCGCCGACCGAGAACAGCGCGCCCGGCACGTTCACGCCGAGGTAGCAGGTGGCGCCCGCCTTCATCTCGGGCGTGTCCATGTTGCCGCCGAACATGTCCGGCACCAACGACGTGCGCACTTCACGCCCCGCCGGGGCGACGCCGACCGTGCCGAGCATCGGCTCCACAGGCAGGTCCACGCGGAAGTCGCCGCGCAGCGCCTCGAACACCACGACCTGCTTCTCGCGGTCGAGCTGGTAGATCCAGGTCAGCTCGGGCAGCGGCTCGTGCAGCATCGCCGTGCGGTCGGTGGCGGTGAGCCCGCCGAAGAACGGGATGGTCGCCGACGCGGCCCAGTCGCGCGCCGGTTCCAGGTCCACGAAGTGCAGCGCCAGTGTGTCACCGGGTTCCGCGCCGTCCACAAAGAACGGTCCCGTCTGCGGATTGACCTCCCGCATGTCGAGTTTTTCACTCGGCTTGTCCGACGCGCTCTGCAACCGGCCGCTGAACGCGTCCTCCGTCCAGAGCTTCATCAGAGTGCCGGGTTTGACCCGGCGAATTGGTTGCGCCCCACCGAAAGTCCACGCGTACTGCTCGCGTTCGGGGGTGAACTCGACGATCTCCACCGCGGCTCCTCAAGACAGTGGCATTCCCGGCCCCCCGCCGCGGTCGATCTTGCCCACCCGGGCGTCCGCAGGCAAGTCAGCGCGCCGGGCCCTTCACGCAGATGGTTCGCTTTCCTAGCATGGACCGCCTGACGTGACGGGGGGAACGTCCCACGCCGCGCCACCTGTTCACCGGCGAACAAGGAAAGGCGGCAAGAAATTCATGGCAGGCAACAAAGCGGTCAGCTACGTGGAACCGGGCAAGGTCGAGGTCGAGTCGATCGAATACCCCGGCTTCGTGCTCCGGGACGGGCCCGGGGTGAACCCGGCCAACGTGGGCCGAGAAACCCAGCACGGGGTGATCCTGAAGAACATCGCGACCAATATCTGCGGCTCCGACCAGCACATGGTCCGCGGGCGCACGACGGCACCGCAGGGACTGGTACTGGGCCACGAGATCACCGGCGAAGTGGTCGAAGTCGGTCGCGACGTGGAATTCATCAAGCAGGGCGACGTGGTTTCGGTGCCCTTCAACATCGCGTGCGGCCGGTGCCGCAACTGCAAGGAGGGCAAGACCGGGATCTGCCTGAACGTGAACCCGGACCGGCCGGGTTCGGCCTACGGCTATGTCGACATGGGCGGCTGGGTCGGCGGCCAGGCCGAGTACGTGATGGTGCCGTACGCGGACTGGAACCTGCTGAAGTTCCCCGACCGTGACCAGGCGATGGAGAAGATCCTGGACCTCACGATGCTGTCGGACATCTTCCCGACCGGCTTCCACGGCTGCGTCACGGCGGGTGTCACGGTGGGCTCGACGGTCTATGTGGCGGGAGCCGGCCCGGTAGGGCTGGCCGCCGCCGCGTCGGCGCAGCTGCTCGGGGCCGCGGTCGTGATCGTGGGCGATCTCAACGCCGAGCGGCTCGCCCAGGCGCGCAGCTTCGGCTGCGAGACCGTCGACGTGTCGCAGGGCGATCCGAAGGACCAGCTCGCCGCCATCGTGGGTGAGCCGGAGGTCGACTGCGCGGTCGACGCCGTCGGGTTCGAGGCGCGGGGGCACGGCCGGGAGTCGGCCACCGAGCACCCCGCGGAGGTGCTCAACTCGCTGATGGACCTCACGCGCGCCGGCGGGGCGCTGGGCATTCCCGGCCTGTACGTGACGGGCGATCCCGGTGCCGCCGACGAGGCAGCGCGCCAGGGCTCGCTGTCGATCCGGATCGGGCTTGGCTGGGCGAAATCGCACTCGTTCACCACGGGCCAGTGCCCGGTGATGAAGTACCACCGGCAGCTGATGATGGCGATTCTGAACGACCGCGTGCAGATCGCGAAGGCTGTGAACGCGACACCGATCGCGCTCACCGAGGCGCCGCGCGGCTACCACGAGTTCGACCAGGGCGCGGCGCGCAAGTACGTGCTGGACCCGCACGGTCTGCTCAACTGAGCACCATCCGGTGGGGTGGCGTCGCGACGCCGCTCCACCGGCTCGGCTCAGACCTTAACCAGGTTTTCGGTCTGTTCCAGCGGCGTCTGGTCGACCGCGGCACCGTAGAAGGCGATCTTCATCCGGATGTGCTCCTGGTGCCCGCGCAGCCGGTCGATCTGCTCGGTCACGCGCGTCTCGTGGTCCTGCAGCACGGCGAGGCGTTCGGCCTGGGTGTCGTCGCCCTCGCGCAGCAACTCCACGTAACGCAGCATCTGCGCGATCGGCATCTCGGTGTCGCGCAGGCAGCGCAGCAGGTGCAGGAACCGCAGGTCGTCCTCGGTGAAGCGGCGGCGCCCGCCCGCGGTGCGGTGGACGTCGCGCAGCAGGCCGATGCGTTCGTAGTAGCGGAGCGTGTCGATGCTGAAGCCGGTCCGGGCGGTCACTTCGGAGGGTGAGTAGGAATCCACCCGTCCAGACTCCCACCTGGAGCGCGCTCCAGGTCAAGCTCCGGGTCCGGGACTTGACCCGGACCTCGGTCCGGGTTGTTCGCTCGGGGCATGACTGGTTTGGACGACTACCGGCCCCTGGGCCGTTCCGGGCTGCGGGTCTCGCCGCTGGCCCTGGGTGCGATGACGTTCGGCCCGAGCGGCCTCTCCTCCGACGACGCGACCTCGCGCGACGTGTTCCGCACCTACGTCGGCGCCGGTGGCAACTACGTCGACACAGCCGACAACTACAGCGACGGGCGCAGCGAGGAGCTCGTCGGCGAGTTCCTGCGCGAGGTGCCCGACCGCGACGAGCTGGTGCTGGCCACGAAGTACTCGGGCCCGCGGTTCGTCGACGGCGAGCCGGTGCGCGAAGTCCTGGGGCGCAGCAACGGGCGCAAGAACATGATCGCGTCGCTGGAGCGGTCGCTGCGGCGCCTGCGCGTGGACCACGTGGACCTGTACTGGCTGCACGTGTGGGACGGGTTCACCCCGGCGGAGGAGGTCGTCGCGGCTTTCGACGACCTCGTGCGCGCGGGCATGATCCGCGCGGTGGGGCTGAGCGATGTGCCCGCGTGGTACGCCACGAAGGCCGCGATGCTCGGCGGCCCGCCGATCACGGCGATGCAGCTGGAGTACTCGCTGGTGGAGCGCGCGATCGAGACCGAGCACCTCCCGCTCGCCGCGGAGTTCGGCATCGCGGTACAGCCCTGGAGCGCGCTGGCCGGCGGCTTCCTCACCGGCAAGTACTCTCGCGACGGCGCCGGGTCCGGCCGGCTCGACGGCACGAAGCACTCCGAACGGCGCTGGGCGGTGCTCGACGCTGTCCGTGAGGTCGCCGCGGAGACCGGCCACACGCCGGCGCAGGTCGCGCTGCACTGGGGTGCTGCGGCGGCCCGGAATCGCGGGCACCCTCGTCGGGGCGCGCTCGGCGCGGCAGCTCACGGACACGCTCGGGGCGCTGGCGCTGGACCTGCCGGCCGCGGTGCTCGACCGGCTCACGGAGGTGAGCGCGCCCGAGCTGCCGTTCCCGCACAACATCCTCGCCCGGTTTTCGTAAGGGCCGGTCAGCCCTCGCCGCCGATCCGGTCCACTGTGGACGCCGGTCCGAACTCCGATTCGAAGCGGGCCAGGAGATCGGCCAGCAGCGTGTTGAGGGCCGTCAGGCGGTCGGGTTCGAGTGCGCCGGCGAAGAGGCCGCGTTCGTCGTCGGTGCGCTGCTTCGTGGCGGCGGCCCAGCGGGCGCGGCCCTTGCGGGTGAGACGGATCGGGCGGCTGCGTCCGTCGGCGGCCGCGACGCGTTCGACCAGCCCCGCGCGGGCGAGCCGGTCGATGCGGACGCTCACGGTGCCCGACGTGACCCCCAGCAGGTCACCGAGCTCCTTGGGCGTGAGCACCGGCGGTTCTCCGGAGCGGTGCAGGGCCGAGAGTGCCTGCCAGTCGCCGGGGGTGAGGTCGTGGGCGGCGGCCGCGCGGCCCAGCACCTGCTCGAACTGCCGCGACAGCCGGCCGATCCGCTGGCGCGCGGCCTCGACGTCCGCGTCGACCCCGGTGGGCATCACGCGCAGCCACGCCGCGAGGCCGGCGCCGACCGAGTCCTGGTCCACTGGACACTCCCTTGAGTCTCAAGGTAGTTTGGTTTGAGTATCAAGATACCGCGAATCGAGGAGACGGACATGAGCCGGGTCTGGTTCATCACGGGCACGAGCGCCGGTTTCGGGCGGGTGCTCGCCGAGGCGGTGCTCGCGCGGGGCGAGCGGGTCGTGGCCACCGCGCGAGACGTCGAGTCGGTGAAGGACTTCGCCGACCGTGCGCTCGTCGCGCGCCTCGACGTGACCGACCCCGCGTCGATCCGCTCGGCCGTCGACGCCGCGCTCGCCGAGTACGGGCAGATCGACGTCCTCGTGAACAACGCGGGCCACGGCCTCATCGGCGCGCTCGAAGAGCTCACCGACGAGCAGACGCGCAAGGTCATGGAGACCAACGTGTTCGGCGTGCTCGCCGTGACGCGCGCCGCCCTGCCCCACTTGCGCGCGCGGCGCAGCGGGCACATCGTGCAGCTCTCGTCGGTGGGCGGCGTCGTCGGCAACCCGGGCCACGCGATCTACGCGACGTCGAAGTTCGCGCTGGAAGGCCTGTCCGAAGCCCTCGCCGGCGAGGTGGGGCCGCTCGGGATCCGCGTCAGCATCGTCGAGCCGGGCCCGTTCCGCACCGAGTTCGCCGGCCGGTCCATGACGTTCGCCGACCCGATCGCCGACTACGCCGACACCCCTGCCGGCCGGCTGCGCTCGCAGTTCTCCGGACAGGACGGCCACCAGCCCAACGACCCCGCCCGCGCCGCCGCGGCCATCCTGAAGCTCGTCGACACCCCCGACGCACCGCTGCGGCTGCCACTCGGGCCCGAAGCGGTCACGCGAATCAGGGCGAAGCTGGAGAAACAGCTGGCGGACTTGGCGGAGTGGGAGGCTCTGGCACTCGACACCCGCTATCCGGACGCGTGAGTCGTTCCTTCTGCCGAGCCGCGCACTTCCGGTGAAAGCGATCGCCACCGGAATTGTCGGTGCCGGGCGCTAACGTGCCCGGCGTGACGATTCTGGGGTTCTGTGAGGACGACGAGTACCTGCCCGAATACGGGACCGTTGTGTTCCGCGACGTGTACCGCGAGGACGGTCTGCCCTCGCTGAGCACCGAGCTGCTCGGCGAGCTCGCGACCAACGCGTTGTCCGGCACGGTCGCGACTGCGGGCGACGGGTGGCTGCACGGCACGGCCGGCGATCCCTACCAAGCGGTTCGCTGGGAAGCGCACGACGAGCCGCCCGACGTGCGGCTCGGGGACTGGGAAGACATCGTCGAGACGCCGTTTCACAGCCGCTCGGGGGTCGTGAGCCTGGGAACGCTGACGGGTGGGACCTTCGGCGACGAACTGAGTCTCGGTGCGAAGGGACTCTTTCGCGTCCGGGTGTGCCGAAAAGCCGCGGACGGCGGCGAAGAAGGAGACGTCTGGCTGATCCAGTCCTGGCCGGTGCCGGGCACCCCGGAGGCACCGCGGTGGCTGAAACGCACACGTGCGGCGGTTCGCTCGGCGAACCCGGGGTGGCAGCAGGTGCTCGGTTATCACGTCATCGAGGTGTCGTGGTTCCTCACGCTCGCCGGTATGCAACGTCCGGACGGCTGGCTCGACGAACCGCTGCCCGACGAGCCACGGCGGTCGGCCGGGGTGTGCGCCCAGCTGGGTGTCGATCCGCCGCGCACGCGCCGGGACGCGATCCCGCTGCTGGTCGCCGCGGGGCTGATCGTGGACGACGGTGCCGGAAGATTCTCCCCGGGCGCGCCACGGCGGGCCACGGAAGCGCTCGACTTACCAGGTGAACTGGCGGCCCGGGTGAATGCCGACGCGGTGCGCAGCGCGTACATCTGGCTCGCCGCCGATGTCACCGGCATCGCCGCCTGGTCGAATCCGGCGCGCATCGAGGACCTGGCCGCATTGCTGGCTGTCCCTGGGGAAACGATCGAACCGCTACTCGAGTACGCGGCCGAAGACAAACTGATCCGACGGGGAAACGGCACTGTCACAGCACTTCCTCGCCCGCCGCTGCGAACCGGGCTGGTACCGCGGGTCGCCCCCCGGAGCGTTCGCAGGGAAGAACCGGTGACCGTGGCCGGTGCTCCGCCGCGTGCGGGGTTCATCGCCGCCGATGGCACGGTCGTCGTGTGGCGCGCCGGGGAACCTGTCGTCCTGGGCCGGGTCGACAGCGACTACCGCTACCGCGCGTTCGAGACCCCGGCAGGCATCTACGTCACCGCCTCAGCCGGGCAAGGACAACTGATGACCTGGGCCGGGGCCGGGACCCGGCTTCCGGTGGACCTGGGCTTCCAGCCCGTTCGCAGCGCGGACGGACAGCACTTGGCCGGAGTGCAGATGCACACCGGCCGGCAACCGTGGGATCAAGTGCACTTCTTCGACGTGACAACGGAGGAAGCGTGGAGCCTGCCGAGATCGGAAAACCTCACGCGCCACGTCCTGGGCATCCACGACGGCGCTGTCTACTTCTTCACCAGGTCGGGCGGAGCGGTGTTCACCACCTCTCGCTGGGTTCCGGGCCGAGAACCCGTGGATCTCGCCTCGCCGGTGCATCGACTCGATCCTCTGTCTGGCGCCGACGTGCGCGAAGACGCGCAGGGATTGGCGGTGTTCACCGCGTCGGGCGAGCGGCAGCGGACGGTGGACACCCCGCGCGGCCGCTTCGTCCCGGGTGGCGCGAGCATGTATTCGTTCCAGCACAACCCGCTCACTTTGATGCTGCTCGACCTGACCACCGGGACCATCACCGAACACCCGCTCCCCGAGGGCTGCGAGGTCGGCGAAATCCCGCCGACCGCCCCGATCTGGGAAACCCCCGACACGCTCGTCTTTTCCCAGCCACACCACGCGTCGACCCGCCGCATCATCCGGTGGCACCTGCGGCGAGAGGCGTTCGAGCACTTCGACCTGCCCGAGATCGCTGGATACCGGCCGTTCCTGATCGAACCGATGCTCGCCTGATCGAGGGCCTCGCCCCGATGCCGGCAACCTCCCACCAGAGCCCCAGATCACCCGGTCAGAAGCATGGCCATGATCCGAACCACCATCGGGCAGAGCCACATCGACCCCGGACGCGTGAGTCAGAAGCGGTAGCGCAGCACGCACGTCCCCCGCCTGGCCACCGCCGTGCTGCGGGCCGCCAGCCGGGTGAACCAGCGCAGCGCCGGCGGCTGCAACGCGACCTCGGGCGCGCGGGACGCGAACTGCTCGTCGACCAGCTCCAGTTGCGGCACCCAGCGCTGCGGGGCGCGCGGGTCGTCGAAGCCGGGGTTGGTCACGACGCCCGCGATGGAACCGGTGCCGCGGTAGTGCTTGATGGCCCAGACGTGGAAGCGCGTGTAGCTGTTGAACGCGATCTCGCCCGTCGGGAAGCGCCCGGCGATCCCGGCGAGCAGGGCGACGAACGCGTCCTGCGGCAGGAAGGCGACGAGCCCGTCGGCGACCGCGACGGCGGGCCGGTCGGCCGGGATCCGCTCGAGCCACGCCGGGTCGGTGAGGTCGGCGGCCACCGGGTGGACGTTCGCGGGCGGCGGCAGGAGCCGTTCGCGCACCGAGACGACGGCGGGCAGGTCGAGGTCGTACCAGTCCACTGTGGAGGGTGGCCGCACGCGTTCGATCCGGCCGTCGAGGCCGCAGCCGAGCTCCAGCACCACGGCGTCGGGGTGGCGGCCGACGAACGAGCGCACCACGTCGTCGAGCATGCGCGAGCGCACGGCGATGTCGAACACCTGGCTCTTCACCAGCGGCCCCGCGGCGGGGTCGTGCCCGAGCGCCGCCACGACGCCCGCGGCCGTGGGGTCGCCGAGCACCGGGCGGGGTGCGCGGGCGTCGAGCGCGCGGCCGTCGAGCGTGAGGTACAGGCTGTTCTCCACCGCGGTGAACGCCGTCGTGTCCATGGTGACCCCCTTTTCCCGATCCGGAAACTACGACTGATCACCGGGTCCGTCAACTCGGGTTTTCCTTGTGTTGCAATGGCTGGCACGAGTGCAACGGGGCACCTTTGTTGCAATGACGGGGTACGCTCGGGCGCATGCCGGGAAGCCGTCTGACCCACGAGGACCGTCAAGGCGTCGCCGAGGGGCTGAAAGCCGGGCTCTCCTACGCCGAGATCGCGCGGCTGCTCGGGCGACCGACGTCGACCGTGAGCCGGGAAGTCCGGCGCAACGGCGGCCCGCGCGGCTACCGGGCCGACCACGCCCAGGAGGCCACGCACGAGCGGGGCCGGCGCGTGCCCGCGGGCGCGCCGGCGGTGAGCGGGTTCGAGGAGCGGTTCACGGAGATGATGGTCCACACCGGACTCCCGCGCATGCCGGCCCGCGTCCTCGCCACGCTCCTCACCAGCGACCGGCGCACGCTCTCCGCGACGGACCTCGTGGCGCGCGTGCGCGTGAGCCCGGCGTCGGTGTCCAAGGCGATCGCGTACCTGGAGCAACTGGAGCTCGTCCGCCGCGTCAGCGAGCCCGGCAGCCGCGAGCACTACCGGGTCGACGACGACGCGTGGTACCGCTCGTGCCGCCGCGAAGCCGACATCTGCACCGCGTGGGCCACCTCGGCGCGCAAAGGCGCCGGCCTGCTGGCCGGCTCCCCCGCCGCCGCGCGGCTGGCCGCGATGGGCGACTACTTCGACCACGTCGGCCGCGACCTCGCCGACTCGGCCGAACGGTGGCGGCACGTCTTCGCCGCGGGGTGAATCAGGACGCGGCGGACATCCCGCCGTCGATGGTCACGATGGTGCCGCTGATGTAGTCCGCGCGGGCCGAGGCCAGGAACGCCACCAGGTCTGCGACCTCGCCCGGCTCGGCGACCCGGCGCGAGGGCAGCGCGGCGAAGCTCGCGTCGACGTCGTCGTTGGCCGCGCGCATGGTGGTGATCCGCTCGGTCGCGACCGGACCGGGGTTCACGCCGACCACGCGCACGCCGTCGCGCGGGCCCTCGGCGCCGAGCGCCCGGGTGAAGGCCATCAGCGCCGCGTTGCCCGCGCCGCCGGCGATGTACTCCGGCTTCGGCCGCTCACCGCCGGCACCGATCACGTTGACGATCACACCGCGGCCCTGCTCACGAAGCCGCGCGTAGACGAGCCGGGTGAGGTCGACGTAGCCGAAGACCTTGAGGTCCCACGCGTGCCGCCACCGGTCGGGGCCGACCTGGTCGAGCGTGCCGGCCGGGATGTCGCCGGCGTTGTTCACGAGGATGTCGGCGTCGGCCGTGGCCTCGGCGAGCCGTTCGAGATCGGCCGTTTCGCGCAGGTCGACGACGTGCACGGTCACCTCGACCCCGTGCGCCTCCCGCAGCCTCCGGGCGAGGGCTTCGAGCGCCTCGCCGCTGCGCGCGGCCAGGTGCAGGTGGCTGCCCTCGGCGGCGAGCACCTCGGCCACGGCCGCGCCGATGCCCTTCGACGCGCCGGTCACCAGGGCGCGCCTGCCGCGGAGTTTCAGGTCCATCGGTTGTCCTCACGATCTTCGGGGTGGTTCCCAGTCTGCCGAAGATCGCCGGCGGCCTGCCATGTCTCGTTCGTCTCAGGCAGGGTGTCTCAGGGGAGCGTGTCCAGGAACGGCGCGTGCGCGTTCTGGAACGCCCAGCCCGAGAAGTGGTCCCAGTTGATCGACCACGTCATGAGCCCCCGCAGGCCCGGCACGGTGCCGCCGCGCAGGGTGTAGCCGCCGCAGCCCGTGCCCTTCGCCAGGCAGGTCAGGGCGGTCTGCACGTCGGCGGGGGCGGTGTAGCCGTTGCCCGCGTTGACGGTCGCCGGGACGCCGAGCGCGATCTGGTCGTCGCGCAGGCCGGGGAAGAACGCACCGCCGGCGACGGGGAAGCCGGCCTTGAGCATGTCGGTCATCGCGATGTGGAAGTCGGCGCCGCCCATGGTGTGGTACTGGTTGTCCAGGCCCATGACCGGCCCGGAGTTGTAGTCCTGGACGTGCAGCACGGTCAGCGAGTCGCGCAGGGCGTTGATCACCGGCAGGTACGCGCCGGTGCGCTGGTCACCGGCCGACGAGCCGCCGTAGAACTGGTAGCCGACCTGCACGAAGAACGTCTCGGGCGCCATCGTGAGCACGAACCCGCTGCCGTAGCGGGATTTCAGCGTTTTGAGGGCGGAGATCAGGTTGACCACGACGGGGGTGGTCGGGTTGCGGAAGTCGGTGTCGCCCGCGTTCAGCGACAGCGAGTGGCCCTCGAAGTCGACGTCGAGCCCGTCGAGGCCGTACTTGTCGATGATCGCGGAGACGGAGCTGACGAACGCGTCGCGCGCGGCCGTGGTGGTGAGCTGCACCTGGCCCTTCTCGCCGCCGATGGAGATGAGCACCTTCTTGCCCTGCGCCTGCTTCGCGCGGATCGCCGCGATGACGTCGGCGTCGCTCTCCACGCCGGCGCATTCGGTCGCCGGGCAGCGGTTGAATCGGATGTCGCCGGACGTGGGCGTGGTCGGCTCGCCGAACGCGAGGTCGATGATGTCCCACGCGTCGGGAACGTCGGCCATGCGGACGTAGCCGGAGCCGTTGGCGAAGCTGGCGTGCAGGTAGCCGATGAGGGCGTGCTTCGGCAGGCCGGCGTTGGTGCAGCCTCCGGTGCTGCCCGAAACGGTGGCGCTGCGCGGCGACTCCCCCGCCGTGTTGTACGCGGCGATCGTGTAGCTGTGCGAGGTGCACGGCGACAGCCCGGTCAACGTCGCCGAAGTGCCGGTGACGGTCGTGCGCAGCGTGCCGTCCTCATAAACGCGGTAGCCGGTCACGGTGCCCGCCGGCGCGGTCCACGTCAGGCCGATCGACGTGCTGGTGACCGCGCCGAGCTTGGGCGCTGCCGGCGCGGCGGGTGCGCCGGGGGTCCCGCCGCCCGGGCCGTCGAGGCTGACGTCGTCGGCGTAGTAGGTGCCGCCGCCGTACCAGCCGTGCAGGTAGAGCTGCGCGGACGTCTGGCTCGCGCCTGTGGTGAACGACAGCGCCAGGCGCGTGTAGTCACCCGAGCCCGTCCACGTCGAAGGCCCTCCGGTGACCCCCAGGTACACCGGATTGCCCCGCACCCACGCCTCGACGGCGTAGGTCATGTTCGGCCGCACGGACACCGTCTGGCTGCACTGCCCGGTGTCCGCCGCGGACGCCGTCACGGCCAACGCCCCCGCCCCCGAACGCACCGGCGAGGCCACGGTGACCGCCCCGCCCGCACACTCCCACCCGGCCGTCGACCCGGCGTCGAACCCGGGGTTGACCAGCAGGTTCGCGGCCCCGGCACTGCCGGGCACGGCCACGAGCCCACCCAGGGCCACGGCGAACGCGGCCAGGAACACGGACAGTCGGGAACGCCTCATCGCGTACCTCCGGCTTCGGCGGGGAGATGCCTATTGTCTGGACCAATGTGCGAAATGTCCAGACCACTTCCCGAAGCCCACCCGGACGCCGAGCCGCGGCCGGGGCTTCCCCCGGGCACGGGGGCTAGGTAGAGTTCTTGCATGGCCGGTCCCCGGATGACCCTCCCGACCCAGCTGGTGCTCCACGCGCTGCTGCGGGAACCCGCCCAGGAGCTGTACGGGCTCGAGATCTGCGCTGCCGCCGGGCTGCCCAGCGGCACGATCCACCCGATCCTCGCGCGCCTTGAGAAGGCGGGCTGGCTGCGGTCGCGGTGGGAGGAAGCGGATCCGTCGGAGGCGGGCCGGCCGCGGCGGCGCTACTACCGGCTCGACCCCGACGGCCTCGAGGCCGCGCGGGAAGCGTTGCACCGCGCGGAAACCTCGGCGCGCGCGTTGACGCGGCTGCGCCCGGGCCTGGCCGGGGATGCGCGGTGAACCCGCCGCTCGACTTGCTATTGGGGCTGGACCGGATGCTCGGCCGGACCCACGATCGCGTCGCGGCGACGCTGCTCCCCCACCTGAGCAGCTCGCACCGCGTGATCGACCTGCCGCTCGTCGGCGGGCGGCTGGACGACCTGTGCCGCGAGCTCGACGTGACGGGCGACCTCGCGGGCGCCGCCGAGCTGGGACCCGCGCTCGGCAACGCCCGCGCCTACGCGTGGCGCGCGCTGGCGCTGGTCGGCGAGGGCAGCGGGCGCGACGACCACGACCTTGCGCGCCGCTGCGTGATCGAGGTGGTGGACCAGCTCTGCGCGGCGCGCACGGACGTGGCCGCCGTGCTCTGCGACCACGGGTTCGGCTCGTGGAGTCCCCGCTGGCGCGGGTGGGCGGGACCGGCGGCGAGCCCGGCGCAGGTGATCGCGTTCTCCCGCGTGACGGCCACGTGCGCGGCGGCGCTGCTGCCGGCCGGGAGCCGGGCCGAGTACGCCGAGCTGTTCCTCTCGGAGCTACACGACCTCGCCCGGACCAGGAGCGGCCGCTGGGCGCAGATCCGCTACGCGTGCCGGGTCCTGGTGCGCGCACCCCGGCTGCGGCGCGCGCTGGGCTGAGCCCCGGCGGGTCGCCGGTGACACCGGTGAGCGGGCGAAATAGGCTGAACCCCGTCCGAAGGTCCACGAACGGAGAGTGCCGGCTGATGTCCGACAGCTACACCGCAGCGATCGTCCCCTCGCCCGAGGCCGGGGTGCGGCTGCGCCCCGAGGGCGGCGAGCTACCGACCGACGCGAACGACGTCAACCTGCTCGGGATGGCCATCGCGCTGGCGCTCGGGCGGGCCGGGTACGAGCACCACCCCGAGCCGCGCGACCCGCAGCTGCAGACGCTCGACGCGCTCATCGCCGGCGACACCGTGATGCCGTGGCTCCGGCCCGGTGGCGCGACCGACGAGCAGCAGCTCACGTGCACCCGCGGCGCCGGCGGCGCGTGGCGCTGCGAGGTCAAGCCCGCCTGATCCGAGCCGGGGAGTCGTCCGCGGCACGTTCGAGCGGCGGCCTGTTCCCGAGCGGGGCCAGAACCAGGAGCCCCACCCGTGCCCACGCGTCGGCCTGGTCAAAACGGGCCGCGTTGCTGCCCGCTCTCACGGCGAACCCTGTCCCCATTGGTCTGGACCTGTTAGCGTCCGGCGGTCTTCTTCCCCCGTCGAAGGGAAAACGATCGTGCTGAGACGTCTGGTCACGGCCGGGGCCGGGGTGGCCCTGGTGCTCGCCTCGCTCGCGGCGCCGAGCTCGGCGACCACACTGGCACCTACCCCAGCCGCGGCGAACCACGGGCAAGACCACAAGGTCATGGCCTACTTCGCCGACTGGGACGTGTACGCCCGCAATTACCACGTCAAGGACATCGAGACCTCAGGCTCCGCCGCGAAGCTCACCCACATCAACTACGCGTTCGGCACCGTCTCCGCGGGCCAGTGCGCGTTCGGTGACGAGTGGGCCGACGCCGATCAGCCCTACGACGCCGCCACGAGCGTCGACGGGCAGGCCGACAGCGCGGAACCCGGCGCGTTGCACGGCAGCTTCAACCAGCTCCTGCAGCTCAAGAAGCTGCACCCGAACTTGAAGATCCTGTGGTCGTTCGGCGGCTGGACGTTCTCCCCCGGCTTCACCGAGGCGGCCAAAGACCCCGCGAAGTTCGCGGACTCCTGCTACGCCCTCGTGAACGACCCGCGCTGGGCCGGGCTCTTCGACGGCATCGACGTCGACTGGGAGTACCCCAACGGGTGCGGCCTCGAGTGCGACGCCAGCGGCCCGGACGCCTTCACCAAGGTCGTCCAGGCGCTGCGCGCCAAGTTCGGGAAGCAGCTCGTGACCGCGGCGATCACCGCGGACGGCACGCCCGGCGGCAAGATCGACGCCACCGACTACGCGGGCGCGAGCCGCTACCTCGACTGGTACAACGTGATGACCTACGACTACTTCGTCGCCGGCGCCACCCCGACCGGTCCCACGGCGCCGCATTCGCCGCTGCGGTCGTACTACGGCATCCCCACCGCGGGGTTCTACGCCGACGCCGCCGTCCAGAAGCTGCGTCGTGACGGCGTGCCGTCGGCGAAGCTGTTGCTGGGCCTCGGGTTCTACGGCCGCGGCTGGGACGGCGTCACGCAGAAGCAGCCCGGCGGCACCGCGACCGGCCCGGTGAAGGGCACCACCACGGGTGAGGACGGCGTGGAGAACTACAAGGTCCTCAAGACCACGTGCCCGTCCAACGGTCTCGTCGCCGGCACCGCTTACGCGAAGTGCGGCTCGCAGTGGTGGAGCTACGACACTCCCGCGACGGCGTCGGCCAAGGCCGGCTACGCGAAGTCACAGGGGCTCGGTGGCGTCTTCGCGTGGGAGCTCTCCGGCGACACCACGAACGCCGAACTGCTCACCGCGATCGCCCGCTGATCGCCGCCGGGGCCCGGGCCACGAGCCCGGGCCCCGGTGAAAAGCCCGTCGTTGTCCGGTTCGGGCGGCTCTGCAAATACTGGGTGATGCCCGAAGACCCCGCCGAAGTCATGGCCGCGCGCGTGTTCGACGCCGCCGTCGCGACTTCCGACGTCATCGCCATCGCGCTCGGCGACCGCCTCGGCTACTACCGCTCCCTCGCCGGCGGCGACCGCACGCCCGCCCAGCTCGCGGAGACGACCGGCACTGACGAGCGATGCGCCCGCGAATGGCTCGAACAGCAGGCGGTGTCGGGGTTCCTGGAGGTCACGGGCACCGACACCGAACGGCACTACCGCTTCGCCCCCGGCGCCGAGACGGTGCTCGCCGACGAGGACTCACTCGCCTACCTCAGCCCGCTCGCGCGCCAGCTCGTGAGCGCTGCCGGGCACGTGCCCGAGGTCGCGGAGGCGTTCCGCACCGGCCACGGCTTCCCGTGGGCAGGCTACGGCGCCGACATGCGCGAATCTCAGGCGGCGCTCAACCGTCCGGGTTTCCTGCACCTGCTGGCACCCCAGTGGTTGCCCGCGATGCCCGACGTGCTCGCACGCCTGGCCGACGGACCGTCGCGCGTCGCCGACATCGGCTGCGGTGGCGGCTGGGCCGCGATCGCCCTGGCGCGCGCATTCCCCCAGACCCACGTCGACGCGTACGACCTCGACCAAGCCTCGGTGGATCTCGCCCGGACCAACGTCGCCGAAACCGGCCTCGCCGACCGGATCACCGTGCACCGCCAGGACATCGGCACGGTCGAGGCCGAGCCGTACGACCTCGTGATGGCCTTCGAATGCCTCCACGACCTGCCCTACCCCGTCCAAGCGCTCGCGGCGATGCGCGGCCTCGGCGGGACGGTGCTCGTGGCCGACATGAAGGTCGCCGACGAGTTCACCGCACCCGGCGACGCCGTCGAGCGGCTGATGTACGGGTTCAGCGTGTCGATCTGCCTGCCCGACAGCATGAGCAGCCCGAGCTCGGCCGCCACCGGCACCGCGATCCGCCGCTCGACCGTCGAGGCCTATGCGCGCGAAGCCGGGTTCGACCGCGTCGAGACCCTGCCGATCGACCACGACATGTGGCGCTTCTACCGGCTGGGCTGAGCGTTCACTGGATACGCCGCTCCACGCCGGCCCAGGCCTTCTCGCGCAGCACGTACTTCTGGATCTTCCCGGTCGACGTCTTCGGCAGGTCCCCGAACGTCACCGACTTCGGCGCCTTGAACCGTGCCAGCCGCTCGCGCACGAACTCGACGATCTCCGCCTCCGTGGCGCTCTCACCGTCGCGCAAGGTCACGTACGCGGCGGGCACCTCGCCCCAGCGCTCGTCCGGCACGGCCACCACGGCCACCTCCAGCACGGCCGGGTGCTCGGCGATCGCCTGTTCCACCTCCACCGACGCGATGTTCTCACCGCCGGAGATGATCACGTCCTTGCTGCGGTCGCGCAGTTCGACGTAGCCGTCCGGGTGCACGACGCCGAGGTCGCCGGTGCGGAACCAGCCGTCGGGCACGGCGGCGCGCGTCGCTTCGGGATCGTCGAGGTAGCCGAGCATGACGTTGTTGCCGCGCAAGGCGATCTGGCCGATGGTGGCGCCGTCGGCGGGGACGTCGGTGCCGTCGTCGGCGATCACGCGGGCGGTGCAGGAGATCATGTTGCCCACGCCCTGGCGGGCCTTGAGCCGCGCCTGTTCCTGCTCGTCGAGCGCGTTCCACTCGGGGCGCCAGTCGCAGATCATCGCCGGGCCGTAGGTTTCGGTCAGGCCGTAGAGGTGCGTCACGTCGAAGCCGAGCTCGCTCATGCGGCGCAGGATCGCGGGCGACGGCGGCGCTCCCCCGGTGGCGACGCGCACCGTCGTCTCGACCGGTGCCGCTTCCGGGGCGTAGGCGAGCATCGACAGCACGGTCGGCGCGCCGTTGAGGTGCGTCACGCCCTGTTCGCGGATGAGCTGCCACACCCGGGCGGGCTCGACCTTCGGCAGGCACACGTGCGTGGCCGCGGCCGCCGTGACCGCCCACGGGAAGCACCAGCCGTTGCAGTGGAACATCGGCAGCGTCCACAGATGCACGGACGAAGGCGACAGGCCGGTGTGCCCGACCATCGCCAGCGCCTGCAGGTACGCGCCGCGATGGCTGTACAGCACGCCTTTCGGCCGACCGGTGGTGCCGGAGGTGTAGTTGATCGACAGCACGGACCGCTCGTCCTCGGGCATGATCGCCAGCGGCTCGGCGGCCGCGAGCAGCCGTTCGTACTCCTCGCCGGTGCGGATCCGGCGCGGCTTTTTGCCCGGCAGCAGCCCGACTGCGTCCTCGACGAGCTCGTCGAACACCGGGTCGTGCACCAGCACTGCCGCTCCCGAGTGCTCCAGGATGTAGGCGATCTCCCGCGCCGCGAGCCGCGTGTTCACCGCGACGAGCGGCACGCCCGCCCACGGCACCCCGAAGTTGGCCTCGAGGAGAACGTGGGTGTTGGGCGCCAGCACGGCCACCGGCCGCCCGTCCGCGAGCGGCGCCAGCGCCCCGGCGAGCCGGCGGCACCGCTCGTGCAGCTCCGTGTAGGTCCAGCGGTCTTCACCGTCGACGACGGCGATCCGCTCGCCGTGCGCGGCCGCTGCGCGGTCGAGGTAGGCGGTCGGGGTGAGCGGCTCGTACGACAGGGTGCTGATGGAGTCCACGGATTCCTCTCCCGGCTTCGGCGACGGTGCCGCAGCAGAGAATAGGCCGCGCTCAGCCTCCGAAACCGGGAATGTGAGGCACGAGTGACTCCGGCGGCGGTCCGGGCGGCCCCGAAACCAGCTGCACGACGGCCCCGACCGCCGGCGCCCCCGTCAGCCGGACCGCGAGCACCCCGGTCTGCGCCTCCGGCCGCGGCACGTCACCGGAGTAGCACGCCGACCCGCCCCCACCCTCGTAGAACGTCGAGACGCAGCCGGTGGTCAGGTTCCCGGAGCCGCTGCCGTGCGCGCTCTTGAGCTCGTAGTCCACACCGCCGGGCCCGATTCGGGTGATCGACAGCGTGTCGACGTCGCCGCGCCCGCCGGCCGGCAGGTCGACCGGCTTCGTCACGAGCACTTCGCAGTTGCCATCGGCGCAGGCGGCGTAGTTCCGCCCGTCGGCCGCGTTCGGCAGGACCTCACCGGCGGGGTGTGCCTCGCCGGTTGTGCTGGTACTGCAGCCGGCGACCGCCAGCAGCAGCAACGGGGTGAGCCATTTGCGGTTCATGGGGGCTTCCTCCCTCGCGCGCTCGCTCGCGTCGGGAGGAAGGTAATGCCGCGACGGCGGGAGGGGTCCCGGTTCGCGATCGTCCGGAACCCGGCCTGGTGTGCTTGCGCCCAGCCGACCCGACCTGCCGGTGTCACCGACATGCCGCGCGGCGGCGGGCGACTGGCAGCGAAGTCGCCGCCGCAACGACGAGAGGGGCCCCGGTCCGTGATGGACCGGAACCCCTCCTGATGTGCTCGAGGTCAGCCGACCGGGCCGTTGACCGGGGTCACGGAGACGTCGTGCTGCTGGCCGGTCTGGTCCACCACGGTGATGGTGAGCTTGTCGCCCGGGTGGTGGGTGTCCATGAGGGTGGTGAGTGCGGTCGCCGAGTCGACGGCCTTGCCGTCGACCGCGGTGATCACGTCGCCGCCCGCGAGGCCGGCCGAGGCGGCGGGGCCGCCCGCGACGACGTCCTGGATCTGAGCGCCGGTCGAGCCGCCTTGGGCCTGGCCCTGGCCGCCCTGGGCCTGGCCGCCCTGGGCCTGGCCCTGGCCCTGGCCGCCCTGCGCCTGTCCCCGGCCGAGCCCGCCCGGGGACTGCTGCGCCTGGCCGGCGTCGCTCACCGACACGCCGAGGAAGGCGCTCTGTCCGATGTGGACGGAGTCGGACGACTTGCCGCCGATGATCTGGTGGGCGAGGTCGATCGCCTGGTTGATCGGGACCGCGAAGCCCTGGTGCCCGCCCGAGGTGCCCTGCTGGCCGTCGCCTTCGCCGAGGCCGCCGGCGCCCTGGCCCTGCCCCTGGCCCAGACCGCCGTCGCCCTGGCTGAGGCCGCCGAGACCGCCTTGGCCCTGCCCGAGACCGCCCTGCCCGAGTCCTCCCTGCCCGAGTCCGCCCTGCCCCTGGCCGAGCCCGCCGCGGCCGCGGCCGAGCCCGCCCTGGCCCTGGCCGCCGTTGAACTGGAATCCCTGCGACGCGGCGGTGTCGACGCCGATCACCTGCCCGTTGGCGTTGACCAGCGGGCCGCCGGAGTCGCCGGACTGGATGTCGGCGTCGACCTGGATCAGGTCGGTGAGCTGCTCCGACGAGCTGGCGGACTCGTCCGACGCGGTGATCGACTGGTTCAGCGCGGTGACCTTGCCGGCCGCCACGGCCGGGGTGCCGCCGGCGCCGCCCGCGTTGCCGATCCCGACCACGGCGTCGCCGACCGCGACCGCGGACGAGTTGCCGAGCGTCGCGGTCTTCAGGCCGGAGGCGCCGTTGAGCTTGATCACCGCGATGTCGTGGCTGCGGTCGTAGCCGAGCACGGAGGCGGTGTAGGTCTTGCCGTCGCCGATGTCGGTCACCTTGATGCTGGTGGCGCCTTCGACGACGTGGTTGTTGGTGAGGATCTCGCCGTCGGCGGTCAGCACGATGCCGGTGCCCGCCGCGGCGGCGCTCTGGTAACCGAGTTCGGTATTCACGTCGACCAGGCCCGGGTCGACTTTCGTCGCGATCCCGTTGGGGTCGATCGACGTGCTCGACGTGCCCCCGGGAGGTGCCACGGACCCGAAGCTCTGGTTGCCCCCGGCGGAATCCGAGCCGGGCGTCCACACGAAGTGCCCGATGCCCAGGCCGAGCACCACCGAAAGCCCGATGGCGCCGACAGCGATCGCCGCGCTGCGCATCGGCCGCGGCGGCCGGTGGTACGGCGTCTGCGGGAACTGCTGGGTGCCCGGGTGCTGGCCCCACGCACCCTGCGGTGCCCAGCCTTGGTTGTAGCCGGCGTACGGGCCGTAGTGACCCTGATGACCCGGGGTGCCCGGTTGACCCGCTGCGCCCGGCGTGCCCGGCTGACCCGCTTCACCCTGCTGTCCGTACTGCCCGTACGCGCCCGGCTGGGTCTGGTCACCGTGTCCGTACGGCCAACCGCCGGTCTGCCCACCGGTCGACCCCGGCTCCTGTTCGCTCATGTTCCTGCTCCAGCCTCGTCCCGCTCCTGGCTACCGCCTCGACCAGAACACACCCCGTACCTGAGATTTTCCTTGCCGGGCTCCGTGGGAAACCTGTGGAGTTCTCCCAGGTTCGGCTGCGGATCGGGTGATTCCTCCCGCAGGCGCCCAAATCGGACTCGCCTGGTGGCCGCGCGCGGCGTTGGTTACCGTCGGGGGCATGGGTGAGCTGATCGAGGACGAGGCACGACGCGCGGCGCGTTTGCTGGACGCGCAGGCCAAGGCCGTCGAGCTGTTCGAAGAGGTCGAGCGGCGCGGGCTGCTCGCGCCTGGCGTGCGCGAGACCGAGGCGAGCAACGCGGTGCGCGACCTCGCGGCCGAGCTGTTCGGCGTGGACCGCTACTGGCACAAGCGAATCGTGCGCGCGGGCGAGAACACGCTGCGGCCGTACCGGGAGAACCCGCCCGACCGCGTGATCGCCGAGGACGACATCGTGTTCGTCGACTTCGGACCGATCTTCGAGGAGTTCGAGGCGGACTTCGGGCGGACGTTCGTGCTCGGCGACGACCCGGTGAAGCTGCGGCTGCGCGACAGCCTGCCCGTGGTGTGGCAGGCCGGGCGCGAGTACTTCGAGGCCCACCCGGACGTGACCGGCGCCGAACTGTACGACCACGTCACCAAGCTCGCCGCCGAGGCCGGCTGGGAGTTCGGCGGCGCGCACTCCGGGCACCTCGTCGGCCAGTTCCCGCACGAGACGATCGACGGCGAGCGGATCGAGTCCTACATCGCGCCGGGCAGCGACCGGCCGATGCGCCGGCCGGACCGCAACGGGCAGACGTCGCACTGGATCCTCGAGGTCCACCTCGTCGACCGCGAACGGCGGATCGGGGGGTTCTTCGAGGAGCTGCTCGACCTCGGCCACGAGCGGTCCGGCGGCGGCTCGGACTAGACGGTGGCCGGTTTGGCGGCCAGCCAGGAGAGCTTGCCGAGCTTCGGCTGCAGGACCGTGTCCACACTCCACACGGATCCGGCGGCCGCGTAGAACAGGCCGAGCGAGGCGAAGATGTAGCCGACGGACGGGCCGAGGTCCGTCATGCCGGGCGCGTCCCACGGCAGGTGGAAGCCTTCGGCCGCCGACCAGATGCCGAACGAGAACACCGCGCTCCCGATGAACACGAGGTTCGAGAACGCCCCGAAGATCAGCCCGAGCGCGATCAGCGTCTCGATCACCGCGGTGCCCACAGCGAACGCCGCCGGGCTCCAGCTCGCGACGGTGTGCCACAGCTCCAGCCACTGGTGCACCACAGGGATGGTGATCTTGTCGGCCTTGCCCAGCTCCTTGCCGAGCGTCTGGCCGTGCACGAAGCCCGGCAGCCACTTGAACGTGGCGTCGATCGCCCACACCACGCCGAACACGATCCGGGCGACGGCAGCGGCGTGCAGCCGCCGGAAGGTGGGGGACACGGAACCCGCGACAGGCGCGGCTTGAGTGACAGGGGTACTCACGGCGAAGGTCCTTTCCGGACTCCAGAGGACTGCCCGGCAGGTCGGGCAGAGTGAGCTTAGGCAAACCTAAGCGAATGTCGAGAGTGGTGTTCCTCTCGGCCTGCGGGGTGAACCTGCGGGGATGTGTCACCGTATGTCGGGGATTTTTCGGTCAAACCGGCCCTCTTCGGACTATTCCGCCCGGCTGCCTCTGCCGTGGGGTGGGGTGCCTCGCCACCACTACACATACCTTTCCCTTGACGGTTTTGGCCCAGGATGACGCCTTTTCGAAGAACTGGGTTTATCCATCCATTTTGAATGTTTTGCACGCCTCTGGTTCCGCACGCGATACGGCGACCCCGAATCGTGACCGAAACGGCGTAACCGCCGGCTCACCACGGCGATATGCGGGTGAACCAATGACCTCCCAGGGGGATTGCATGCGCAGAACCACTTTCGTCGTCGCCGCGGGCGCCGCGCTGGCGCTCGTGCTGACGGGCTGTGGCGCCAAGGGCCAGAGCGGGGCGACGTCGGCCTCCGGCGACAAGCCGGAACTGGGGCTCGCCGCGCCGTTCCAGAATGTGCTGGAATTGTCGTCCGCCTCGAAGCAAGGCACGCAGAAGTCGAAATCAGCGAAAGTCTCGATAGTGGCGAACGCGGCCGGCAAGATGGTCACGGCCCAAGGCGACTACCTGTTCCAGCCGGGAAACATCGAGCTTTCGCTGACCGAGACCGTCGAAGGCCAGCAGGTCGAGCTGCGGATCGTCGACAAGACCCTGTATGTGAAGATTCCGCCGGCCGAGGCGAGCCGATTCGGCACGGACAAGCCGTGGCTCAAGATCACGCCAGGTGCCGACGACGCGCTCTCGCAGGCGATGTCGGGCAGCATGGGTTCGACTTCCCAGGCGAGTGACCCGACCGAGCTGCTCGACCGGGTCGCCGAAGCCGGCCGGATCGTCAGCTCCGACCAGACCACCCTGGACGGTGAGAAGGTGAACCACTACAAGGTGGAGCTCGATCTCGACAAGATTCTGGACAAGTTCACCGCGTTCATGCCGGCCGCGACCAAGGCCAAGCTCGAGCAGCAGGTCAAGGGCAAGCACATCATGCTGCCGACCGAGCTCTGGGTGGACAAGAACCAGCTCCCGCGGCAGATCACGATGGACGAGACCGCGCTGACGCAGGCCGAGGGCACGGGCGGCGCCGGTCTGGGCAAGACCACGCTCAAGTACAGCGACTGGTGCGCCCCCGTCACCATCACCGCTCCGCCGGCCGACCAGATCGCGGACATGAGCGAGATCGTGAAGAAGATGGGTGGCTGATCGCTTCCACCGCTGCGCAGGGCGCCTCGACAACCGTCGGGGCGCCCGACCTCGATCGCGGAGTTCGTCCCAGCACCTGCTCCTGCCAGCCGGCCCGGAGCGGGCTGCTTCCGGGCAGCAGCCCGCCGCGTGATGAGGCCACGCCCTGACTATCGCCGGCTCACGAAGGAGCACAGTGGACACCAGACCGCCGGTGCCGGAGCGGAAGCGCGGGCCGTATCCGTTGACTGAGGAGGGGGTCTCGGCACTGCTGGGCCGTTACGAGTTCCACGACTCCCTCGTCCGCCGCGTCGTCGTTGATCAGGAATGGGGCGTGCCGGCAAGACGGGTCGTCCGGCTCGTGATCGACGCCAGGGTTCTGAGCGAGGGTGCCCGCTGGGAAGATCTCCGCTGGGAAACGGTGTCCCTGGACCTGCTCGACGTGCGACGGTTCCGCATCGACGAGAACGTCGAGGGATCGTGGATCCTCTACGATCCGCCGCAGTTCACCCGCTTCGACGGCCTGCTGCAGGTCGACTTGTGCGCCGAACGCTTCGGGAACCTGCACCCGGAGAACGCCGAGGAGGTCTTCGACGGCTCGGCGTTGGTCTTCGCAGCGTCCGGCGGTACCTGGAGCGCCCTGCATCCCTGGGATCAATAGGTCTTGTCCGCCGGCGATGGCAGGCAGGGGGGTCAGGACGCGGCGACCTCACCCGGCAGCGTGCCGTCGAGGTCGGTGAAGGCGTAATGCGTGGCGAGGTCCGTGGTGGTGTGGACGCGGCCCGAGCGGGTGAGCACGGCGGGGTCCGCCGCGAGGGCCGCGACGCCGCGGCCGACGAAGCGCGGGGACTCCGCCGCGGCGAGGTCGAACTCGCCGGCGCCCGGGATGTCCAGGACGGTGCGGCCGTCGGGGGTGGCGCGGCCGGCGAAGGCGAGCAGTTCGGTGCGCACGAGGCCCGGCCAGATCGAGACGGCCGCGACGCCGCGGTCGCGCAGTTCCAGCGCCATGTCGGCGGTCATTTTGTCGACCGCGGCTTTGCCGACGCCGTAGACGGTGTTCTGCTGGTACGCCGCCGCGCCGGAGGACGAGATGTTGGCGATCAGGCCGCCGCCCGCGGTGAAGAGGAGCGGGGCGGCGAACACGCTGGCGACGTAGTGCGAGCGCGCGCCGATGCCGAGGACCTCGTCCCACGCGGTCAGCGGCAGGTCCCAGAACGGCCGGTTCAGCCAGGCCGCCAGGTCGGGCGCGGAGAAGACGTTGTTCACCAGCACATCGAGCCGCCCGGCTTCCTCGGTGACGCGCGCGAAGACCGCCTCCACCTGGGCGTCGTCGTGGTGGTCGCACCGCACGGCGATGCCGGTGCCGCCCAGGGCGGTCACCTCGGCGGCCGTCTCGGCGAGCGTGCCGGGCAACGGCCCGGGTTCGGCGGTGCGGCCCGTGACGTACACCGTCGCCCCCGCCGCACCCAGCTCGAGGGCGATGCCCTTGCCCACGCCCCGGGTCGCGCCCGTGACCACCGCGATCTTGCCCGCCAAAGGTCCGTTCATGATCCCGATCTAACCCTCGCCCCCGGATCTCAGCGAACGACTGGCCTGGGAAGGCACGCTTCCTGCCCGCCCGCACCGGCCACCTCGGACCCCGCAAGCCACCGAACCGCGACCAGCCTCCCCGCCGGCTCCGACCTCGCGCTTCCCGCCTGACGGCACCGGCCGTATCGGACCACGGTGAATCGCCGAGCACGAAGCTGCGCTTCCGGACCCCCACGCCGGACTGCGGCAAACCTCAGCGGTGGGAATTGGCACTTCCTGTCTGCCGGCAGCGGCCACAACGGACTGTGGAGCCGCCGAGCGCGAAACCGCGCTTCCGCCCGCACCGGCCCGCGGTCAACCGCCGAGCCGCGCTCCTCGGGCAGCCGCGCCGGGCACGCCGGATTGCGGCAAGCCGCCGGCGTGGGAAGGGGCGCTTCCTCTCGTCCGGAACCGGCCACAACGGACTGTGGAAAGCCGCCGGACCGCGAAAGCGAAAATCCACCCTTGCGCGCCGGACCATGCCGAGCCGCCGGCCCCAAGCGCCCTTCGCAACCCACCCGCACCACGGCGGGGCCGGTCCACTTCGGACCGGCCCCGCCGCAATCACCAAACCCTCAGTACCGGAACTGCTGCAGCTGCCTCCCGTCGTACGAAGGCACCCAGCCCGTGCGCGTCGCCGGGTCGAGTTGGACCGAGCGTTCGGTGAGCGAGTTGTATTCGCCGCCGAAGGGGCCCGATACGAAGTTCAGCCCGGACACCACCGACAGCTGCTTGCCGGTCGCCAGGTCGATCACCGCGAGCTGGCTCGTCGCGTTGTTGTCCGTGATCACGCCGCCCACCTTGCCAAACTGCGAGATCACCGGTGGCGTGCGGAACGCGACGAGGCCGAGGTGGTGCACCCCGTCCACGGCGAGGAACGCCGCCTGCTGCTGGCGCACGGTGTACGAGTCCCCCGCCGTCAGCGTGTCGCCCGCGATCGAGCCCAGCGAGGTGGTGCCGACGATGTTGAGGCTCACCGAGCGGTACACCAGCTGGTACAGCT
This sequence comes from Amycolatopsis sp. NPDC005232, assembly GCF_040607795.1. Classification (NCBI taxonomy): domain Bacteria; kingdom Bacillati; phylum Actinomycetota; class Actinomycetes; order Pseudonocardiales; family Pseudonocardiaceae; genus Amycolatopsis; species Amycolatopsis sp. NPDC005232. Next base: position 164,191 of record NZ_JBEXHL010000005.1, on the reverse strand, counting down.
TGTTCGCGCCGTCGTCGTAGGCCATCGCGTTCGCGCAGATGCTGCCCGCGCCCGACAAGGTCGTCGCGCCCGAGTCGAGGTCGACGCTCGCCATCGAGGCCGCGCCGCCGCCGAAGCAGATCGGGCCGCCGCCGGTGCGGGCGAGGTAGACCACCCCGGTGGCCTGGTCGAGCTCGATCATCTTGAACGCGCCCGCCACAGCACCCGGCGGGTCCGCGAGCAGCGGCGTGCCGAGCGCGCCGTCGGCCAGCGTCAGCGGCAGGACGAAGTCGGTGTTGTCCGCCGTCCGCTTGGCGAGGATCGCCACGCGGTGCCGGGTCGCGTCCACGCGGCCGCCCTGCACCGAGTAGCCGTCCGCGGTCACGGAAGCCACCCGCTGCAACGACGTGGTGTCGTACGTTTCCAGCGTCCACCCGGCGTTCGTGAAGTGCAGCAACGCCAGCCGGTGCGCGGCAGCGTCCGCGCCGAGCACCTGGTAGCCGCCGTCGCCGGACGCGTCGGACGTGAGCACCCGCCCGTACGTGCCCTTCACGGCGTCGTACTCCTGCACCGACTCACCACCGCCGGGCGTGCGCAGCGCGGCGTACGACATTCCCTGGGCCGCCGCGGCGAAACTCGTCACCACGGTGTTGCCGGGCGCGTAGCCGTCGTCGACCGCGAGGAACGACGTCGGCGACGCCTGGCCGAGCACCTTGCCGTGGCTATCGGTGGCGAGCACGCGCACGTCGTACGCCACCGAACCACCCAGCCCGAGCTTCACCGCGTCCAGCTTCGCGACGCCGTTGCGCGCCGGGAGCTGTTGATAAGCAACGGATCCCGCGCTCGGGCCACCCTGGTCGCGCCGGTCGCCGTTGGCGTTGGTCACGGTGTTGAGCGAGTTGTACAACGTCGGCGCGGGAGCCGACACCTCCACCGCCGCACCGGTCGCACCCGGCACGCCGCGCACGTCGTAGCCGAGCGAGAACGCCGGCGCGGCCCGGGTGATCTCCGCGAAGTGCCCGGAAGTCCCGCCCGCCGTGAGGATCGGCGCGTCGGGCCGCTGCACCGCGCCACCGATGCGGATCGCGGCGAACTCGCCGTACGTCGGGTCACCGGCGGTGCCGGTCACCGAACGCTGCACGATCCCGATGCCGTAGATTCCGGCACCGCCGGCGAATGCCGAAGCCGGCACGACCACGTCACCGGAGGTCGCGGTGATCGGCGCGACGAACCCCGTGCCGAACAGCGGCGCGCTGACCGGGTTCCAGTGCCCCAGCGTGGACACGACCACCTGCGGGTTCGACAGGTTCCGCACGCCGGTGAGATCGTAGTGCACTCGCACTTCCTTGCCCACGGCCACGGTCGCCGGCGCCACCGGGGCGAGCGCCTCGGCGTAGGTGCCGTCAGTCGGGCCGAAGGTGAGCGTCTGCGCTGCCGACGCCACCACGCGGTGCCCCGAGCGGACCTCGAAGGTGACGGGCACCGCACGGTCCTCTGTGGACACCACGGGAAGTCCCGCTGCCGCCAGGATTTCCTTCGGGCTCAGCCGCACGGCGGGCACGGCCGAGGTGAACTCGTGGCCGTGGATCTTCACCGCGTAGGTCGCGCTCGCCGGAGCACCCACCACGTCGGCGCCGACGGTAACCGGGCCGACCAGCCCCTCCCCCGTGCCACCGGTGTCGAGGTCGATGCGGCCGCCGTCGGCGTTCTCGGTGAAGGAACCGCCGAGCCCGCCCACCGTCACGCGGTGCGCCACGGAAACCCTCGTGACCGCCGGGTCACCACGACGATCACCGAGCACCGACTGCACGGCCGCGGTCACGTCGATCTGCGGACCGACCGTCACCGGGCGGTCCATCTGCGGCGGCGACGCGACCGGCCGCGCCGTGTGCTGCAGGACCGACCGGACGTCGGCCGGGCTCAGCGAGCGGCCGGCCTGCTTCGCCGCCTGCAGCACCACCGCCGCCGCGGCCGCGGTCATCGGCGCGGACGCCGACGTGCCGCCGTTGAGCACCGGCGTCACGTCCTGCGCGCCGCCGCGCTGCGTGTGCTCCACGACGAGGATGCCGTCGCTGGGCGCGGAAACGTCCACGCGCGTGCCGAAGCCCGAGGAGAAGTTCCCGGCTCCGTCGGTGCGGGTGGTGGCGAAGGTCGGGTTGTGCGCGGCCGGGCCACCGGCTTGCTGCGGCACGGCGAGCGTGTCGTCCAGCGTGGTGCCACCGACCGCGATCGCGCCGCTGTCGACCACCTTCGTCGGTGTGGTGGAGAACTGGTCGTCCGCGATGTCCGTGGTGTCGCGGGCGTCCTTGGTCACGTCGGTGGGCGTGCTGCCGCCGTCCGGGCCGACCGCGGCCGGGGTGTAGAGGCGCGTGCCGTCGTTGGAGGAGATGGTGACGACGATGTGGTACTGCTTCACGATCGTCGAGATCACGGCTTGCGCCACCGGGTCGTCTTCGAGGTAGCGGCCCGGGAAGCCCGCGCTGTCGGTGCCGACGCCGAGGCTCGCGGTGATCACGTCCGGCCGCGGCGTCTGGCGCGCGGCGGCCAGCAGCGCCACGGAGATCTGGTCGAGGGTCGGCTCCTGCGGCACCACCAGCCGGTACTGCGCGCCGGGCGCGATGCCGAGCAGATCGGTGAAGCCGTCGCCCTGAGCGCCGGCGCGCTGCGCGTCGTGCGGCAGCGGGGCCATCACGCCGAAGTCGAGCAGCACCTCGCCGAGCGCGGGGTCCTCGTTCTCCACGGACCCGAGCGGGTCGAGCCGGCCCGAGGAGTCGGCGGTGTAGGTGGGGATCAGCGGCATCGACGGCACGTCGAGGTAGCGCTGGCCGCCCTGCACGACGGTGGTCGGGCCGTAGTTGCGGACGTAGGTGTCGCCCGCGTCGGCCATGCCCTGGTCAGTGAGGTCACCGAGGGAGACGTTGGTGATGATCTCGCCGCTGCCCGGGAGCTTCCCGTGCAGCAGGCTGTACGCGCCGAGCGCGTTGGTGCCGCCCGCGTTGAGGTAGCTCTGCGCCGACGACGTCACGCCGTAGTTCGAGGGCAGGCCGGTCGGCGGCTTTTGGTGCGCCTGCGGCAGTTTCGCGGCTTTGACTGCCGGCTGGGGCAAGGGCACGGGGCCGGTGGACATCGCCGAAACGCGACGGTCGGGCTGCGCGCTCTCCACACCGGGCGTGGCGGCGAGCTTCTGCACGGCGGCGTCAGTGTGCAAGTTGTCGGCCAGGTGCACCAGCACGGTCTTGGCCAGCGTGGGCACGTCGGTGGCGTCGGGGAAGACCGGTTCGACGGAGGTCGCGCCGACCGCGGACAGGGCCGCGTTGACGCCGTTGTCCGACGTCTTGGCCGCGCGGCGACCGGCCGCGAGCGGTGCGCCGGTCACGGCGGTGGACGCGGCGAGCTGCACGAGGACGTCACTCGGCTGCTCGGGCGTGGCGCCCTGGGTGAAGGCGGCGCGCACGGCGTCGTCGGTCGGGGCCAGCGAGCCGAGGGCGGAAGTGCCCTGCGGCAGCGCGAGCACGGTCTTGCCGAGTGTTTTGCCGTGGGCATCGGTGCGGGTCGCGGTGCCGTCGGGGGCGACGGTGATGGCGCCGCCGTCGGGCATCGCGACGTGTCTCGACGGTGGTGGCTGATCGGGCTCGGGTGCGGCGGTGGCCGGTGCGACGGCGAGACCGGTGAGGGTCACGGCTGCGGTGACAGCGGTCAGGACACGGCGAAACGGGATCGTTCGGGCGCGGGGCACCTGGCTCCCTTTCGGGTCGGGGGGACGGGGAGTTCACAGGGTCGTTGGCGGGGAAACACTGTGCGGTCGGCCAGTGATCGGATCAATTTCCCAGCCGTGGTAGCGGTGGCGCAAGATAGCCACCATGACCAATAGTCGCCAGGTGGCGGGTTCCCGCCAGCAGCTGCGGGACCTCGACGCGCTCGGCGTCCCGGCCACCGACGCGCGTGTCTACACGGCACTGCTCGGCCATCCGCGCACTCGGGCCGTGGACCTGGTGGAACAATGCGGACTTTCCGCCCAGCAGGTGGCGCGGGCGCTCTCGCGACTCACCGCGAGCGGCATGGCGAGCCGGGTGCCCGGCCGCCCCCCGCGCTACCTCGCCGCAGCCCCCGACATCGCACTGGGTGCGCTCGCGGCCGAACGCGCGGCCGAGCTGCGCAGCGCCCGCGCGGCGATCGAGGACCTCATGGCCGTGCACCGCGAAGCCAGCCGGTTCACCCACCCCGCCGAGCTCGTCGAGGTCGTGACCGGCGCGGAGAACATCGACGTCCGCGTGCGACGGCTGCAGGACGAAGCCCGCACGCAGATCCGCGGGTTCGACCGGCCACCGTACGTCAGCGTGCCCGGGGAGAACCTCGACCTGGAACGGCAGCGGCTCAAGGCCGGCATCGTCTTCCGCGTGATCTACGACCGCGAGGCGATCGCTTTCCCCGGCCGGCTGCAGAACGACATCCTCGTCAGCGGCACCCACGGCGAACGCTCGCGCGTGCGCCCGCAGCTGCCGATCAAGATGGTGATGGCCGACGAGGAGGTCGCGGTGATCCCGATCAGCTCGTCACCGCACGTCGTGGACGCGGCCTACATCATCCACGCCTCGGCCTTGCTCGACGCGCTCGTCACGCTGTTCGAAGCGGAGTGGGACCGCGCCGTGCCGATGGGCGAGGCCTTCACCGACCCGGCCCCGGATCGCGATCCCGAAACGACGACACTGCTCACCTTGCTCGCCGCCGGTCAGACCGACGCCGGCATCGGCCGCGCCCTCGGCTGGAGCCCCCGCACCACGCAGCGGCGCGTGCAGCGGCTGATGACCGAGCTCAACGCCACGACCCGATTCCAGGCCGGCATGAACGCGAAAGCTCGCGGCTGGCTTTAGGTCCACAGAACCGCGGACGTGGTTCCGGCCCGAGCCGAGGCTTCCCGCCGCCGCAACGGAAAACCCCGGCCCGGGCCAGGTCTGATCACCCCGGGCGGCCGGTGTCCGGAGCCTCGCCCGGCTCGCCGCAAGTCGAGCCGGGCGAAGCCGCGGAGATCCGCGCCCGCCTGATCTCCGCCCGCCGCCGCGGCCCGAATTCGCGGAGGCGTCCGGTGGCGTGAACCGCCCGGGTGAAACGTCCGAAGTGGACGCTCAGCTCACGTGCACGTAGTCGACCACGAGCTGCTGCGGGAACTGCGTGCCACCGTCCGGGTCACCGGGCCAGTCGCCGCCCACGGCGAGGTTGAGGATGAGGAAGAACGGATGGTCGTAGACCCACTTGTTGCCGTTCAGGTCGGCCGGCGTGCGCGTCTCGTAGGCGTTTCCGTCCACGGACCACACGATCTTGTTCGTGGACCAGTCCACCGCGTAGGTGTGGAAGTCGTCGGAGAAGTTCGGCCCGTTGTAGGCCGCGCCGATGCCGTTGGCTCCGGAGTAGCCCGGGCCGTGGATCGTGCCGTGCACGGTGTTCGGCTCCTTGCCGATGTTCTCCATGACGTCGATCTCGCCGTCCGTCGGCCAGTTGCCGCCGCCGAGCATCCAGAAGGCGGGCCACATGCCCTGCCCGCGCGGGAGCTTCATGCGGACCTCGACGTGGCCGGAGCTCGTGGAGAACTTGCCGGACGTGTTGAGCCGCGCCGAGGTGTATTCGCACGGGCCGTACCAGCAGTTGTTGCCCGAACTCTCCTTCTTCGCCGTGATCACCAGGTGGCCCTGACCGTCGAGCGCCGCGTTGGCCGCACCGGAGGTGTACCACTCGCGCTCGTGGTTGTTCACGTTGTCGCCGGTCTCGTAGTTCCACTTCGAGCCGTCGGCCGGGCTGCCCGCGGGCCCGTCGAAGTCGTCGGTGAAACTGGCGGCGGGCGCCGCGCTGCCGGCGGGCGCGACCGCGAGGGTCAGGCCGGCCGCCATCGCCAGAGCCGCCGGAATCGCCAGCAGCCGCCACCGGGCAGACGTCTTCAGAGACTTCATCGTCGTCATCCCTCGTCACTCGAGGGGCGGCCTGGCGGCGCCACCCCGGGTTTGTTGTGGATCACAACAAAGCTAACCCGCGGCAACGTTCACCGACAAGAGCAAACGTGAGGAATTTTCCGACAGCCTCACTCGGCGGTAACCGTGGCCTCCTCCAGCAGCCACAGGACACCGTTCGGCGGCAGCTGCAGCACGGCCGATGCCGGCAGCCCGTGCCATGGCTTGGCGACCGCCTCGACCGCGCCCAGGTTGCCGACCCCGGACCCGCCGTAGACCTCGGCGTCGGTGTTCAGCAGCTCGGTCCAGCGCCCGGCGGCGGGCAGGCCCACACGGTAGTCGTGGTGCGGCACGCCCGCGAAGTTCGCAATGCACGCCAGCCGCGAGCCGTCGGAGCCGATGCGCAGATAGCTCAGCACGTTGCCGGCCGAATCGTTGGCGTCGATCCACTGGAAGCCCTCCGGCCGCACGTCACCGCTGAAGAGCGCGGCCGTGGACCGGTAGATGTCGTTGAGCCGGCGCAGCAGGTCCTGCACCCCGCGGTGCAGCGGCTGCTCCAGCAGGTGCCAGTCGAGCGAGCGCGACTCCGACCACTCCCGCGGCTGCCCGAACTCGCCGCCCATGAACAGCAGCTGCTTGCCCGGGTGGGCCCACATGAAGGCCAGCAGCGAACGCAGGCCCGCCGCCTTGTTCCAGTCGTCGCCCGGCATGCGCTGCCACAGGGAACCCTTGCCGTGCACCACTTCGTCGTGCGAGAGCGGCAGCACGAAGTTCTCGCTCCACGCGTAGACGAGTGAGAACGTCATCTCGTTGTGGTGGTACGCGCGGTGGATCGGCTCGTGGCCGAGGTAGCGCAGCGTGTCGTGCATCCAGCCCATGTTCCACTTGAAGCCGAAGCCGAGCCCGCCGAGGTGCGTCGGCCGCGTGACGCCCGGCCACGCCGTGGACTCCTCGGCCACCATCACCACACCCGGGTGTCGCCTGTAGACGGTCGCGTTCAGCTCCTGCAGGAACCGCACGGCGTCGAGGTTTTCGCGGCCGCCGTACTCGTTGGGCAGCCACTCGCCGTCCTTGCGCGAGTAGTCGAGGTAGAGCATCGACGCGACGGCGTCCACACGCAGGCCGTCGAGGTGGAACTCCTCCAGCCAGTACAGCGCGTTGGCCACGAGGAAGTTGCGCACCTCGTTGCGGCCGAAGTTGAACACGAGCGTGCCCCAGTCGGGCTGCTCGCCGCGGCGCGGGTCCTCGTGCTCGTAGAGCGGGCTGCCGTCGAAGCGCGCGAGCGCCCAGATGTCGCGCGGGAAGTGCGCGGGCACCCAGTCCACGAGCACGCCGATCCCCCGCTGGTGCAGGTGGTCCACGAGGTAGCGGAAGTCGTCGGGCGAGCCGAATCGCGAGGTCGGCGCGTAGTACGAGGTGACCTGGTAGCCCCACGAACCGCCGAAGGGGTGCTCCGCCACGGGCAGGAACTCGACGTGGGTGAAGCCGGTGTCGCTCACGTAGTCGGCGAGCTGGTCGGCCAGCTCGCGGTAGTTCAGCCCGGGCCGCCACGAGCCGAGGTGGACCTCGTAGACGCTCATCGGGGCGTCGGCCCAGTTCGTCGCCTCGCGCCGCGCGGTCCACTCGTCGTCGGCCCAGGTGTAGGCGGACTTCGTGACCTTCGACGCGGTCGCGGGCGGCACCTCGGTGGCGAACGCCATCGGGTCGGCCTTCTCGTGCCAGTGCCCGTCGGCCCCGAGGATCCGGAACTTGTAGCAGGAGCCGACCGGCACGTCGGGCACGAACAGCTCCCACACGCCCGACGAGCCGAGCGAGCGCATCGCGTGCCCGCGGCCCTCCCAGCCGTTGAAGTCGCCGATCACCCGCACGCCGCGCGCGGTCGGCGCCCACACCGCGAACGACACGCCTTCGACCGCGCCGTGGGACGTGTCGTAGTCGCGCACGTGAGCGCCGAGGACGTCCCACAGCCGTTCGTGGCGGCCCTCGCCGATGAGGTGCAGGTCGAGCTCGCCGACGGTGGGCAGCCAGCGGTACGGGTCATCGGTGACCACGGTGTGCCCGTCGTAGTCGACCTCGAGGCGGTAGTCGCCGGGGTGCTCGGGCAGCGGAGACGCGAACAACGCGTCGGCCACGCGCTCCAGCGGGAACCGCCGGTCCGCCGTCAGCACGGAGACGGACTTCGCCCCCGGCACCAAGGCGCGCGCCACGACAGTGCCGGGGCTCGTGCTGCCGATGCCCACCGTGCCTTGGGCGTGCACGCCGAGCACCGAGTGCGGGTCGTGGTGCGAGCCGGCCAGCAGCCGGTCGATGTCCTGCGGGGACGGAGCCGCCGCGGGCAGATCCCGGGAAACCGCGTTCACGTCTTCACACACCTCCGTGGGCGATGCGGGCGATCGCCGCCATGGGCACGGCCAGCCAGTCGGGCCGGTTCGCGTGCTCGTAGGCCACTTCGTACACCGCTTTGTCGAGTTCGAACGCACGAAGCAGCTCTCCGTGCTCGCGCGGGTCGCCGATCGGGCCGGCGGCCCCGGCGTACCCGTCGCAAAAAGCCGTGCGGTTGCGGAGCGCCCACTCGAGCGCGCGCTCCGTCGTGGCCGGGTCTTCCGGCTGCCCGACCAACAGCTGCCGGGCCGCGTAGTCGAACGAGCGCAGCATGCCCGCGACGTCGCGCAGCGGCGAGCGCAGCGCGTGCCGCTCCTCCAGCGGCGCGGCGGGCTCGCCCTCGAAGTCGAGCAGCAGCCAGCCGCCGACCGTGCGCAGCACCTGGCCCAGGTGCAGATCGCCGTGGATGTACTGCATCGAGATCTCCGGCCGGCCCGGCGGCAGCTCGTGCAGCGCGGCGAACACCTTGTGCAGTGCGGGTGCGTGCTCGGCCAGCTCCGGGACGTCGCGCGCGACGCGGTCGAGCCGCTCGGTCATGCCCGCCACCGTGCGGGCGAGCTCGGACTCGTCCACCGGGTGCGCGCCCAGCGCCGCCGCGAGGTCGGTGTGCACGTGCGCCACCGCCGCACCGAGGCGCTCGGCTTCGCCGGCGAAGTCGCCGCCGACCTCGTCCGGGTGCAGCTCCGGCTCGGCCATCAGGTCGCGCACGCTCGTGGTGGCCATGGCCCAGCCGTCGACGGCGTCGGGCAGGAACACCTGCAGCATCGCGATCGTCGCCGGCTCACCGGCGAGCTCGCCGGTGATCGAGCCGACGACCTCGGCGATGTGCTCGCAGCCCGCCTTCTGCAGCGCGCGGTGCAGCAGCAGGTCCTTGTTCGTCCCGGGGCTGAGCTTGCGGAACAGCTTGAGGATGTACTGCCCGCCGTACACCAGCGACGTGTTGCTCTGCTCGGAGGTGATGGGCCGCGCGCGCAGCCCGCCGGTCAGCTGCGCGCCGGGCTCGTGCTCGAACACCAGTGGGCCGACGCGGTCGCCGGCCACCATGTGGTCGAGCAGCACCGCGGTGAGGTCCGCATCGCCGCTCGCCTCGTAGAAGTTGAGGCCGCCGTCGGCGCCGAGCCACGCCGACGACGAGATCTCCGGCGGATGCGAACGGCGCCCGACCAGCAGCTGGTAGGGCTCGGACCGCTCGCCCTGCACCACCTCGACGACCACGTGCAGCAGCTGCGGGTCGCCTTCGACCAGCTCGGTGGACGCGAGCGCGCGGACGGCCGTGATCGGCCGGTCCTTGCCCGCGAACCACCGCTGCGCCGGAAGCCAGGCCGGCAGCTCGGCGACGAGCTGCTCCACCAGGTGCCCGTGGTCGGTCAAGGCACTCACCTCATTTCGCCTTCGGCTTCCCGCTCGAGGAGCTGGAACCAGTAGAACCCGTGACCGGGCAGCGTGAGCAGGTACGGCAGTTCACCGACCTCCGGGAATCGCACCCCGCCGGTGAGCTCCACCGGCACGGACCCGCGGTGACCGGACAGGTCGAGCTCCACCGGCTGCGGGAACCGCGACAAGTTGTTCACGCACAACACCACGTCCATGCACCCGTCGGGGCGACGCCACTCGCGCTTGTACGCCAGCACGCTCGGGTTGGACCCGCCGAGGTCCACGAAGTCGCCCTCGGCGAACGCGTGGTGCTGCTTGCGCACCTCGATCATCCGCCGGGTCCAGTTCAGCAGCGAGGACGCGTTGTTCGACTGGGCCTCGACGTTGACGGCCTGGTGCCCGTAGACCGGGTCCATGATCACCGGCAGGTAGATGCGGCCGGGGTCGCACGAGGAGAAGCCGGCGTTGCGGTCCGGTGTCCACTGCATCGGCGTGCGGACCGCGTCGCGGTCGCCGAGCCAGATGTTGTCTCCCATGCCGATCTCGTCACCGTAGTACAGAACGGGCGAGCCCGGCAGCGACAGCAGCATCGCCGTGAACAGCTCCTGCTGGTTGCGGTCGTTGTCCAGCAGCGGCGCCAGGCGCCTGCGGATGCCGATGTTGGCCTTCATCCGCGGGTCTTTGGCGTACTCGGAGTACATGTAGTCGCGCTCTTCGTCCGACACCATCTCGAGCGTGAGCTCGTCGTGGTTGCGAAGGAAGATGCCCCACTGCGTGCCGCTCGGGATCTGCGGGGTCTGCAGCAGGATCTCCGAAATCGGGAACCGCGACTCGCGCCGCACAGCCATGAAGATGCGCGGCATCAGCGGGAAGTGGAACGCCATGTGGCACTCGTCGCCACCGACCGCCTGGTCGCCGAAGTACTCGACCACGTCCGAGGGCCACTGGTTCGCCTCGGCCAGCAGGATCCGGCCGGGGAACTCGTCGTCGACGACCTTGCGGCAGTGCTTGAGGAACTCGTGCGTGCGCGGCAGGTTCTCGCAGTTGGTGCCCTCCTGCTCGAACAGGTACGGCACGGCGTCGAGCCGGAACCCGTCGATGCCGAGGTCGAGCCAGAACCGCAGCACGTCGATCATCGCTTCCTGCACGGCCGGGTTCTCGTAGTTGAGATCCGGCTGGTGGCTGAAGAAGCGGTGCCAGTAGAACTGGCCGCGCACCGGGTCGTAGGTCCAGTTCGACGTCTCGGTGTCGACGAAGATGATGCGCGCGTCGGCGTAGCGCGAGTCGTCGTCGCTCCACACGTAGTAGTCGCCGTACGGGCCGTCCGGGTCCGAACGCGACTGCTGGAACCATGGGTGCGCGTCGGAGGTGTGGTTCAGCACCAGGTCGGTGATGACCCGGATGCCGCGCTTGTGCGCTTCGCCGAGCAGGTACACGAAGTCCTCGACGGTGCCGAACTCCGGCAGCACCGAGCGGAAGTCGCTGATGTCGTAACCGCCGTCGCGCAGCGGCGACGCGTAGAACGGCGGCAGCCACAGGCAGTCGACGCCGAGCCACTCCAGGTAGTCCAGCCGGCTCGCGAGGCCGCGCAGGTCGCCCGTGCCGTCCCCGTTCGAGTCGGTGAAGGCGCGCACGAGCACCTCGTAGAACACGGCGCCCTTGAACCAGTGCGGGTCGCGCGGCGCCGCTTCGGCGTGTGCGAACTCGTCGGCCTGCGGTTCCACGAGCAGGCCCTCGGCGGTCATCGCCTCGCCCGTGTGCGGAACACCGTCCAGGCCCAGAGCTGCGTCGGGCCGGCTCTCGTCGTCCATCAAACTCCACCTCGTCCCGCGTTCCGGCGGTACGTTCGATCGTCCCTGCCGCGTGCCGTGCGTGCAGGGTGGCTGGAAAAAATCGTTCAGAGCCCCGTACCCGATCCGACCAAAAGTAGGCGGGCACCCAACTGAGCGTTACTGCGTGTGGCAACCGTTCCCGCCGTGGCTGTGGTCGGATCGGGAACCAGAAGCACGGCTAACCCGCGAGCCGGCGCCGGACCGCGACGACGTGCGCGACCGCACGCCACGGTTCGAGCCGGACGAAGTTCGCCTGGCCCCAGTCCCAGGTCTCCCCGGTGACCTCGTCGTGGGCGATGAGCCGCTCGTGCCAGTCGAAGCCGAGCGACTCCAGGTCGAGCCACAGGGTGCCTTCCTGCGCACCGTGCGGATCGAGGTTCACCACTGTGACGACGGTGTCGCCGGTCGCCGGGTCCTGTTTGGAGTAGGCGAGCAGCGCGCCGTTGTCGACGTGGTGGAACCGCAGGGTCCGCATGCCCTGCAACGCCGGATGCGTCTTGCGGATCGTGTTGAGCTTCGTGATCCACGGCTCCAGCGAGCGGCCTTCGGCCAGCGCCCGCTCGAAGTCGCGCGGACGCAATTGGTACTTCTCCGAGTCGAGGTACTCCTCGCTGCCCTCGCGCACCGGCTGGTGCTCGTAGAGCTCGTACCCGGAGTAGACGCCCCACGTCGGCGACAGCGTGGCGGCCAGCGCCGCCCGCAGCGCGAACATCCCCGGGCCGCCGTGCTGCAGCGACTCGTGGAGGATGTCCGGGGTGTTCACGAACAGGTTGGGGCGGCCCTCGTTCCAGTGTTCGACCAGGTCGGTCCCGAACTCGGTCAGCTCCTCCTTGCTCGTGCGCCAGGTGAAGTAGGTGTAGCTCTGGGTGAAGCCGAGCTTCGCCAGGCCCCACAACCGCGCCGGGCGCGTGAACGCCTCGGCCAGGAACAGCACGTCCGGGTGCGCGTCCTTGACCGACTGGATCAGCCACGCCCAGAAGTCCGGCGGCTTGGTGTGCGGGTTGTCGACCCGGAAGATGCGCACCCCGTGCGACACCCAGTGGAGCACGACGCGGAGCACCTCGTCGTAGACACCGCGCGGGTCGTTGTCGAAGTTGACCGGGTAGATGTCCTGGTACCTCTTCGGCGGGTTCTCGGCGTAGGCGATCGTGCCGTCCGGGCGGGTGGTGAAGAACTCCGGGTGCTTGAGCACCCACGGGTGGTCGGGCGCGGCCTGCAGCGCGAGGTCGAGCGCCACCTCCATGCCGAGCTCGTCGGCGCGGGCGACGAAGGCGTCGAAGTCCTCGAACGTGCCGAGGTCCGGGTGGATCGCGTCGTGACCGCCCTCGTCGGCGCCGATGGCCCACGGCGAGCCGACGTCCTCGGGCGTGGCGACGAGCGTGTTGTTGGGGCCCTTGCGGTTCACTCGCCCGATCGGGTGGATCGGCGGCAGGTACACCACGTCGAAGCCCATGTCCGCGACCCGGTCGAGTGAACGCGCGGCGGTGGCGAAGGTGCCGTGGACGGCGTTGCCGTGCTCGTCGACCCCGCCCGTGGAACGCGGGAAGACCTCGTACCAGGAACCGAAGGCCGCGCGCTTGCGGTCGACCCACAGCTTCAGCGGTTTGCCCTTGGTGATCAGTTCCCGCACGGGGAATTCGTGCATCAAGTGGCGCACTTCGGGCGAAAGCGCGGCGCCCACGCGCTCGGCGAGGCCGCGGCCGGCGTCGCGCAGATCGGTGGCCGCGCCGGCGAGCAACGCGCGCTCGGCCCTGCGCTCGGGCCGTCGGGACACGCGCTCGAGCAGGCGCGCGCCGTTCTCGAAGTCGTTGGCGAGGTCCTCGGGCCCTTGCCCCGCCGCGATCTTGACCTCCACGGTGTGTTCCCACGTGGCCCACGGGTCGCTCCACGCGTCGACGCGGTAGGTCCACAGTCCCTCGGTGTCGGGCACGATCACCGCGGCGAAGAGGTCCAGTCCCTTGCCGCGCTCGGCCATCCGCGTCTGCCGCGACACGCGGTCGCCGGGACCGCGCCACGCGACGGTGGCCGACACGGCGTCGTGACCTTCACGCCACACCGTCGCGGACACCGGAAAGTGTTCCCCCACAACGGCTTTGGCCGGGTACCGGCCGCAGCTGACCGTGGGGCTGACGTCGTCGATACCGAGCCGGCCGGTCATGGCAACGCCCCTCTTTTGACTGCGCTGATCCCCCGCGAACGCGAGCACGGTCAGTGTGCCTGATTCCCTCAAAGCCCTTGACAGCGGGGCCTTTTACGGTTGTACCCGCCACCCGGTCGGGCGAAACGGCTCCGGCCGGACGAAGTTTTCGCCGTTCCCACACGTTCGGTTCGATCGCAACTCGAACGCCGGAACAATCACCCCGCGCCTGGTTTCCGCGGTTTCCCCGTAACACGGAAGTCGAGCGCCGTTCACAATCAGGCGCGAGTCGCCGCGCGGTGGTTCGCGCCCGACTGTCCACAATGGGCTCCGAACACGACCGCGCCGCCGGCTCCGGGAGCCGGCGGCGCGGGTGTCGGGCGGGACTGCTCGGGTGCTACCCGACGCGGGCCGGGAGCGCGGCGAGGATGTCCTGCACCCGCTCCTTGGCGTCGCCGAAGAGCATCTGGCTGTTGTCGCGGAAGAACAACGGGTTCTGCACGCCCGCGTAGCCCGGTGCCATGGACCGCTTGAACACCACGACGTTGGCGGCTTCCCAGACCCGCAGCACCGGCATGCCGGCGATCGGGCTGCCCGGGTCCTCCGCGGCCGACGGGTTCACCGTGTCGTTGGCCCCGATCACGAGCACGACGTCGGTGTCGGCGAGGTCGTCGTTGATCTCGTCCATCTCCAGGACGATGTCGTAGGGCACCTTCGCCTCGGCGAGCAGCACGTTCATGTGCCCGGGCAGCCGGCCGGCGACGGGGTGCACCCCGAACCGGACGTTCACGCCCTGCTCGCGCAGCCGCCGCGTCAGCTCGGCCACCGGCGACTGCGCCTGCGCGACCGCCATGCCGTAACCCGGCGTGATGACCACCGAGTTCGCGTTCGACAGCAGCTCGGCCACCCCGGCGGCGTCGATCTCGCGGTGCTCGCCCGTGACCTCCGCCGGGCCGCTGGTCGCCGGCGCGCCGAAGCCACCCGCGATGACGGAGATGAACGAACGGTTCATCGCCTTGCACATCACGTAGGACAGGTAGGCACCGGAAGAGCCGACGAGCGCGCCGGTGATGATCAGCAAGTCGTTGCCCAGCAAGAAGCCCGACGCGGCCGCGGCCCAGCCGGAGTAGCTGTTGAGCATCGACACGACCACCGGCATGTCTCCGCCGCCGATCGAGGCGACCAGGTGGACGCCGAGCGCCAGCGCGAGCACCGTGACCACCACGAGCAGCCACGTGGCGGGGGTGATCACGAAGAACACCGTGAGCACCGCGAACGCGACCAGCGCGCCGAGGTTGAGCATGTTCTTGCCCGGCAGCTGCAGCGGCTTGGACGGGATCCGCGCCGACAGCTTGAGGAAGGCGATGATCGAGCCGGTGAACGTCACGGCGCCGATGAACACGCCGATCACGACCTCGGCGTGGTGGATGCCCAGCAGCGACCCCACGAGCTCCGTCTGCGCGTCGTTCCCTTCGACCTCGAGGTACCCGTTCCAGCCGACCAGCACCGCGGCCAGGCCGACGAAGCTGTGCATCAGCGCGATCAGCTCGGGCATGCCGGTCATCTCGACCACGCGCGCCCGCCAGACTCCGATCGCCGCGCCGATCACGAGCGCGATGAGCAGCAGCGTGATGCCGAGGCCTGAGGCCAGGCCCAGCGCGGTGGCCGCGGTCGCGACCAGCGCGATCGCCATGCCGGCGATCCCGAACCAGACCCCCCGGCGCGAGGTCTCGTGCTTGGCGAGCCCCGCGAGGCTGGCCACGAACAACAGGGCGGCGATCAGGTACGCCGCCGACTTCCACGTTTCAGCGTGCACTGGTCACTCAGCTCCTCGAGAACATCGACAACATCCGGCGGGTCACCATGAACCCACCGACGATGTTGATGGCGGCCAGCAGCACGGCGGCGGCGGCCAGGATGGTGGTGGCGATCCCGCCGCCGGCGATCTGCAGGATCGCGCCGACGACGATGATCCCCGAGATCGCGTTGGTCACCGACATCAACGGCGTGTGCAGCGCGTGGTGCACGTTGCCGATCACGTAGAAGCCGATCACGATGGCGAGCACGAACACCGTCAGGTGCCCGGCCAGCTCCGGCGGGGCGAACGCCGACGCCAGGAACAGGACCACCGCGCCGATCACAGCGACCACCGCCCGGGCCCACGGCGACTTGGGCTTCTCCGGCTGTGGCGCAGCCTGCGGGGCGGGTGCGGGCGGCGGTGCCGCGCTCACCGACACCTTCGGCGGCGGCCACAGGACCTCGCCGTCGCGGACCACGGTCAGCCCGCGCTGCACCACGTCCTCGAAGTCGAGGGCGAGCCGGCCGTCCTTCTCGGGCGTGAGCAGCTTCAGCAGGTTCACGACGTTGGTGCCGTAGAGCTGCGAGGCCTGCGTGGGGAGCCGTCCTGGCAAGTCCGTGTAGCCGATGAGCGTGACGCCGTTGTCGGTCGTCACGACCTCCCCGGCCTCGGTGCCGGCGACGTTGCCGCCCTGCGCGGCGGCCATGTCGACGACGACGCTGCCCGGCTTCATCGACGCGACCTGCTCGGCCGTGAGCAGCTTCGGCGCGGGCCGGCCCGGGATGAGCGCGGTCGTGATGACGATGTCCACGTCGGCGGCCTGCTCGGAGTAGATCTCCGCCGCCCGCCGGTCGTAGGCCTCCGAGGTCGCCTTCGCATACCCGTCGGTACTGGCCTCCTGCTCGACCTCGACGGCGAGGTACTCGCCACCGAGCGAACGGACCTGGTCGGCCACCTCCGGCCGCGGGTCGGTCGCGCGGACCACGGCACCCAGGCTGTTGGCCGCGGCGATCGCCGCGAGCCCGGCGACCCCGGCCCCCGCCACCAGCACCTTCGCCGGCGGCACCTTCCCGGCCGCCGTGACCTGGCCCGTGAAAAACCGGCCGAACACGTGCGCGGCCTCGATCACGGCCCGGTAGCCGGCGATGTTCGCCATCGAGCTGAGCACGTCCAGCGACTGCGCCCGCGAAATGCGCGGAACCGCGTCCATCGCGAGCGCCGTGACGCCGCGGGCGGCCAGCGCCGCCAGCCGGTCCGGCTCCAGCGCCGGAGCCAGCATCGACACCAGGGTCGTGCCCGGGCGCAAGTTCTCGATTTCGCCCGGGTCGGGCGCGTTGATGGTGACGACGACGTCCGCGTCCCACACCGGATCGGCCGACACCTCGGCGCCCGCGGACAGGTAGGCCTCGTCGTCGAACCCCGATCGCACGCCGGCCCCGGACTCCACCAGCACGCGGTAACCCAGGCCGATGGCCTTGCGCACGGTGTCCGGCGTCAGCGCGACGCGGGTCTCGGTTTTCGTCGACTCCGCGACCAGTCCGATACGCAGACCGGGCTCGGATCCGGTGCCGTCGTCGCTCATGCACTTCTCCTCGGGGATAGCCACGCTGGATTTCAACATCCAACGATCCGGATGACGAGGGGGATTCCGGCGATCCGAGGTGAGAGTGATCTCTTGACCGATTTCTGCGAAACCTCTTGATCGATGCACCTCGGGGACCGCCGGGGCCCCGCACTAAAGCGGCTGGGGGCCCGACACGAAGTCCCGTGGCGCTCGGAGCAGCTGCAACGACCGGGCCGCCACGACGATGCGGCTCTTCGGTTCCAGCACCCCGACGTACGCGGGGCTGCCGTCGGCCGTGCCCGTGTCGAGCGTGGGTTTGTAGGTGGCACCGTACTCGGGTCCGGGCAGCACCACCTCCACATCGTCCTCGCCGGCGTGCAGGATCAGCAGCCACGAGTGGTCGGTGACGAGCTCGCCCTCGCGGTTGCGGGCTTGGGAGTTGGACCCGTCGATCCACATGCACAGCGTGCGGCGGCTCTCGTCGAACCAGTCGATCTCGTCGAACTCCTCGCCGTCGGGCCGGAACCAGATGAGGTCCGGTTTGCCGGTCGGCGTGGTGCGGCCTTCGAAGAACTCCGGCTGGCGCAGCGCGGGGCTGCTCGCGCGCAGGCGCACCACGCGCCGGGCGAAGGCGAGCATCGGCTCCGACGCGGCCGAGGGCGTCCAGTCGACCCACGACGTCTCGTCATCGAGGCAGTAGGCGTTGTTGTTGCCGCCCTGGGTCCGCCACATCTCGTCGCCCGCGACGAACATCGGCGTGCCGGTGGACAGCAGCAACGTGGCGAAGAGGTTGCGCGCCTGGCGGGTGCGCAGCGCGACGATGGACTGGTCGGCGGTCTCGCCCTCCACGCCGTGGTTCCACGAGCGGTTGTCGGTGGTGCCGTCGCGGTTGTCCTCGCCGTTGTCCTCGTTGTGCTTTTCGTTGTAGGACACCAGATCCCGCAACGTGAAGCCGTCGTGAGCGGTCACGAAGTTGACCGACTGCCACGGCCGGCGCAGGTTGTGGTCGTAGAGGTCCGACGAACCCGAGAGCCGGAACGCGAGGTCACGCACGCCCGTGACCCCGCGCCAGAAGTCGCGCAAGCTGTCGCGATAGCGGCCGTTCCACTCGGCCCACTGGGCGCCGAAGTCGCCGACGCGGTAGCCCTCCCCCGTCGCGTCCCATGGTTCGGCGATGAGCTTGCACCGCGACAGGACCGGGTCGGTGGTGATGGCCGTGAGCATGGTGGAGTCGCGGTCGAACATGCCGCCGCGCGGGCGGCCCAGCGTGCTCGCGAGGTCGAACCGGAAGCCGTCCACGCCGAGCTCCTGCGTCCAGTACCGCAGCGAGTCGGTGACGAGCCGGACCACGGTCGGCGAGCCCGAGTCGAGGGTGTTGCCGCAGCCGGTGATGTCGGCCATCTGCCCGCGCTTGGTGTGCAGGTAGTACGCCGGCGCGTCGAGCCCGCGCAGGAACAGCGTGGGCCCGTCGGGGCCGCCCTCGCAGGTGTGGTTGAAGACGACGTCGACGATCACCTCGATGTTGGCCGCGTGCAGCGCCGCCACCATCGTCCGGAACTCCTCGATCTCGCGGCCGGGTTCGCTCGCGTACCCCGGGTGCGGGGCGAAGTAGCCCAGCGGCGAGTAGCCCCAGTAGTTGTGCCGGCCCGCGTTCACCAGCGACGGTTCGTCGGCGAACGCGTGCACCGGCAGCAGCTCCACTGTGGTCACGCCGAGCCGGGTGAGGTGCTCGATCGCCACCGGGTGCGCGAGACCCAGGTAGGTGCCGCGCAGCGCTTCCGGGATGAACGGGTGCAGTTCGGTGAACCCCTTCACGTGCAGCTCGTAGATCACCGACTCCTCGAACGGCACCTCGGGCCTCACGCCCGTGTCCGGCCCGCCGGGCGAGGTGACCACCGACAGCGGCACGCTGCCGAGTGAGTCCACAGTGGACGCGGGACCGCGGTCCGGGTCGCCCACGAAGCCCTGCGCGGCCGCGAGGTCGGTCAGCCGGCCGCTGATCCGGTGCGCGTACGGGTCCACGAGCAGCTTCGCCGGGTTGCAGCGCAGCCCTCGTCCCGGGTCGTACGGGCCGTGCACGCGGTAGCCGTACCGCTGCCCCGGCGTCACGCCCGGGACCAGCCCGTGCCACACGCCGAACGTCCGCTCGGTCAGCTCGATGCGGCGCTCGGAGCCGTCGTCACCGAGGAGGCAGACCTCCACTGCGTCGGCCACCGCCGAGGTGACGGCGAACCGCACCCCTCCGGCTTCCGGGTGAGCGCCGAGCGGAAAGGGGCGGCCGGCCAGGACCTGGGTGTCGGAAGCGGGTCGTGTTGCCATGGGGAGATCCTCCCAAACCGGCCCGTCCCGCGGGTCCGGCTACCCGGCTGAACTTTCCCGGGAAAGTGCCGGATCTCCCCCGTAAACGCCGGTCAGGAGGTGGCCACCAGCACGAAAGACGCGGGAGGCAACCTTACGGATTCACCGGCATGGTCGAACTCCGGCGTGTCCCAGGACGCCAGGACCTCCCCCGGCGTCCCGCCGAGTGGGACGGTCGCCGTGGTTTCGCCGAAGTTGCAGACGAGCCTCAGCGCGCCGCGGTGCAGCACGAGCCACGAATCGTCCGGTGCCGCCCGCACGACGAATCCGTCGAGGCTCGGGTTGGCCAGCTCGGGTCGTTCGCGGCGCAGCCGGATCAGCGTGCGGTAGGTCCGCAGCATCTGCTGGTGCGCCGGCTGCTCCGGCTCGGACCAGTCGAGCCGCGAGCGCGCGACGGTCGCCGGGTCCATCGGGTCCGGCACGTCGGCCTCGCCCCAGCCGTGGCGGCCGAACTCGCGCCGCCGGCCCGTGCGCACGGCCTCGGCCAGTTCCGGGTCGGGGAAGGAAGCGAAGAACTGCCACGGCGTGCTCGCTGCCCACTCCTCGCCCATGAACACCATCGGCGTGTACGGCGAGCAGAACACCACCGCGGCCGCGGCCGCGATCAGGCCGGGCGCGACGGTGGCCGAGAGCCGGTCGCCGGTGGCGCGGTTGCCGATCTGGTCGTGGTTCTGCAGGTACGCGAGGAACCGGTCGCCCGGCACCTTGCGCGTGTCGACCGGGCGGCCGTGGGTGCGTTCGCGGAACGAAGACCAGGTTCCGGCGTGGAAGAACACCTCGCGCAACGTTTTCGCGAGCGCGCCGGGCGCGGCGAAGTCCGCGTAGTAACCGGAGGTCTCGCCGGTGATGCGGACGTGCAGCGTGTGGTGCAGGTCGTCGGACCACTGCGCGTGCACGCCGTAGCCGCCACCCTCACGCGGGGTGACGAGCCGCGGGTCGTTCTGGTCCGACTCGGCGATCAGGGTGAGCGGGCGGCGCACGGCCGCGGACAGCTCGCCGACCTCGGTGGCCAGCTCCTCCAGCAGGTGCGTGGCGCGCTTGTCCACCAGCGCGTGGACGGCGTCGAGCCGAAGCGCGTCCACGTGGAAGTCGCGCAGCCAGCCGAGCGCGTTGTCGAGCACATAGCGGCGCACCTCGTCGGAACCCGGGCCGTCGAGGTTGAGGCCCGCGCCCCAGTCGGTGTGGCCGGCGAAGTACGGGCCGAAGCGGTCCAGGTAGGCGCCTGAGGGGCCGAGGTGGTTGTAAACGACGTCCAGCACCACGGCGAGGCCGCGGGAGTGGCACGCGTCGACGAACCGCTTGAGGCCGTCCGGTCCACCGTAGGGCTCGTGCACCGCGCCCCACAGCACGCCGTCGTAGCCCCAGCCGGCCGTGCCGTCGAACGAGTTCACCGGCAGCAGCTCGACGTGCGTGATGCCGAGGTCCACGAGGTGGCCGAGGCGCTCGATCGCCGAGTCGAACGTGCCGCCCTCGGTGAAGGTGCCCAGATGCAGCTCGTAGACGACGCCGCCGGGCAGCCGACGGCCCGTCCACGCGCCGTCGGTCCACTCGAACTCGGCGTGGTCGTACACGCGCGAAGCCTCGTGGACGCCGGCCGGCTGCCGCAGCGATCGCGGGTCCGGCAGCGGCTTGTCGTCGTCGCCGAGGAGGAAGGCGTAGTCGGTACCGGTGACGTCGGCCTGCCACCAGCCGCCGGCGGTTTGGCGCATCTCGTGGTCAGAGCCGTCGACCCGCACCCGCACGCGGTCCGCGGCGGGCGCCCACACGGTGAACATTCAGGAATCCCCTCGCACCAGAAGAGCCACCGGATACTTGTCGAACAGCGCCGCGGCCAGGGGCGCGTCGCCGACCGCACGGCCGGTGAGCACGTCGGTCCAGAAGCCGTCGGTCAGCGGCAGCACGGTGTCGCGCCAGCCGCCGGACTTCTCGAGCGCGACGGGCAGCCGCGTCACAGCGACCGCCAGGTCTTCCCCGCGCTGGAACGCCAGCAGGTGCTCGTCGGCCGCGCCCTCGGCCTTCAGCGGCCGGTAGCCGGTGAACAGTTCGGGCCGTTCGCGCCGCAGCGTCAGCGTCCGGTGGACCAGGAGCAGCTTCGCGGCACCGGTTTCGTCGACCTCCGGCTGTTCGCCGGCCAGCACGCGCTCGAGGATCTCGCGGCGCGCGCCGTAGTCGACCTCGCGCCGGTTGTCCGGGTCCACGAGCGAGAAGTCCCACAACTCGGTGCCCTGGTAGACATCCGGCACGCCCGGCCCGGCCAGCTGCACCAGTTTCTGGCCCAGCGAGGTCACCCAGCCCGGACCGCGCAGCTTCCCGACGAACTCCTCGACCTCGGCCACCAGCTCGGCGTCGCCGAGCACCTGCTCGGGCCACGCGGCGACTGCCTGCTCGAACGCCTCGTCGTGGTCGGTCCAGGTGGTGCGGAGCTTCGACTCCTTCGCCGCCTTGTCGAGGTAGTCGCGCAGGCGCTCGGGCGCGATCGGCCACGCGCCCACGAGCGTCTGCCAGGCCAGCAGGTTCAGCGCCGGCTCGTCGATGCCGCGGCGCTTCGTCCAGCGGCGCACGGCGTCGCCGAACTCCTCGGCCAGCTCGGACAACGCCACCTGCCGCGCCCGTGTGTCCTCGGAGCGCTTGGTGTCGTGTGTGGTCAGTGTGGTCATGCTCGCCGGACGTCCCGCGGCCCGGCCCGCGGCCAGCTCGTGGAACTCGGCCACGCCGCGACCGAAGCGGTCGGGGTCGCCGCCGACCTCGTTGAGCGCGGCGAAGCGGGTGAAGCGGTAGAAGGTCGTGTCCTCGGTGCCCTTGGCCACGACCATGCCGGACGTCTGCTGGACGCGCGTCGCCAGCTCGCCGCCGGGTTCCGCGCGGACCTGCGTGTCCAGCGCGGTCAGGGCTTCGCCCAGGTCGGGCCGGCGCGACCGCGCGCGCTCGACGGCGCCGGTCCACTCGGCGGCGCCCTCCGGCAGGTACGAGCGGTAGACGCCGAAGGCGATCATCACCTCGGCCACGGCGGCGCGCGCGGCGTCCGGCTCGACCCCCTCGACCAGGCCCGCGATCCGGTGCACCTCGGCCACGAGGATCCGGTCGGTGACCAGGCGCCGCGCTTCCTCTTCCACGGCGAGGTAGTCGGTGCGTCCGCCCAGCTCACCCGCGAGCCGCGTGAACACCGGCTTCGCGGCCGGGTCCACGAAGACGCCGGTGATCTCGTTGAGCGCGTCGTAGCCGGTGGTGCCGTCTACCGGCCAGCTCTGCGGCAGGGCCTCGCCCGGGTGCAGGATCTTCTCCACGACCAGCCACGCGTCGGGAGCGCCCGCGCGCAGGCGGCGCAGGTAGCCGCCCGGGTCGGCCAGGCCGTCCGGGTGGTCCACACGCAGGCCGGCGACGTCGCCGTCGGCCACCCAGCGCAGCACCTCGCCGTGGGTCTCGGCGAACACCTCGGCCTTCTCGACCGTGACAGCCGCGAGGTTGGTGATGTCGAAGAAGCGGCGGTAGTTCAGCTCGGCATTGCCGCGGCGCCAGCCGACGAGCTCGTAGTTCTGGCGCGCGTGCACCTCCTGCGGCGTGCCCTCGCCGGTGCCGGGCGCGATCGGGAAGCGGTGGTCGTAGTAGACCAGTTCGTCGTCGTCACCGGAGCGGTCCACGGTCAGCTCGGCGACGGCCGCGTCCTCGCCGAGCACGGGCAGCAGCACCTTGCCGCGGCTCCAGTCGATGTCGAAGAACCCCGCGTACTCCGACGCCTGCCCGTGGCGGAGCACGTCCCACCACCAGCGGTTGAGCTTCGGAACCTCCACGGACATGTGGTTCGGCACGATGTCGACCACGAGCGTGAGCCCGGCGGACTTCAGCCGCGCCACCAGCACCTGGCGGGCTTCCTCGCCACCCAGCTCCGGCCGCGCGCGGGTCGGGTCGACCACGTCATAGCCGTGGGCGGAGCCGGTGGTCGCGTCGAGCACCGGCGACGCGTAGAGCGCACCCGCGCCCAGCGCCCGCAGGTAGTCGACGATCCCGGCGGCGTCGGTGAAGGTGAACTCCGGGCGCAGCTGTACCCGGTACGTCGAGGACGGCGCGTTCACGCCTGCTCCTCCCGGCCGGTGCGCTGCAGCACCACGAGCGACCGCGCGGCGAGCGTGTGCTTCCCGCCACCGGGCACCGGGTCCACATCGGACTGTCCGACCTGGCCGGTGGCCGTGTCGACGACGACCGTCCACTCGGTGCCGTACCCGTTGGCGGGCAAGGTCATCGCGATGTCCTCGTAATGCGCGTTGAACGCGAGCAGGAACGACTCGTCGACCACCGCCATGCCGCGCGGGTCGAGGTCGGAGATGCCCTCGCCGTTGAGGAAGATGACCACGGACTTGCCGAAGCCGTCGTCCCAGTTCTGCTCGGTCATCTCCTCGCCGGCCGGGGTGAACCAGGCGATGTCGCCGAGCTCCTCGCCCTTGCGCACCGGCTTGCCCTGGAAGAACCGGCGGCGGCGGAACACCGGGTGGCGCTTGCGGAACGCGGTGAGCGCCGCGGTGAACTCGACGAGGTCCGCGTTCTCCTTGGCGAGCGCCCAGTCCATCCAGGACAGCTCGGAGTCCTGGCAGTAGGCGTTGTTGTTGCCCTGCTGCGTGCGGCCCAGCTCGTCGCCGTGCAGCAGCATCGGCACGCCCTGGGACAGCAGCACGGTGGCGAGCAGGTTGCGGCGCTGACGGGCGCGCAACGCGAGGACCTCCTCGTCCTCGGTCGGGCCCTCCACGCCGCAGTTCCACGACCGGTTGTCGTCGGCGCCGTCGCGGTTGTCCTCGCCGTTGGCTTCGTTGTGCTTCTCGTTGTAGGACACCAGGTCCTCGAGGGTGAAGCCGTCGTGGGCGGTGACGAAGTTGATCGACGCGAACGGCCGCCGGCCGTCATCCTGGTAGAGGTCCGACGAGCCCGTGATGCGGGAGGCGAACTCCCCCAGCGTCGAAGGTTCGCCGCGCCAGAAGTCGCGCACGGTGTCGCGGTACTGCCCGTTCCACTCCGTCCACAGTGGCGGGAAGTTGCCCACCTGGTAGCCACCGGGGCCGACGTCCCACGGCTCGGCGATGAGCTTGACCTGGCTCACGATCGGGTCCTGCTGCACGAGCTCGAAGAACGTGGACAGGCGGTCGACGTCGTAGAACTCGCGCGCCAGCGCGGAGGCGAGGTCGAAGCGGAACCCGTCCACGTGCATCTCGGTGACCCAGTAGCGCAGCGAGTCCATGATCAGCTGCAACGTGTGGGGGTTGCGGACGTTGAGCGAGTTGCCCGTGCCCGTGTAGTCCATGTAGTACTTCGGCTCGTCCTCGACCAGCCGGTAGTAGGCCTCGTTGTCGATGCCGCGCATGGACAATGTCGGCCCGAGGTGGTTGCCCTCGGCGGTGTGGTTGTAGACGACGTCGAGGATCACCTCGATGTTGGCTTCGTGCAGGGCACGGACCATGCCCTTGAACTCCTGCACCTGCCCGCCCTGGCCCGGCATCGCCGCGTAGGCGTCGTGGGGCGCGAAGAAGCCGATGGTGTTGTAGCCCCAGTAGTTGCGCAGGCCCTTCTGGTCCAGGCCGTGGTCGGTCACGAACTGGTGCACGGGCATGAGCTCCACCGCCGTGACGCCGAGCTTCTTCAGGTGCTCGATCACGGCGGGGTGCGCAAGGCCGGCATACGTGCCGCGCAGGCGGTCGGGCACGAACGGGTGCGTCATCGTCATGCCGCGCACGTGCGCTTCGTAGATCACGGTCTCGTGGTAGGGCGTGCGCGGCGCGCGATCGCTGGCCCAGTCGAAGAACGGGCTCACCACCAGCGAATACGGCACGTGCCCGGCCGAGTCCTGGTCGTTGCGCGTCTCCGGGTTGTCGAACTCGTACCCGAACAGCGCCTCCGACCAGTCGACGCCACGCGAAAGCGCCTTGGCGTACGGGTCGATCAGGACCTTGTTCGGGTTGCAGCGCAGGCCGCGGTCAGGGTCGTACGGGCCGTGCACGCGGAAGCCGTAGCGCTGGCCGGGACCGATGCCGAGCAGGTAGCCGTGGTGGACGAACCCGTCGACCTCCTCCAGGCGCGAACGCGTTTCCGTGCCGTCCTCGTCGAACAGGCAGAGCTCCACGTACTCGGCGACCTCGGAGAACAGGGCGAAGTTCGTGCCCACCCCGTCGTAGGTGGCGCCGAGCGGGTAGGGCCTTCCGGGCCAGGGACGCACGGGACTCTCCTTGGGGGACATCGGTTTGTCGGGTTTCTCGGGGAAGACTGACTTACCCGCGCGGGCGGGTCTCGAACCACGAAGGCCGGCCCGGGCGGTTACGGGAGCGGGCGGGCGGCCTTGAGCGGGGCGACCGCCGCACGCACCCGCGCGTCGGCGAAGAACCCGTCGACACTGACGGGGAGCGGGATCCGCCAGTTAGGGTACTGGTCGATCGTCCCGGGCAGGTTGGGCTGGCGCCGTTCGCCGACCACGTCGGCTGGTGAGGTGAGCACCAGGCGTGACGCCGCCGAGGCCAGGAGCGTGTGCAGGGCCACCACCGGGTCGTCGGCGGGGATGCCTTCGCGCGCAACGAGGTCGAGCAGCGCGCTGCGTTCGGCCGCCGCCTCCGTGTACTCCTGCTCCACGGGCCGGTCGAGCAGGCCCAGCTCGGCCCGGACGCGCACGTGCTCCGCGTCGAGCCAGCCGGACACGGTGGGCAGGTCGTGGGTCGAGATGCTCGCCATCGCGTGCGGGTCCCAGTCCGCGGGGCGGACGAACGGTTTGCCCGGTGCGTCCCAGTCGCGCTGGAACCACAGCACGGCGGAGCTGAGCACGCCGCGTTCGTGCATGGTCTCGGTAACGGTTTCCTCGACCGTGCCGAGGTCCTCACCGACCACCACGGCGCCGGCGCGGTGAGCCTCGAGCGCGAGTACGCCGAGCATCGCCTCGGCGTCGTAGTGCACGTAGGTGCCGCGGCCGGCGGGCTCGCCCGGCGGGATCCACCACAGGCGCCACAGGCCGGCGATGTGGTCCACGCGGATGCCGTCGGCGTGCTGCAACACGCCGCGGATGACGTCGCGGAACGGCGCGTACCCGGCCTCGGCGAGGCGGTCGGGCCGCCACGGCGGGAGGTTCCAGTCCTGGCCCTGCTGGTTGAACGCGTCGGGCGGCGCGCCCACGCGCACGCGGGCCGCGAACACGTCGCGCAGCGCCCACGTGTCGGCGCCGCCGGGGTGCACGCCGACGGGCAGGTCGT
This sequence comes from Amycolatopsis sp. NPDC005232, assembly GCF_040607795.1. Taxonomy (NCBI): domain Bacteria; kingdom Bacillati; phylum Actinomycetota; class Actinomycetes; order Pseudonocardiales; family Pseudonocardiaceae; genus Amycolatopsis; species Amycolatopsis sp. NPDC005232. The sequence goes on along the minus strand of NZ_JBEXHL010000005.1, from coordinate 137,614 downwards.
GCACGACACCCACCGTCATCCCGGCCTCACGCGCCGCGAGACGGACCTCGTCGAGCTGCTCGTGGCACAGCTGCTGGAGCCAACCGTGGAACTCGACGCGGTCGGCCAGCTTCTCGCGGGCCGCGGCCACCTCGGGGCTCGCCGGGTCGCGCAGGGCCTCGGGCCACTCGCGCCAGTCGGCGCCGTGCACCTCGGCCAGCGCGCCGAACGTCGCGAAGTCGCGCAGATCGCCGTGGAGCTCGACGGGCCGCGGGTGGTGCGGGCGCAGCAGCTCGAGCGCGGTGCGCTTGGCGTCCCACACGGCGTCGTAGTCGATCAGGTCCGGAACCGCGTCCGGGGCCAGGGCCAGCACCTTCGTGCGCGTGGCCTCGCCGGCCCGGGCGAACGCCTCGGTGTCGGTGACCCGCAGGTACACGGGGTTCGCGAAGCGCCTGCTCGACGGCGAGTACGGCGAGCGCTCCACAGGGTGCGCGGGGCTGAACGCCTGCACCGGGTTGACCAGCAGCACTCCCGCGCCGAGCTCGGCGGCCGAGCGCGTAGCCGTGGTCCGGAGGTCGCCGAAGTCGCCCATCCCCCACGACCCGGCCGAGTGCAGGGCGTAGAGCTGCAGCATCCAGCCCCACGCGGCGGGCACCTCGGGCAGCTTCGCCGGGACCACGGCCAGTGGCATCCGGCGCTCGCCGGCGACGACGTGATGCCAGCCCAGCGGCAGGTCGGCCGGCAGCGTGGTGCCGACGTCGCGAGTCGTGCCGTCCTCCAGCTCGACGGTGACCTCGCGGCCCAGCTCGCGCGTGTCACCGGCGCGCACGACGATCGTGGGCGGCAGATCGGCCGACGCCCGGGACTCCCGGACGCGCTCCAGTGCCCGGCGGATCGACTCCGCGCTCGAGGCGTCCACGTCGAACTGTGCGAGGACGGCGACGACCACGTCGGCCTCGACCCGGACTTCCACGCGGTCGGAGTTCTCGTAGTGGGTCGCCACGCCGTAGGCGGCGGCCAGCTCGGCCAGCTCGGGCGAAACGTCGGGGGTCGGTGATCCGGAGGCGGTCGGGCTCTGCACCGGCCCAGTGTCGCGGCCCGCGCCGGGGCGCGCCAATCGCCTCGCCGGGCGGCACCCGAATGCCGGATGCGTACAGCGGTGACCGGCCAGTCGGGGGGCGTGCCGGCCGGTCACCGCCACACCCACCGAGAGGCCATCCGGTGAACAGAATGACGCGTGGGGACGCACGTCACCTGTTCGAGTGAAGTTCTCCCCGCTCAGCGCGCGAGCGAGCCCGGGTACAGGTATCGGGCCGGCGGGATCACGGAGCTGTGCGCCCACGCGGTGAAGAAGCCCGACAGGTCCTGCCCCGCCTGCGCCGACGCGAAGTGCTCGAAGTCGGGCCAGGACGCATTGCCGTCGCGGTGCGCGGTGATCCAGTGATTCAGCAGGCCGAAGAACTTGTCGTCGCCCATCGTGCGGCGCAGCGCGTGGAGCATGAGCGAGCCGCGGTCGTACAGGGCGTAGTCGAGCGGCCGGTCCTTGCCCGGGTCGTAGATCGGCACCTGCCAGTAGGCCGCGTCGCCCGCGTTCTGCTCGACGATCGAGCGGTAGCTCTCATCGAGGTCGGCCCCGTTCTCGGCCTCGTCCCACAGCTGCCCGGCGTACTGGGCGAAGCATTCGGCCAGGCAGCCGTCGCGCCAGTCCGAAAAGGACACCGCGTCGCCGAACCACTGGTGCGCCAGCTCGTGCACGGCCGACGCGTCGAAGAACGCGCCGTCGTAGGTCGGGCGGGTCTGCGTCTCCAGCGCGAGGCTGCCCTCGGTGGCCTCCGGCTCGACGACGATCGCGCCGGTCGAGTCGAACGGGTACGGGCCGAACGTGTCGGTCAGGAAGCCCATGATCTTCGGCAGCAGCGCCTCGGAGTCGGGGAGGATGCTCGTGTTCTGCCCATACGCGGTGATCACGGGAGTGCCGTCGGCGAGCTTCGAGGTGTGCACGGTGAACTTGTCGATCGCCATCGTCGTGGCGTAGGAGACGATCGGGTGGTCCTCGTGCCAGCGGAACGTCGTGTGGCCGGCGTTCGTGGTCGTCGGGCCGGGCAAACCGTTGCCCACCACCGTCCACCCGGTCGGCACGGTCGCCTCCAGGTGCAGCGCCGCCTTGTCCGAGGGGTGGTCGTTCAAGGGGAACCACGCCGTGGCCGAGTGCGGCTCGCCGCTCACGTCGATGCCGCCGCCCACGAGCCGGTGCCGGCTCGCGCCCACCGGGGGGCCCGAGTACACGACGCGCACGGCGAAGGTGCTGCCGCGCCGCACCCGCGTGCGCGGCGTGATCACCAGCTCGTGCGCGCCCGACCGGGCGATCGCCTTGGCCGGCACGCCGTTCACGGTCACCGCCGAGACCGTGAAGCCCTCCAGATCGAGGTCGAACCGGTCGAGGTCCTGGCGCGCGGCCGCGTGGACCGTGGTGTCGCCGGTGAAGGAACCGGGGTTCGCGGGGTCGTAGGACACCTTCACGTCGTAGCGCGAGACGTCGTAACCGCCGTTGCCGTCCTGCGGGAAGTACGGGTCGCCGACGCCGTCCGCGCCGATCGCCGACGGCTGCGCCATGCCGAGCGCCGCCGCTCCGCTCGCGACGAGTGCGAGCGCTTTGTACCAGCTCATGCTTGTTCCTTCAGGGTTCCAGGGTGGAGGTAGGGCTCGGGCGGGATCACGGTGCTGTGTGCCCACGCGGTGAAGAAGCCGGTGAGGTCGTGGCTGTACTCGTGGGCCGCGAGGTGCTCGAAGTCGGCCCAGGAGGCGTTGGCGTCGCGGTGCCGGCCGAGGAAATCGCGCAGCGTCCGGAAGAACACGGGGTCGCCGACGGTGCGGCGCAGCGCGTGCAGCATGAGCGGGCCGACGGTGTAGGAGCCGCCGTAGAACCCGTCGCCCGGGTCCGCGAGGGGGATCTTCCAGAAGTCCGGGTCAGCGGCGGCGGTGAGCGCGGCCCGGTAGTCGGCGTCGAGGTCGTGGCCCTCCTTCGCCTCCCGCCACAGCCATTCCGCGTAGGTGGCGAAGCACTCCTTGAGGCAGATGTCGGACCAGCGCGCCACCGAGACGCTGTCGCCGAACCACTGGTGCGCCTGCTCGTGCACGATGTCGGTGAACCGCTCCGGCGGGACCCCGCCCGGGTAGACCGGCCGGTCCTGCAGTTCGAACCCGCCGCCGGTGTCGCCGGGGTAGAAGATCCCGCCCGCCGAGGACAACGGGTACTCGCCGAAGCGGCTGGACAGAAAGCCGAGCACCTCGGGCAGCCGGTCCTCGAACGGCTTCGCGGCCTCCGCGCCCGTGGTGTACGCGTCGACGACCGGGGTCCCGTCGGCGAGGCGTCCCGTGTGGACTGTCATCCGGTCGATCACCACGCCCGTCAGGTAGGAAGCCACGGGGTGGTCCTCGGTCCACGAGAACGTCTTGCGCCCGCCGCGCACCACCGGCGGCGCGGGCACCCCGTTGCCCACCACGGCCCAGCCCGGCAGGTCCGGCATCGTCACGGCGAGGTGGAACGTCGCCTTGTCCGACGGATGGTCGTTCACCGGGTACCAGCTCGACGCGGAATGCGGCTCGCCGAACGCGTGCACCGCACCGGCGTCGTCGGCCGTCATCCAGAAGAAGCCCGGCGTGCCCTGGTATCGCACCCGCACCCGGAAGGACTGCCCGCGCCGCAGGGGTTCGGCGGGTGTGATCACGAGCTCGTGCTCGCCGGTGCGCGTGAAGGCCGCGGGCGCGCCCGCCACCGTCACGCTCTGCACGGTGAAGCCCTCGAGATCGAGGTCGAAACGGCTCAGGTCCTGGGTGGCCACGGCGTCGGCCGTCGTGTCGCCGGTAAGGAAATCGGGTTTCGCGGGGTCGTAGTCCAACGCGACGTCGTAGTGGCTCACGCGAAAGCCGCCGTTGCCGTCCTGCGGGAACAGCGGGTCGCCGACGCCGTCGGACCCGGGGCTCGGGCGGCGACCGCCGTACTCGAGGCGAGCACGAGGATCGAGCCGGTGGCGACCGCGGTCGCCCACACTCTCTTCAGCACCGCGCCAGGCTGGCAGAACGGCGGGCCGAACCGGTCAGGAACTTGTCAGGGCCGGATGAGGGTTCCGTGATCGAGTTTACCCGCGAGCCGCCCGAGCCAGGCCACGACCTCGGCCGGCTCGCGGTCCGGCAACCCGAAGACCACCTCCGTGACCCCGGCCGCTTCGAGCCGCGCGAGGCCTTCGGGATCGGGCCGCGGGCCGAGCGCGGCCACCTGCGGCTCGCCGGCGCGACCCTCGGCGCGCCAGATCTCGCGCAGCAGCCCGACGTTCTCCTCGACGTCCACTTCGGACGGTGTGGTGAGCCAGCCGTCGGCCGAGCGCGCGATCCAGCGGAACGTGCGCTCGGTTCCGGCCGCGCCCACGAGCACGGGAACTCGCTCCTGCACCGGTTTCGGCCACGCCCAGCTCGGGCCGAACGCCACGTGCTCGCCGTCGTGGCTCGCGACCTCGTCGGTCCACAAGGCACGCATCGCGTCGAGGTACTCGCGCAGCACAGTGCGGCGCTTGCCCGCCGGCACGCCATGGTCGGCCAGCTCGTCGGTGTTCCACCCGAACCCGACGCCGAGCGTGACTCTCCCACCCGAGAGGTGGTCCAGCGTGGCGATCGCCTTGGCGAGCGTGATCGGGTCGCTCTCCACCGGGAGCGCGACCGCCGTGGCCAGGCGGATGCGCGTGGTGACCGAGGCCGCGGTGGCGAGCGAGACCCACGGGTCGAGCGTGCGCAGGTACCGGTCGTCGGGCAGGCTCGCGTCGCCGGTGCGCGGGTGCGCGGCCGTGCGCTTGACCGGGATGTGCGTGTGCTCAGGGACGTAGAAGGTGTCGAACCCGGCCGATTCGGCCGCCTGCGCCGCCGCCGCGGGAGTGATCCCGCGGTCGCTGGTGAAGAGCACGATGCCGTATCTCACGACTCTCGACAGTATTAGAACGTGTTTCAGTTTGCAACGAAATCCGCCTGGCCGCCGGAAGTGTTCTACCGTGCGCAGGTGGCCCTCGGGCCACGGAGCACCGCACCGCCCGCCCGGTTTGGCGATTATTCCTGGAAAAACGGCGCTTGACGTGGGGTGGGCCGGGGGACTGAACTGGTAGGGGCGATCACCCGGCCCGATCCGTCCTGAGGAGGGGGTCATGCTTCCCCATCGTGACCGCAGTGCACTGCGGAAGATCGAAGAAGAGCTGGCCGCGAGCGACCCTGACTTCGTCGCGGCGCTGAGCGCCGGCGCTCCGCCCGTGCGGTCACGCACGTGGCTCACCACCTTGATCCTCGCCGACGTCACGGTGGTGCTGATGATCGTGGTCGGGCTGCTGGCCGGCAGCACCGGCATGTTCCTGTGGGGCCTCGTCACGATCCCGGTGCTCGTCTGGATCCACCGGTCGATCCTCATGCGCAAGCGCGACCACACGGCCGACGACGCCAAGGCCTAGCGCAGGGTCAGAGCATCGCGGTGATGTTCGGCCGGACACCGAGCAGCGCCTTGCCGTAGATCTCGTGGTTCACCGCCGGCTGTGCCATCGCGTGGGTCAGTGCGAAGTTCGCATCGCGCCAGATGCGCTGCAACGGGTGCTCGTCGGCGAACCCTCCCGTGCCGTGCGCCGCCACGAGGATCCCGATCGCGTCGACAACGCTCTGCACGGCCAGTCCGATGTCCCCGTGCACCCGCGCCCGCGCCAGTTCGGTCATCGGTTCGCCGCTCGAGAGGGCAGCGTCGACGTCGTCCGCGGCCCGCGCGGAGTGCAGGTGCGCGGTGTCGATTTTCAACGCGGCTTCGGCGAAGCGCACCTGGAACACCGCCGAATCGGCTTGGCGCGCATAGGCGGTTCCGGTCACACCTTTTGCCGACGCGGCCTCGCGCACCAGGCGCAGCGCGGCCCGGCCGAGACCCAGTTGCGGCGCCGCCAGCACCACGGTCAGGTACGGCGCGAAGACTGAAACACGTTCCAGAAGCGCGGCCGTGCGCACGACACGATGCTCGGGCACGAAGAGCTCGTCCGCGACCACGGTGTCACTGCCCGTGCCGCGCATGCCGGCGACGGCCCACGTGTGCTCGATGCCGTAGTCGCTCGCCGGCACGAGCGCCATCGCGGGTTCGCCGCTGTCCCCCACGGGAATCCCGAGCAGCGCCCAGCCCGCGTGCGCGATCCCCGACGCGTACGGCCAGCGCCCGCCGACGCGGTACCCGCCGGGCACCCGCTCGGCCCGGGCGGTCGGCGCGAGCGCGCCCGCGATCTTCGCCTGCGCGTCCGCCCCGAAAACGTCCTCCTGCGCTCGCTCCGGGAAGAGACTCACCACCCACGCGCACGCGTTCACGAGCGTGAGCACCCACGACGTCGCGCCGTCCGCCTCGCCCGCTTCCGCGCCGATGTCGAGGAGCGTCCGCAGGCTCGCCTCGTGGCCGCCGAAGCGCCCCGGCGTGCCGAGCCGGAACAGGCCGGCGTCGTCGAGTGCGCGCACGGATTTGTCGGTGAGCCTGCGGTCGGTCTCCCCCTGCGCGGCCTCGGCGGTGAGCAGGGGCCGCAGCTCCCGCGCCCGCGCGACAAGATCGTTCACGGCTCCAGTGTGCCCTCGCGGGTCACTTCCCGGCCACGGCGCGCTCCAGCAGCGGCGTGATCCGGTAGGGCACCATCTCGCGCATCACGAGCGCGTTGTGCGTGCGCTCCACGCCGGGGATCTCGAGCATCTGCCCCGCGATGCGGTAGAGGTCGTCGGCCTCCCGTGCCACGACGTGCACCAGCAGGTCGGACTGCCCGGTCAGCCCGCGGACCTGCAGCACCTCCGGCACGGCGGCCAGCGCGCGGCCGACCTCATCGAGCAGCCGCTGCGTGACCTGCACGGTCACGAACGCCGTGAGCGGGTAGCCGAGTGCCGCAGGGTCGATCCGGTGCTCGACCGAGCGCAGCGAATCGCCCTGTTCCAGCCGCGCGAGGCGGCTTTGCACGGTGTTGCGCGAGAGCCCGAGCTCATCGGCCAGCGCGACCGCGGTGGCGCGCGGGTTGCGGTTGAGCGCGAGCAGGATCCGGGCGTCGGTGGCATCGAGCCGCTGACCACTGGGCATGGTGCGCAGTCCTCTCGGCGCCTGAGGCGCGATTCTGGGCGTTCTGCTCACTGAAAAGACCATCGGTTGTGCAGCATACCCAGCTCTGTTGGACTGAAGACCGCGTTACGCCCAAGAAGATCGTAGAGAGGTCGTTGTCGTCGTGAGCAGTCCAGCCGCCGAGCGCACACCGGGAACCGCAGCGGACACGGAAGTCCTGCGCGAGGTGCAGGACCGCGTGCTCTGGCTTTCGACCGCGATCATCGACCACGCCAACCGCGTGCGCCCGAACCCGACCGGGCTCAAGGTCGGCGGCCACCAGGCCTCCAGCGCGTCGATGGTCTCGATCATGACCGCACTGTGGTTCGCGCGGCTGCGTGCCGAGGACCGGGTGTCGGTGAAGCCGCACGCCTCCCCTTTGCTCCACGCGATCAACTACCTGCTCGACGGCCTCGACGAGAAGTACCTGACGTCGCTGCGCGAGTTCGGCGGCCTACAGAGCTACCCGTCGCGCTCGAAGGACCCCGACCAGGTCGACTACTCCACGGGCTCGGTCGGCATCGGCGCCACCGCGCCGATCTGGGGCGCGCTGGCCCGGCGCTACGTCGAGTCGACGACCGGCGGCGCGGGCACCGGCCGCCAGTACTCGCTCGTCGGCGACGCGGAGCTCGACGAGGGCGCGGTCTGGGAGTCGATCCTCGACCCGAACGTCCAGGAGCTCGGCGAGGTCGTGTGGATCGTCGACCTCAACCGCCAGTCGCTCGACCGCGTGGTGCCCAACATCGGCGCCACGCGCCTGCAGGGCATGTTCGACGCGGCGGGCTGGCAGGTGCTCACCGTCAAGTACGGCCGCCTGCTGCAGGAGCTGTTCGAGCGCCCGGGCGGCGAAGCCCTGCGCCAGCGCATCGACGACATGCCCAACCCCGAGTACCAGCGCCTGCTGCGCTGCACGCCGGCCCAGCTGCGCGAGCGCCTCGCGTCGGCCGAGCTGGCGCCGCTGCTGGATTCGCTCGACGACGAGACGCTGCACGCGGCGATCCGCAACCTCGGCGGCCACGACCTGTCGGCGCTGCTCGATTCGTTCGACGCCATCGACGACCGCCGCCCCACGGTGATCTTCGCCTACACCGTCAAGGGCTTCGGCCTCGCGAGCGAGGGCCACCCGCAGAACCACTCCTCGCTGCTCACGGCCGAGCAGCTCGGGCAGCTCGCCGAGCGCGTCGGCACCTCGCTCGACGACCCGTGGCACAAGTTCCCCGAAGGCTCGGCCGCGGCTCGGCTGTGCGCCGAAACAGCGACCCGGCTGCACCGCGAACCCGTTGTCGCCCACGAGGTTCCGGCCATTCCCACCGACATCGGCCGGACGCCGTCGGGCCGCACGACCACGCAGGCGGCGCTCGGCCGCGCGCTGCTCGACCTGACGCGGGAAGCACCCGAAGCCGCGAAGCTCGTGGTGACGCTGTGCCCCGACGTCTCGTCGAGCACCAACCTCGGCGGCTGGGTCAACAAGGTCGGCGTGTGGTCGCCGCAGGAGCGCGTGGACTGGTTCGCCGACGACCCCGAGACCATCCTGCACTGGCGCGAGCGGCCCACCGGACAGCACCTGGAGCTGGGCATCGCCGAGGTGAACCTAGTGAGCGCACTGGGCGAGCTGGGCACCACGTGGTCACGCTGGGGCCGGCCGCTGCTGCCGATCGGCGTGCTCTACGACCCCTTCGTGGAGCGTGCGCTGGAACCGTGGTCGTTCGGCATCTACGGCGGCGGGCAGTCGATCCTCGTCGGCACGCCCTCGGGCGTCACGCTGGCGCCGGAAGGCGGTGCGCACCAGTCGGTGACCACGCCGTCGGTCGGGCTCGAGCAGCCGGGCTGCATCACCTACGAGCCCGCGTTCGCGATCGACGTCGAGTGGACTCTGCTGGCTTCGCTGGCGCGCCTCGGCCGGCCCGACGGCACGTCGGCGTACCTGCGGCTCTCGACCCGGCCCGTGGAGCAGAACCTGGCCGCGGTGCCCACCGACCCGGCCGCGCGTGAACGCCGCCGCCGCCAGGTCGTGGCCGGTGCCTACCCGATCCGCACGGCCGCGGTCGCGCGCCCGGACGTGACGATCGTGGCGATGGGCGCGATGGTCACCGAGGCTCTGGCCGCCGCCGACCGGCTCGACGCGCTGGGCAAGCACGCCGACGTCGTGTGCGTGACGAGCACGGGCCTGCTCTTCCGTGCGCTGCAGGCGCGCTCGGGCCAGGACACCGCCGACACGTGGATCCTCGACTCGGCGCTGCCGTCCGAGCGCTCCGCGCCGATGGTGACGGTGCTCGACGGGCACCCGCACACGCTCGCGTTCCTGGCCAACGTGCACCGCGTGCGGGCGGCGCACCTGGGCGTGACGCGGTTCGGGCAGTCGGGCGACCTGGAGAGCGTGTACCGCCACCACGGCATCGACACCGACAACATCATCCGCGCCGCGCTGGACGTCGCGGACTGACGCGCCGATCGCCCGCGGTCGGTCAGAGACCACCGCGGGCGATGAGCTGGCGCACGATCACGTCCTGCTGGATCTCGTTGGTGCCCTCGCCGACGATCATCAGCGGGGCGTCGCGGAAGTAGCGCTCCACGTCGAACTCGGTGGAATAGCCGTAGGCGCCGTGCACGCGGATGGCGTCGAGCGCCACCTCCATCGCGGCCTCGGAGCAGAACAGCTTCGCCATGCCGGCCTCGAGGTCGGAGCGCGCGCCGGAGTCGTACTGGCGCGCGGCGTGCAGGATGAGCTGGCGCGCGGCCGTCAGCTTCGTCGCCATGCCGGCGAGGTGGTTGCCCACCGCCTGGTGCTTCCAGATCGGCTTGCCGAACGATTCGCGTTCCTGCGCGTAGCGGAACGCGTCGTCGAACGCGGCCCGGCCCACACCGAGCGCGCGCGAGGCGACCTGGATCCGGCCGATCTCCAGGCCGCGCATCATCTGCGCGAAGCCGCGGCCCTCTTCCCCGCCCAGCAACGCCGAGGCGGGCACGCGGCAGTCCGAAAAGGACAGTTCACAGGTCTCCACGCCCTTGTACCCGAGCTTGCCCAGGTCGCGCGAGACCTCGAAGCCGGGCACCTTCTCCATCAGCAGCACGCTGATGCCCCGGTGTTTGGGCTCGGCCTCGGGATCCGTCTTGCACAGCAACGCGACCAGGCCGGCGCGGCGCGCGTTGGTGATCCACGTCTTGGTGCCGTCGACCACGTACCCGTCGTCGACCCGGCGGGCGCGCGTGCGCATCGCCTGCAGGTCGGAGCCGCCACCCGGCTCGGTGAGCGCCATCGCGGCCCGCAGCTCACCGGTCGCCATGCGCGGCAGGTACTTCTGCTTCTGCTCTTCCGTGCCGTACATGAGCAGCAGCTTCGCGACGACGGTGTGGCCGCCCATCGCGCCCGCGAGGCTCATCCAGCCACGCGCGAGCTCCGCGGTGACGAGCGCGTAGCACGGCGTGGACACCTTGACCTCGCCGTAGGGCTCCGGGATGGCCAGTCCGAAGACGCCGAGCTCCTTCATGCGCTCGATCAGCGCCTCGGGGTAGGTGTCCGAGTGCTCGAGGTCGCGCGCCACCGGGCGGACGTCGCGGTCGACGAACTCGGCCACCGTGTCCACAATGGCCTGTTCCTCGGTGTCGAGCTCCCCCATCAGTCCTCCGCCGCGATCCGGATCAGCGAGCGGGCGCCCTGGCCCGCGCGCATCCGGTCGAACGCCTCGGGCACCTCGTCGAGAGAGATGCGGTGCGTCACCAGGCTTTCCAGGTTCAGCTCACCGGCGCGCACCTCTTCGGCGAGCACCGGGATGTCGCGGTCCGGGTCGGACGCCCCGTAGACGGTGCTGGTGAGCGTGCGCGCGAAGTGGAAGATCTCCAACGGGTTGAAGACCACCTCCTGGTCACGCCGCCCGACGCCGACCACCGTGCAGTGCCCGCCGCGGCGCACCGAGCTCCACGCCGTGCGGATCGTCGCGGCCGCGCCCACGCACTCGAAGGCGTGGTCGGCACCGCGGCCCTCGGTGAGGCCCCGCACCTGCTTGGCGAGCTTCTCCTCGCTCAGCAGGAAGTGCGTCGCGCCCGCCGCGCGGGCCAGCTCTTCCTTCTCCGGCGAGACGTCCACGGCGATGATCGGCGACGCGCCGGCGAGCTTCGCGCCCAGCACCGCGCACAGCCCGATCCCGCCGAGGCCGATCACGAGCACCGACTGTCCGCTGCGGACCTTCGCGGTGTTGCGCACGGCGCCGACGCCCGTGAGCACCGCGCAGCCCATCAGCGCCGCCAGGTCGAGCGGCACCCCGTCGGGCAGCGGCACCACGGACTTGCCGGGCAGCACCGTCTCCTCGGCGAAGCCGCCGACGCCGAGCACGACGTTGAGAGGCTCGCCGTCGATCTCGCCACGCGGCAAGGTCGTGATGCCTTCGATCGTGGAGCACAGCCACGGTTCCCCGGCCTGGCAGAACCAGCATTCGCGGCACGCCGCGGCCCAGTTGAGCACGACGCGGTCGCCGGGCTTCACGTGCGTGACCTGCGCGCCGGTCTCGGCGACGATGCCCGAAGCTTCGTGCCCGGGCACGAACGGGTACTGCGGTTTCAGCGTGCCGTCGACCATCGAGAGGTCGGAGTGGCAGACGCCGGCGGCGGCGATCCGCACCCGCACGTCGGCCGGTCCGACGGGCGGCAGCACGATGTCGCGGACCTCGGGCACGGCACCCGGCTCGCGCACGACCACGGCTTTGACCACGGTGTCTTCTCCTTCGTCGCGCCTGAGAACTGGTTCAGAGCTGGATGGACTTGATCTCGGTGAACTCGTCGAGCGCGGGCCGGCCCATCTCCCGGCCGACGCCGGAGGCCTTGTAGCCGCCGAAAGGCGCCAGCGGGTTGTAGGCGCCGCCGTTCACGTCGATCTGGCCCGTGCGCACGCGGCGCGCGAACGCCAGCGCGCGGTCCTGGTCCCCGGACCACACCGCGCCGTGCAGGCCGTACTTCGAGTTGTTGGCGATCCGCAGCGCGTCTTCCTCGTCGTCGAACGGGATGATCGACAGCACGGGGCCGAAGATCTCCTCCTGCGCGATCGTCGAGTCCGGGTCCACGCCTGCGAACACGGTCGGCCGCACGAAGTAGCCGGTGTCGAGCCCTTCGGGGGTCTCGGCGCCGCCGGTCACCAGCGTCGCGCCTTCGGAGACGCCCTTCGCGATGAACTCCCGCACGCGCTCGCGTTGCGCGGCCGACACCAGCGGGCCGAGCTTCGTCTTCGCGTCCAGCGGGTCGCCGGGGGTGAAGCCCTCGGCGAACTTCTTCGCCAGCGCAACGGCTTCCTCGTGCTTCTCGCGCGGCACGAGCATGCGCGTCCACGCGGTGCAGGTCTGGCCGGCGTTGAGGAAAGCGTTGGAGACACCCACCTTTACGGCCGTGGCCAGGTCGGCGTCGTCGAGGATCACGTTGGCGGACTTGCCACCCAGCTCCAGCGTCACGCGCTTGACCGAGCGCGCGGCGACCTCGGCCACGCGCGTGCCGGCGCGCACGGAACCGGTGAACGACACGACGTCGACCTCCGGGTGCGTCGCGAGCGCCTCGCCGACCACCGGGCCGAAGCCGGTGACCAGGTTGACCACGCCGGCCGGGAAGCCGGCCTCGTGGATCGCGTCGAACAGCTGGTAGGCGCCCAGCGGCGCGACCTCGCTGGGCTTGACGACCACGGTGCAGCCTGCCGCCAGCGCGGGCGCGATCTTGCAGGTGATCTGGTGCAGCGGGTAGTTCCACGGCGTGATCGCCGCGACGACCCCCGCGGCCTCGCGCACGATCAGCGAGTTGCCGACCTTCTCCTCCGGCGCGTCTTCGCCGAGCAGGTCCACGTACGTCTGCACGTCGGTCTGCGGCAGCGCGGCCTGGATGCGCGTGGCGATGCGCAGCGGCGTGCCGACGTCGCGCGCGATCGTCTCGCCGATTTCCTCGGCGCGCTTGGCGAGTCCTTCGTGGAGCTTGCGCAGCAGCTCCGCGCGCTCGGCCCGCGTGGTGGCCGACCACGCCGGGAAAGCCTCACGCGCCGCCCGCACCGCTCGGTCGACGTCGTCGGCCGAGCCTTCCGGGATCTGCGCCTGCACCTGTTCGGTGGCCGGGTTCTCGACGGCGATCGTGGCGGCTCCCGCCGCCGGGACCCACTCGCCGCCGATGTACAGCACGTTGCGCTCTTGCACCGAGTCTCCTTCGACCGGGAACCGCCTTCGCGGCGGATTCTATAGAAAACTCCGGCGGTGTGCCCAGTGCGGATTCGTCACTCGCCCGCCAGCACGCCCTGCGCAGCGAGGAAGTCGACGAGCAGATCGCCGGCGAGCCGGATGTGCGCGCTCATCGCGGCGCGCGCCGGCGCGGTGGCCCCTTCGCGCAGCGCGGCGAGGATCGGCTCGTGGCCGTCACGCGCGGCGAGCGGCCAGCCGGGGATTTCGGCGTAGGCGGTGAACGGCACGTACCGCAGCGTCAGCGACAGCATCCAGGTGAGCTTCGGCGCGGCCGCGGCGTGGTTCACGCGGCGGTGCAGCTCGAAGTCGGCGCGTTCGGTGGCGTCGAGATCTCCGGCGGCCACGGCGCGTTCCAGCTCGTCCTGCAGCTCGGCCAGGCCGGCGAGGTCCGCGGCGGTGAGCCGCCCCGCCGCGCGGGCCGCGAGCTCGCCGGAGAGGTAGGCCTGCGTGTCGTAGAGGTCGGTCACGTCCTGGCGCGTCACCGGCACGACGCTGAAGCCTCGGCCGGGCCGGAAGTCGACCATGCCCTCGCCGGTGAGCGACATCAGCGCTTCGCGCACCGGAGTGGCGCTCACACCGAGCTGTTCGGCGAGGTGCTCGGTGCGCAGCCGTTCGCCGCCGCGGACTGCGCCGCTCATGATGAGGTCGCGAACCTGCTTGGCCACTCGCGGGCTCAGGCGCTCCCCGGGCTGCCGCGTCTGTCCGGCTTCTGCCACGAAACGACCACCCTGCGGGGCTCCGGCGACGATTCACGCCATCGTAGCGCCGGACGATCCGCCGTGCGGCCGCTACCGCGCGGACGCCACCCGGCCTAGCGTTCGCCGCATGGAAACCCTCGACGCGGGCGGGCAGCGGATCGCCTACCGCACCAGCCCCGGTTCCGGCCCCGCCGTGGTGTTCGTGCACGGCAACTCCTCGTCCTCGGCGGCGTGGGCGCGAGTGCTCGACGGCCCCTTCGGACGGCGGTTCCGCGTACTCGCGCTCGACCTGCCGGGCCACGGCGAGTCCGCGCGCGCCCAGGACCCGGCCACCTACTCGATCCCCGGTTACGCCCGCGTGGTCGCGGACTTCGCCGAAGCGGCGGGCGCCGGCGACGCCGTGCTCGTCGGCTGGAGCCTCGGCGGGCACATCGCCCTCTCGGCCTCGACGCGGCTGCCCGGCGTGCGCGGGATCGTCGTGCACGGCACGCCGCCGGTCGCGTCGCCGGCCGACCTCGTCACGGCGTTCCTGCCGAACCCGGCCGTGGCCACCGGGTTCACCGGCGAAGTGTCCCGAGAGGACGCGACGGCGTACGCCCGCGCCCAGCTCGCGCTCGGCTCGCCCCTGCGGGTCGACGCGGCGGTCGCCCACATCCTCGCCACCGACCCCGAGGCGCGCGCGGCGCTCGGCCGCAGCCTGCAGAGCGTCGAGAACGCCGACGAGCGCGCGATCGTCGCCGGTTCCCGCGTGCCGGTGGCGATCCTGCACGGCGCTGAGGAGCAGCTGGTGAACCGCGAGTACCTGCGCACCATCACCTCGCCCCGGTTGTGGCGCGGCGAAGTGCAGGTGCTGCCCGGCGCCGGCCACACCCCGCAGGACGAGACCCCGGAGGCGTACGAGGCCGTACTCACCGCGTTCCTCGACGATCTTCGGTGATCCGGACCATACGGAGAACCTCCGCCGTCACCCCCGGGCGTCTGGCCCGGCAGGTCCCACGCCGTGGGGCCGTCCGACTGGTGTCCGAAGTGGACACCCGAGGAGGGAGAACGCCGTGGGGAACAGGAAAGCAGTGCTGGTGGCGGCCGTGGCCGTGACGCTGGCGGCGGCGGGCACGATCGGGATCACCACCGCGTCGGCCAGCGGCGACCAGTCGCGGAGGGCGCGCGGGCCACCGTGCACGTGAGCCCCAACCCGGCCACCGCGCGGGGCCAGGAAGTCTCGATCACCGGGAACTGCGGTGGCGGTACCGGGCTGAAGTCCGTGCTGGGCGGGCTGCCGGACCACCCGGCGCTCGTCGACATCCACGTCGTCGACCCGAACCCGGCGCACTACCGGGCCACCGCCCGCGTGTCGGACCAGATCGGCTCGGGGGTCGGGCCGGTCCTGGTCGACTGCGGCGGCGAAGCGGGCGTGATCCTGCTGGTGACGCGCTTCTGAGCCGGACCAGGGGGATCCCGGCGGCGGGATCCCCCGGGCCGGCACCACCGTTCGGCGCCACTGTGAGGTTGCTGTGCATCCGGGCGCTCGGCGTGCTTTGCGCCTGAAAGCGTGCTGACCTGAACGGGTGGTGATCAACGTTTCCCGGGCGGCGCTGGCGGTGTCCGCCGCCGCGGTGCTGGTGCTGACGGGCGGCGCGGCGGTGTCCGCCTCGGTCGCGGACTCCGGCGGGCTGCTCGGCGACGACACCGTCGCGAGTGCGGCGGTGCCCTCGTCGCCGGCGCCTGCACCTGCGACCGCGGCCACCGACGCGGTCGGCGCGTTGCTCTCCGGGGGCAAGCACTTCTGCTCCGCCAGCGTGGTCCACAGCGCCGCCGGCGACCTCGTCCTCACCGCCGCGCACTGCCTCGGCGGCGGCACCGAGGGCCTGACGTTCGAGCCCGGTTACCACGACGGCGTCGCCCCCTACGGCAGCTGGACGGTGACCGCCGCGGCCGTGCCGGCGGGCTGGACGGCCTCGGCCGACCAGGACCTCGACTTCGCGTTCCTCACCGTCGACCAGCCGGGCACCGCCGCGTCGCTGGAAAGCCTGACCGGAGCGAACCAGCTCGGCGTCGACCGGGGCTTCACGAACCCCATCACGCTCACCGGCTATCCGGACACGGCCGACGCCCCGGTCGTCTGCGCGAACACCACGACGCAGTCCGACACCTACCAGCAGCGCGTGGAATGCCCCGGCTTCCCCGACGGCACCAGCGGCGGCCCGTGGGTCACGGCGGCCGACCCCGCGACCGGGCTCGGCACGGTGGTCGGCGTGATCGGCGGCTACGAGCAGGGCGGCGACACCCCGGACGTGTCCTACAGCGCGTACTTCGACGACGACATCCAGCGGCTCTACGACTCCGTCGCCGGCTGAGTCCGGCGGGTAACAACCAGCACAGTCTCTTGTGAGGACCGACTCCCGCCAGCTAGGTTGCCTTTGCCAACCGAGCTCGACGGGAGCCCGTCCATGTCCCCAGCCCCGGTCCGTCCCGGCGCGGTCCTGCTCGTGGTCTCGGCCGCGACATTCCTGGCGAGCCTCGACCTGTTCATCGTCACGGTCGCGTTCCCGGCCATCCGCACGGCCTTCACCGGCGCCGACCTCGCGACGACGTCGTGGGTGCTCAACGGCTACACCGTGCTCTTCGCCGCCTTCCTCGCCCCGGCGGGCCGGCTGGCCGACCGCTACGGCCGCCGGCGGCTGTTCCTGCTGGGCGTCGCGGTGTTCACGCTGGCCTCGGCCGCGTGCGCGGCGGCGACGTCGATCGAGCTGCTCGTGGCGTTCCGTGCGCTGCAGGCGGTGGGCGCGGCGCTGGTGATGCCGACCGCGCTGGCCCTGCTGCTCACCGCGTTCCCACCCCACCGCCGCTCGATGGCGGTCGGGGTGTGGGCGTCGATCGGCGCGGTGGCCGCGGCGCTCGGCCCGCCGGTCGGCGGCCTGCTGGTGGAAGCGTCTTGGCGCTGGGTGTTCCTGGTGAACCTGCCGATCGGAGTGCTCACGCTCGTGTTCGGCCCGCGGGTGCTGCGCGAAACTCGCGACGGCACCACCGGAGTGCCCGACTTCCTCGGCGCGCTCGGCCTGCTCGTCGGCGTCGGGGCGCTCGCGTACGCCCTGGTCGAGGCGCCCGACCGCGGCTGGGGTTCGCCGGCCGTGCTGATCGCGTTCGCCGTCGCCGCGGTGGCGCTGGCGTGGGTCCCGTGGCGCTCCGCGCGCCACGCCGTGCCGGTTCTCGACCTGCCGGCGCTGCGCGTGCCGACGCTGTGGCTGGCGTGCCTCGCGGTCGCCGTGTACTCGGCGGGCTTCGGCGCGATGCTGTTCGGCAACGTGCTGTTCCTGACGTCGCAGTGGCACGACTCGATCCTCGTGGCGGGCTTGTCGCTGGCGCCCGGCCCGCTCGTGGTCGTGCCGATGTCGCAACTCGCGGGCCGCCTCGCGCACCGCACGGGCCCCGGGCCGGTGATCGCGGCCGGCGGCCTGGCCATGGCGCTCGGCGTGACGGTGTGGCTGCTGCGCATGGGATCCGAACCGGCCTACCTGACGGCGATGCTGCCCGGACAGCTCCTGACCGGCGCCGGCGTGGGCCTCACCATGCCGAGCGTCTCCGGCATCGTCGCCACGGTCCTGCCCGCCGCCCGCTGGGGCGCAGGGTCGTCGATGATCAACACCAGCCGCCAGATCGGCACGGTGCTCGGCACCGCCGTGCTCGTCGCGATCTACGCCGACACACAGGACCTCGCAGCCTTCCGGCGCGGCTGGCTGCTGATCCTCGGCACCGGCGTCGCCACGTCCTTGGCGGGCCTCGCGATCGCCACCCGCCGACGCACGGACCACGTACCCGAAAGCGCATCGGAGCCCACACTCGCCACGCGAACTTGACCTGGAGTGAGTTCAAGCTGCGGCACAAGATCGGCTCGGGCAATCGCCGGTGTCCGCGCGTCGGAACAGGATGCGGCTCTGCACCGCCGGTGTCCGGACCGCGGACGGTGCTCAGTGCTGTCCCGCCGCCAGGGCCCGCACCTCCGTCTCCCCCAGCGCTCGGCCGTAGAGGCGGAAGTCCGCGACAGCGCCCTTCAGGTACGGGTGCTTCGGGTTCTGGGAGCGACCCAGGTAGTTCAGCTGGGTCGCGCCCAGCAGGAGCGGGCTCATCGGCGGTGCGGGGTTGACCCCGGTGAGCTCGCCGTCGAAATACACCCGCAGCCCGGATCCCGCGGTGACTACCACGTGGGTCCACACGCCCTGGGGCAGCGCGATGGCGGCGTCCACGTAGTCCTCCGCCGCCATCCCGCCCAGCTTCATCGCGCAGCGGGCCACGCCGTTGCCCGTGCGCGAGGTCAGGAACAGATACGACTGCGCGTTGAACCCGAGGTCGAACACCCGCGCCGAGTTGACGATCGTGTCCGACCGCACCCACATCGACACCGTCAGCTCGGTCAGGTTCGCCGGCAGGCCCGGGGCCAATCGCACGTGCCCGTCGACGCCGTCGAGCTCGATGCCCCGCTCCCCGGCCACCGCGCCGCCGGCCAGCACCGCGGCGGGCCAGCGATGCGTCCCCTCCGTCAGGTCCGCACCGAGCGGGTACACCGCCACGGTCTTCGGCGCCGGTCGGTCCGGCGGCGAGGCGAAGTAGACGCTGTAGTGCTCGTGCTGCACGTCGAGGAACGGGCTCAGCCGCAGCCGCTGCTCCCCCGATCGCACACTGAACTCGGCCGGGCCTGGCTCACGCCGCAGCGTGCGCGGATCCACCGTCGGGATCACCGGCGGCACCGCGGAACCGTGCCGGGCCGCGAGCACCAGCGGGCCGTAGGCCAGCGCCCGCACCGCCGGGTTGTCCGGCGCGGGCAGCCACCGCGCGGCCATCGGCAGGTGCAGCTCGACGACGTCGCCCTCGTGCCACCGCCGCCGGATCGTCGCGAAAGACCCGGGCGAAGCGGCCACCGGCGTGTGGTTGATCGTCAGCCGGGGCTTCGAGACCCACGCCGGGATCCGGACGCGCAAGGCGAACTCACCGGAGCCGTCGACCCGCAGCCGCACCGTCTCGTCGTACGGGTACGCGGTCTCCAGCCGCACCGAGGCACCGTGGAAGTCCACTGTGGACGGGATGAACAGGTTGACGGACAGCGTGTCGCCCGAGGTGAAGTAGATGTTCTCCGCGTACTTCGCGTGCGTCTCCAGGCCGGTGCCGTGGTCGCAGGTGAAGTTGCCGTAGTCGCTGCTGTACGTGCCGGGGTCGGAGTCCACGCCCTCCTTGCCCTTGCGCTCGGTGCCCGGCACCAGCCCGGTGTAGTAGGTGACGAAGCCGTGCGGCGAGTCCGGGTCCTGCTCGCCCAGCAGCTGGTTGAGCAGCGTCCATTCGTAGTGGTCGAGGTACTCGGTCCGGCTCGGGTCCTGCAGGAACAGCAGCCGGCCGAGCTTGAGCATGTTGTAGCTGTTGCAGTTCTCGCAGGTGTTCTCGCCGAGCTGGCTGACGATCTGGTCGGGTGGACCGAAGAACTCCGCGTTGGCGTTACCGCCGATCACGTAACTGTGGTGGTGCACCACCTGGTCCCAGAAGTACGTCGCGATCGTGCGGTAGCGCTGTTCGCCCGTCACGTCGTACTCCGCTGCCGCGCCGACGATCTTCGCGATGTCGGTGTTGGCGTGCCGCCCGGCCAGCGTGTCCTGGCGCGCCGCGAGCGGGGTGAAGATCTCGTCGTGGTCGAACCGCCGGGCCAGCTCCAGGTGCAGCGGGTCCCGCGTGATCGCGTACAGGTTGGCCAGTGCCTCGTTCATCCCGCCGAACTCGGTGTGCAGGACCTTCTGCATGGCGTCCCGGGAAAGCGGCGCCGTGCGCGCGTCGATCCAGCTCGCGATGCCGAGGGCGACGTCGAGGGCCCCGGCGCTGCCGAGCAGCCGGTGCTGGTCCAGGAGCCCGGCGAGGATCTTGTGGATCGTGTAGTACGGCGCCCACACGGACTTCCCGGCTTCGAGGTTGACGAAGTCCGACTCCGGGAACGCCGACAGGTAGCCCTCGGTGAACCCCGCGGCCGGCGACGCGGCCTGGCACTCGGCCAGAGCGGCCACCACCTCCGCGCCCTTCGCGGCCAGCTCGGCATCACCCGTGTTCGCGGCCGCGAGCGCCAGGCCCGACAGCAGGTGCCCGGTGGTGTGCCCGCGCAGCTGGATGTCCGGCGCTTCCCAGCCGCCGCACGGCTCGGCCGCACTCGGCAGCCCGGCGGTCAGCCGGAACGTGTGCAGCAGCCGGTCGAGGTCGACGAACTTCAGGTACGCCACGGTCCGGCGCATGTTCGCCAGGTACCGGCTCTCCAGCAGCCGGACGCCGCCGAGCGCGACGGGCCGCACCGGTGCCGCAGTCGAAGCCGAAGCCTCCCAAGGCACTGCCGCTGCCACACCGAGCACGGCACCGAGGCCGAGCGCGGCGCGCCGGGTGACCTTCATCGGACCTCCACGTGACGGTACGGCACCAGGCGCACGGGCCCGACCAGCCCGTAGGCCTGCCGCGCCGCGATCCCGAACACCTCGGGACGGCTCACCCGGAGCCGGTTGTTTAGCGTGGTGGCGATCTCCACCTCGATGCTGTTCCGCCCGGACCGCAGCCAGGGCCCGATGTCGACGACGGTGTCGAGCACGTCGGCCGGAGGCAGCGAGGTGCCGTTGACGCGCACGCGGTAGGTGTCGAACACCTCCCCGAGGTCCAGGTACGCGCCGAGCCCCCGGTCCCACCGGCCGAGGTCGACAGTGGTCCGGTAGCGACCAATGCCCGAGACGTCCTCGAGTCCGGGGAGCGACGGCCAGGCCGCGAGCGCCGTCAGCGAGAGCTGTCGCTTCGGCTTGACCGTCTGAGTCGGCGTCGCGCCCGGCTGCCAGTCCTCCACTTCGAGGTCCCAAGTGGACAGTGCAATCGGTGCCGGCGGGGCCGCGACGGTGGTGTGCGCGACCCGGCCGGTCGACAGTGTCGTCGAGTACGTGCCCGCCGCCGAGGAACGCACCACCAGCTTGCCGTCGAGGTACCGCACCTCGGGCGCGTCGCTCGACTCGGCGCTCGGACCGTGGTCACCGCGCCCGAGCGCGATGATCACCGACTGGCCCGGGTTCAGCGACACCGAAACCCGCACCTTATCGCCGGAGCGGGCGAACACGCCGAGCCGCTCGGTTTCGCCGGTCCAGGCGTTGAGCACGGACGGCTGGGCGTCGCGGTCCTGCGCGGTCAGCCACACGTCCTGCGTGACGGCGGTGATCTTGCGGTTCTCCGCGTGCCGGGCGTTGCAGAGGTAGTAGTAGTCGGTGTCTCCGTCGATCCGGTGCACGCTCATCACGGTGGACGGGTCGTGCTCCACATCGCGGGTGACGCCCAGCTCGGCGAGCGCGGCGGGGATGCCGGTGGCGTCCGCGACCACTCGGACCGTGCGCTGCGCGAGCAACGCCGTGACCAGGCTCCGCAGCCGGTCGTTCTCCCCCGGCAACGCGATGCCCTCGGCGCGCACGTCGGTCCAGGTGCCGATGACGATCGTCGGCAAGCCGGCGCGGGCCAGGTCCAGCAGCCGCTGCGCCGCGTGCACCGACAGCGTGTGCTCGCTGCCGTGGAACTGGTCGCCGCCGAGGATCATCGCCTTGTACGCGGGCCCGTCGGGCGCGAGGCGACCCCGTCGGACGACCGCGCTGGGCAGGTCCAGCACCGCCTCGCTGAGGAAACCGTGGGTCCAGCCGGCCGGGATGCCGTCGTTGGTCGCCCACGGCGCGCCGATGCCGGTGGAAGTCCAGCCCTTCTGCCGGAAGAACGCGAGGTCCACCTGTGGCTTCCCGGTGCGCAGCACCAGCTGGGTGCGGGCGAACCAGCCGGCGATGTCCGGCACGTGCCCCCACGTCGGCTGCCGCGGTCCCCACGCCTCGGCATAGCCGATGCCGGTGCCGTTGTACGGCGAGAAGGCCGCGAACCCGGGCCACAACGCACCGGGCGCCATGGCGTAGGCGAACCCGTGCAGCACGGCCTGGTTCACCCCGCCGGCGAACACGCTGCCCATCGTCTGCAGCACCTTGTCCCAGGTGGTGTTATACGCGCCGTTCGCGTACGCCGCGGACTCGCACGAGAGCAGTTTCCGCCCGCCCATGTCGCGGCCGGACGCGAGCACGCGGTAGTCGTCGAGGTTCTTGAACCCCAGTGACTCGCTTTCCGGGACGTCCAGCAGCGCCGCGCTGCGGATGGCGTCGGTCTGCAGGCCGTAGGGCTGCACGCGCATCGTCATGCCGAGCCGGTGGGCGAAGTCCCGCACCGGGATGAGGTGGTTCTCGTGGTAGAGGTCCGAGAGCACCTGGTTGTAGTCGTCGCGCACGTGGTTCGAGGTGTCCGAGTCGAACGCGAACGGGAACTTGCCCTTGCGTTGCACGACCACCGGCAGGTACGGCAGCAGGTCGTAGCCCGCGCGCTTGCGGAACTCCGTCAGGAATTCCGGCGTCCAGATGGTCGCGTCGGTCTCGATCTCCAGCGAGTCCTCGAACAGGTCGCCGCCGACGTCCTTCAGCAGGCTCCGGATGGCGGGGGTGAGGATCGTCGAGTTCCACTCGTCGAGCACCACCTGCGTGCCCGCGGCGCTGAAGTGGTCGACGACGTAGGCGAGCGGCGTCGTGTGCGGGCCCGCCTCGGGCTGCTGCGCCGAGCCGCGGGCCCAGTACGCGAGCAGCACCCAGGTGCCCTCCGGCGCGGTCCAGCTGATCTGTGCGTTGTGGACTTCCACCGTCCGCACCGACGCCGGGTCCAGCGTCACCGTGGCCGCCGTGGGCGAGCCGATCACCTGCGCGGCTTGGACGGCAATCAGCTCCTGCTTGCCCACGGCGCTCTCCGCCGGCACCACCGCGGCCGGCGGCGGTCCGCTGTAGCTGCCGTCGACGGTGACGACGCCGTGGGCCAGCTCCTTGCTCGCCGCGACGTCGTCGGGCGTGATGGTCGGCACCGCGGTCGGCCAGCACGGGCCCATCGCGAGGTCGACGGTCAGGCCGCGGGCCTTCGCCCGGCGCAGGGCCGTCTCCACCGCCGCGAGCCACGCGGGCGTGCCCCAGCCGTGGTGCTCCGGATCCATCACGGTCTGCACGCTGTGGTGGACGTCCTGGATCTCGACGCCGCCGAACCCGGCGTCGGCGATCTCGTCCACCTCACGGGCGATCTCGCCGAGGTCGACCAGGCCGTGCGGCCACCACCAGCGGAACTTGGCGGCCGTCGAAGTGTCCGGCTTGGCGAACTGCTTGGCGAACGGCTTACCGGGTGCGGCGAGAGCGGGCGGAACCCACGACAGGGTGGCGCCCGCGCCGAGTGCGGCGCCGATCGTGAGCACCGTGCGTCTGCTGACAGTCATCGGGTGGCCTCCAGCCGGGCGGTGACAGCGGCCTGCGGGCGCAGCACGACCGGGCCGACGAGGCCCGACGGCAGGATCTTGTTGCGCACGTTGGCCAGGGTGTTGGTGACGCGGACGCTGATCGTGTTGACACCGACGTGCAGCGCCTTCGTGGCGTCCACTGTGTACGGATGCCAGAGCGCGGTCGACAGCGCGGTGCCGTTCACGGTCGCCGTGGCGAGGTCGTGCACCTCACCGAGGTCGAGCACCAGCTTGCGCCGCTGGAGCTCGGCCGCCGACAGCGTCACCGTCGTGGTGTAGACGGCGCTGCCGGAGAAGGTCGGTGCGAAGGTGGTCCAGGAGCCGAGCGGGCGTTCGGTTGCGACGGCGCCGTCCTGTTCCAGGCGGACGGTCCACGGCCCGTTCAGCGCGATCGGCGTCAGCGGATCGGTGACCTTCACGGTGCCGCGGTAGGTGCGGCCTTTCGCCTGCCCGGTGAGCCGGTAGGTGCCAGGCGCCGTCGCGGTGACGGCGGCCTGGATTTCGTGCCCGGTCAGGGAAACCGAGCCGGCGGGCAGGGTGGCGTCGGTCAGGTGCGCGGTGTCGTGGACACCCTTGCGGAACACCACGCCCAGCGTCTCGTACGGCTGGAGCGTGACCGGGACGCCGGTGGTGGTCCGGCCCGTCGTGTAGGCCGTCGCGACCTCGGTCGTTCCCGTCCGCGGGTCCCAGATCTCGGGCGTGCCGTCGACGGGGAAGGTCACGGTGGTGGTGACGACCGCGTCGCTCTCGTTGTTCAGCAGGAACGCCGTGTCCGCGTCGCGGCCGGTGCGCTCGACCCGCACGGCGTCCGCCGCGGGCTGCAGCCGGGCCGCACCGAAACCGGCGTTCTGCGCCAGGCCCGCGATCGTGGTCACGTCGGTGACGAGCGCGACCGCGCCGGCTCCGCGCCGGGTCCACGAGGAACCCGCGTTGCCGAACAGGGTCCCCAGCTCGCGCGCCAGGTCGGCGTCGCGGCCGGTCGCCTCTCGCGTCGGCAGCGGGCCGACCGCCACGACGTGCCCGCCGGTCTGCACGAACTTCGCCAGGGTGCGCGCGGTCGCGAGGTCGAGCACCGGCGTGCGTGGCAGCACCGCGAGCTGGTAGTCCGCCTGGCCGACCTGCAGCGTTCCGCCGTGCGAAACGGCCTGGAAGCGCGCCGCCGGGTCACCTGAGAGCGACGAGTCGCTCAGCAGGTCGAAGTCGACCTGCCCGCGCTCCAGCGCGTACGCCGTCGCGGAGAAGTCGGCGTCGAGCCGGTGGCCCGCGTCGGACACCCGCGTCTGCTCGGCGGCCCGCTGTGGCTGCACGAGCGCGGTCCGGGCGAGGTTCTCGCCGCGGCCCAGTTCCATCACCCGGCCGATCCAGGCGTCGACGTCGGGCATGTCCTCCCAGAACGTGCTGCGTGGCCCGAACGGCGGCGCGAACGTCACCGAGGTCTCGTCGGTGTACATCGCGTGCAGGAAGGTGAGGTTGACGCCGCGGGTGGCCAACGCGCCGACGGTCGCGTGCATGTAGTCCGGCGCCACCTGCCAGCCCGCGTTGCCGAAGGTCTCCATCAGCGTCCGCGGCGCCCCGTTCTGGTGCGCGGCGGAAGAAGCGTTGCGGCCCAGGGTGGTCTGCTGCCCCGCGGTGTAGTCGGTGGTGATCATGTCGCTGCCGGGGACCTGCGCCCACTGGTTGTCCTTCGACAGGTCACCGGTGGAGTTCATCCGCTGCTGCGGGCTCTGCTCGTCGAGCAGCGGGTTGGAGATCAGCTTCAGGTGGTGCGCGGCCATCCAGTCGGCCTCGCGCTTGTAGTAGTTGGTGGAGAACAGGTTGTCCACCGCGCGCCAGTACGTCCCGGCGGCCTGGTCGGCGACCGCGCCGAGGCCGTCCGCCGCCGCGGTGTAGGCGACGCCGGGGGTGCCACCGGCCGCGCGGACGGCGTCCGCGAGTCCGGGGGAGGACGGCAGGCGCTTGAACGGGTGCGGCTGCGCGGAGGCGATGAACGGCTCGTCGTCCCAGAACCCGGGCACGACCGTGCCCATCGCCCACGGGAAGCGGCGCGCGTACTCCTCGGGTGCGATGCTCAGGAAAGCGTCCGTCGCGTTCGGGTCGAGCAGGTCGAGGTACCCGCGGGTGTAGCCGCTGGAATCGTCCTGCAGGAGGACCTGCGAGTACACGTCGACCTGCCAGCGGCCCGCCGGCACCTGCCAGGTCGTGCCCTTGAGCTCCACCGCGGCGTTCGTGCCCACCGGCCGCGCGGCCGCCGCCGTGACACCGGCGAGGTCGACGCGGTCCTGCGGGAAGTCCGCGAGTGCGGTGGCGTCGTCGAAGGTCGAGGACCACAGCTTGGCGCCGTCCGGCCCGGTGACGGTCAGGTCGTCCCACAGCGAGCGCTGGGTGCCCTCGGCCGAGACCGCCGCGGCGCCGGTCGGGAAGCTCGCGTCGGTGGCCGCGGGCTGCACGGTGTTGTTGATCTTCGGCGTGATCGTGTTCCCGCTGACGGTGACGCTCACCGTCTGCACGTGGGTCGGCGTGAAGCCCGGCGTGTTGACGCCGGTGGTCAGCCGCGTCCGGTTCGGACCATCCACTTTGTACACACTGGCCGCGCCCTTCGAGTCCACGTCCACGAGGTAGCCGTGGGTGCCGTCCGAGCGCACTGCCAGCTGGACGCCGCCGGCGGTCAGCGTGACCTTGCCGCTCACGGTGTAGTCTGTCCAGCCGGCGCCGGGCGTGAGCGGGGCCGCGCCCGGCTTGGTGGCCGGGTCGACGACCAGCTTGCCGGTGTCCACGCTGAGCCCCGATGTCCGGGCGAGCGGCAACGTCGAAGGCCCGTCGACGATCCGCGTCGAGCGCAGCAGGCCCTTCAGCCGCAGGTCCGGGCGAGCGGCGATGGTGCGGCCGCCGAGGGTGCCGCCGTTCACGACGTAGTTCGCGCCGCGGCCGCTCGGGAAGTTGTTGTCGTTGAACAGCCACATCTTCATGCCGGTGCGCTGCGCCTCGCGCAGCACGTGCCCGACGAGCGTGAACCAGTCCTCGCTGAGGAAGACCGGCTTCATCGAGTCACCGCCGAGCGGGAAGATCACCGCTTCGTACACGCCTTTGGCGCGCATCTCGGCCATCTGCCGATCGGTGATGTCGCTGGTGATGGTGTTGTTCCAGTACCAGTAGATCGCCGGGCGGCTGTCCTTCGGCGGGTTCGCGAAGGCGGCCGGGTCGAAGCGGGCGAGGTTCGTCGTCGCGGCCGGGCCGGGGTCGTGCCCGGCAGTGGCCTGGGCTCCCGCGGTGACCGCGCCGAGTGCCGTGGCCGCCGCGAGCAGGAGGGACGTCACTGTCCTGCGCATGGGTTTCCCTTCAGCCGCGAGGAATGGAGGAATGGAAGGTGTAGGAGCCCGAGCCGACCCGGAAAACCGCGTCGTCGCCGTCGATCCGCGTGAGCCGGGCACCGGTGGGCGTCGCGTAGTGGCCGCGGGCGTCGCGGAACAGCGGCACGTGCACCTCGGCCGTGCTGCCCGGCGGCACGGTGACGGCCAGCCGGTACTCGCGGTCGGACTTCGTCCACGCCGTGCTGATCCGGCCGTACGTGCTTTCGTAGCTGCCGGACGCGGACGTCAGGTCGCCCACCACCGCCGGATCGATCACCAGGTCCCGGAAGCCGGTCGAGCCGGCCGCCTGTCCGATGCCGGTCAGCCGCGTGGTGAGCCAGCCGTCCATCGCGCCGAGCATGAAGTGGTCCTGCGACTGGCCGCTGCCACCGTCCCAGGTCTCACCGAGCGCGGTCAGTCCGGCCTGCACCTGGTGGCCCAGGCTGGGACTGGTGGTCTGCGTGGCGATCCGGTACACGACGTCGTCGCGGCCGGCCCGCGACAGCACGCGCAGGACGGACGGGAAGGAAATCTCTCCCATCACCAGGTGCCAGCCGGCCGCCTCGATGGTGTCCACCAGGTGCCCGGTCTGGGCGGCCCGCAGGTCCGCGGGAACCGCGCCCATGTCGAGCGCGAGCGCCGTGGCGCCCTGACCGCCGCCGCCGAACAGGCCGGTCGCGGGGTCGTAGTACTTGGCCCACACGGCCTTGGCCATCGCGTTGGCCTGCGCGCGGTAGGCCGCGGCGTCGGCGCTGCGGCCGAGGGCCGTCGCGACCTGCGAAAGGCCGTCCGCGACCGCCCAGACGCCGAAGGTGCCGACGATCGGGCGCGGCATCGCCGGGGACTCGGTGGTGATCCAGTCGCCGAGGCCGTAGTCGTACACGCCGTCGATCCACCGCGTGGACTGGCCCTGCAAGTAGCCGAGGTAGCGCTGCATCGCGGGGTAGTACTGGGCGAGCAGCCCCTGGTCGCCGTAGGTTTGGTAGGCCTTGAGCGGCACCTGGACGATCGCGCCGCCCCAGTTCGGGTCGTCGCGGTAGGCGCCGGCGAGCGTCACGTAGTCCGGCACGGTGCTGGGCACCAGGCCGCTCGCTTCCTGCCCGTCGGCCATGTCGCCGACGATCTTGCCGAGGTAGGCCTCAACGTCGTAGCTGCGGACGATCGTGTCGAACGCGAGGTGGTCCTGCTCCAGCCAGCCGAGCTTCTCGCGGCTCGGGCAGTCGGTGAGGATGCTCTGCATGTTGTTCTCGAGGGCGGCCCGGGTGAGCCGGTGGATGCCGTCGAGGGTCGCGTTCGAGGAGTCGAAGTCACCGGCGGAGGTGTTGTCCGCCATCACGCGCAGGCCGGTGACCGAGAGCGTCGCGTCGTCGGGCACGCCGACCACCTCGAGATAGCGGAAGCCGTGGTAGGTGAAGTCGGGGTGCCAGGTCTGCTTTCCGCCCTTGCTCGTGAAGCTGTCCCAGATCGGCGCGCCGACGTTGCTGATGGACTGGTCCACCTGCCCGTCGCGCAACGCTTCGGCCGGGTACACCCGCACGGCCGTGCCCGCCGGCGCGGTTAGCGTCATCTGGGGCAGGCCGGCGATGTTGCGGCCGACGTCGTAGACGCGCACGCCGGGGGCCGGGCGCGAGATCTCCTTGCCGGGCAGCTGTTCCGCCACGCGGACGGGCTCGGTCTGACGGCCGGTCAGCTTCGCCGTGCTCGTCGCGGGCACCACCGGGGACCAGCCGCGGCGGTCGGCGCCGGGCTTGTCCCAGCCCGGGATCTCGCGGCGGGCGTCGTAGTCCTCGCCGCCGTACCAGTAGGACGCGGTGGTGGCGCCGAGCGTGGTGCGCCAGCTGGAGTCGGTGCCGATCCGCTGCACGGTTCCGTCGGCCAAGGTGAGCTCCAGCTGCGCGATCACCTGCGGGTCGCTCGCCGTGCGGGCGAACTTCCGGTACCGGCCGGAGGTGTGCAGCGAGTCCGCGGTGCCGTTGCCGACGGTGATGCCGATCGTGTTCGCACCGCTGCGCAGCTGCTTCGTGACGTCGTAGGTGGCATAGGTGACGTGGTCGGCGTAGTCGCTGTTGCCCGGCTCCAGCACGGCGTCACCGACGCGGGCGCCGTTGAGGCTGGGCACGTAGACGCCGAGGCCGCTCACGTACAGCCGGGCGCTGGTGACCCGGCCGTGCACGGAGAAGTCCTTCGCGAACACCGGCAGCGCGGGCGGCAACCAGGTAGCGGGGGCGGGCTGCCCCGTCATGGTCTTGGCGACGGTGAACGGTCCGGCCGCATCGGTGGCGGTCTGCACGGTGTAGTCGACCGGGAAGTTCGGTGTCTTGCCGTCGGCGGTGAGGGTGTCGGTGCGCGGATACAGCACGACTTGGTCGAAGGTGTGTGCGGCACCGAGGTCCACAGTGAGCCAGACGTCGGCGTCCGCACTGCTGTGCCCCGCGCTCTGGTAGCCGGCGTTCCCGGCGTCCTCGGGGTTGGACGTGGTCAGGCCGTCGGCGATCAGCCCGGGTTCCCACTCCTTGCGCACGGTCTCGGTCTCCGACGCGGTCACGTACTTCTGGCGTCCGTCGGCGAAGTTCACGCTCGCGTTCGCCGAATCGCGCACTTGCAGCTCGGCCAGCTGCAGCCGGTAAGTCAGGTCCGGGAAGCGGCGGGTGGTGCCGGTGGTGACCATGCGGTTCTGGCTGTCCAGCGGCTGTTCGGCCAGCGGCAGGCCGAGCTTTGTGACGTCGAGCTTCACGTATCGGGCGGTTTGCGCGGGGAGGGTGACCACCACCGGCTGGGTGGGCTTGGTGCCGAGCTGCCACTGGCTGTTCCCCACCCAGCCGGCAGACCAGTCGCTCGGTTCGGTGAGGCCGGTTTCGAACCAGGTGGGGGTGCTCCACGCCGAC
This sequence comes from Amycolatopsis sp. NPDC005232, assembly GCF_040607795.1. Classification (NCBI taxonomy): domain Bacteria; kingdom Bacillati; phylum Actinomycetota; class Actinomycetes; order Pseudonocardiales; family Pseudonocardiaceae; genus Amycolatopsis; species Amycolatopsis sp. NPDC005232. The sequence goes on along the minus strand of NZ_JBEXHL010000005.1, from coordinate 108,030 downwards.
GGCGTCCGGCCGGACCAGACGCGAACTCGCCAGTACACGCGCTGACGGCTGCCCAGGGCCCGGCCAGCGTAGGCGAGTTCGTTCGTGGTGCCGCCGACGCGGCCGGTGTCCCAGAGGTCGGGGTGAGCCAGTCTCGCTTCCGAGGTGGCGGCCTGGACTTCGTAGGCGGTCTGGTCCCGGGCGACGGTCTGCCAGCTCAGCGCGGGGGCCGTGTCGTCCGTCCCCAGCGGACGGTCGAGGTGGTCCGAGCGGAGATCGGTGGCGGTGAAGAGGTGGCTTCCGGCGGAGGCGGGCACGACGGCGCCTGCGCTGAACAGCGAGGTCAGGCAAGCCAGGGCGGAAAGACGGCGGGAGATGAGCCTGGGACGGGATCTGTAACGCACAACAGCTCCTGGGGGACGGCTGGCGGAGAGTGGCCCGGGTTCGGGTATAAAACGTTTCAACTCAGCGGGCAAAACCATGGTTTTGCCTGGGATACAAGGAATCCGGCCAGACTTGAGCAGGACGGTACGGATTCGAGAAAGACACTCCGAAGCCGGAGTGCGGCTACGGCTTCGGGGCGCGACCGGCCTCGCAGCGGTGCGACATTCCGTCGCGCACGCTTGGGTTCACCTTGTCTCAGCCTGTCTTGCGGCGCCTGACAGCCCTGCCCGACTCGACGCACTCGCTCCGGTTCACTTCACGGACCTCCAGAACGGGCACGTGCCCCCACCCCTGCCGCAGCATCGCGACCTCCGGATTGAAAGGTTTCATGAACCTGGCGCGGTGACGCTACTATGCCCTCGAAGGTGGAGTCAATGACGAGTAAACCCGGAGATGAGAGGATGCCTCCGACTGGACCAGTCCGATTGTTACGTATCAATGGACCCCGGCTCGCCCCAGTTGCCGGGAGACGGCCCGACGGTTGTCGCCACATCGGCGATCTTCGGGTTCGCGCGCCCACGGTTCCGGGATCGCACGCGAATCCGCGCATACGCGGTGTACACCGAGCCGATCGTGGTGCTACCGGAACGGCACCCCTCGCTTGAGGAGAAGGTCGAACGCGGGTGGCTCGCTCACCGGCCGAGCCGAAGTCCGAAGTGGACGGTCAGCGTGAACTGGGCGGCGCCGCCGGCACCTGGTGCAGCGTCAGGTTCTGCCCGACGGACGGGTCGGCCGTCCACGCACCCGACTCGGCCGTCCAGGCTTGGCCGGCGAAGGTGACCCTGTCGACGCCCACCGTGGCGGCGCGGGCGACCAGCCAGGTGCTGATCGCCCAGCCCTGGGCGGCCGGGTGGGCGCCGCTGAGGCGGGCCGTGCCCAGCTCGGCGCTGGCGGTCTTCACGAGGTCGGCGGTGGCGGGGCCGACGGTGATGTTGCGGCAGGTCAGCGCGGCCGGGATCTGGCCGGTCAGCGCGCTCGCCGCGGCGCGCGCGACGGGTTCCCACTGGGCGTAGGCGTCGGGTGCGGCGGAGCGCTGCACCGCCTGCGCCGCCTCGGTGATGGGCATCGACTCCCAGCCCGAGAGCTTGGCGAGCTTCTCGTAGAACGCCGTGGCCGCGTAGACCGGGTCCTGCAGCTGCGCCGGCGTGCCCCAGCCCTGGCTCGGGCGCTGCTGGAACAGGCCGACCGAGTCGCGGTCACCGCCGCTGAGGTTGCGCAGCTTCGACTCCTGCAACGCGGTGGCCAGCGCGACCGTGACGGCGTGCGAGGGCAGCCCCTCCTTCGAGGCCACCGCGGCGATCGTCGCCGCGTTGCTCATCTGCTCGGGCTGCAGCGTGTACTGCGTCGGATCCTGCTGACCCGGCTCCTGCGGCAACGTGACCGTGCACCCGGGTGTCGCGACGTCGCTGCCCCGTGACAGCACCACCACCACGACGACCACGGCCACGAGGACCACGACGACCGCAGCGATCGCCGCCTTGACCCCGCACCCGCGCACCCGTCCTCCCCCACCCTTCTCCGAGACCTGTTCGGACAATTCTGCCCGGAGGACCGGTAGGGCCCGTGTGTGGGTGAAGGAGGACGGGCCGGGATCACTTGCCGTCGGCAGCGCCCAGGAAGATCGGGTTGGACATGGCGACCATCGCGTTCGGCGTGGTGGTGTTCGGGCCGCCCGACGGACGCCGCACCTCGACGCGCACCCAGCGGCTATAACGCGGGTAGGTGGTCCACGTCGCGGTCGCCGTGCCGCTCGCGGGCACCGTCTCGACGTGCTCGGGGCCGAGCTGGTCGAGGAACGTGACGGTGGTGCCCGGCGCGCCGCTGACCGTCGCGGTCACCGTGACCGCGGTGCCGGTGCCGGCCGTGAGCCGCTCGCCGATGCCCGCGCTGCGCCCGCCGCCGGACACGCCGAACTCGAGGTTCACGTCCTTCGACTCGGCCAGCCACGTCTGGCCCGCCTTGAGGCCGGCCAGCAGGTCGGCGCGGCGGAGGCTGTTCGCTTTCACCACGGTGTGCGGCAGGGCCACGATCTGGTCCGGGTTGTGCGCGTCGGAGTCGCCGATCGCGGGGATCCAGCGGCCGCCGCGCAGCAGGCCGTCCCAGTGCGTGACGCTGGCCTCGTCGTCGGCCGTCCAGGGCCCGTTCCAGACCTCGACGAGGTCGGCGATCTCGTAGGCGAACTCGTACGTGCAGCCGAAGCAGTTCGCGAACGGGTGCGCCGCGGTGACCAGGCCGCCCGCGCGGTGCACCTGGTCGGTGAAGTGCCGGAAGTCCGCCGCGTCGGACGCGCGGTAGCGCCAGTCGATCCAGGTGCCGGCGGGCAGGCCGATCGCGGGCCAGTGGCCCGAGCGCGTGGTGACCTCTTCGCCGTTGAGGATCAGCAGGTCGTCGGTGGCGTAGTCGCCCCAGATCAGCTGCGAGCTCTTGGTGTTGTGGTCGGTGGAGACGATGAAGTCGAGCCCGGCCGCGCGGGCGTCGGCGACGAGCTGGTCCGGCGTGCGCCTGCCGTCTGAGTGGACGGTGTGCAGGTGGCAGTCGCCGCGGTACCAGGACTTGCCGCGCTGGCGCGCCGGAGCCGTCTCCGGCGCGGGGTTCGGCTTGAACGGCTTGTCGTCTGCGCCGAACGTCAGCGTGATGTCCACGCGGTAGTTCATGCCCTGCGGCGCCACGGTGTACGGGCCGAGGATCACGTGCCAGCGGCCCTGCTTGATCGGGCCGGCGACGTAACCGGGCGTGGCGTCGGAAGCGCTGATCGAGAAGCGGTCGCGGAACCCGCCGGACCAGCCGCGGAAGCCGCGGGTGTTGCCGAGGTCGTGGCCCTCGGGGCCGAACATGCCGATGTCACAGGCGTTTCCGCGCACGCCGGCGGGCACGGCCGGCCGGTCGTAGGAGTAGACGACATCGATCTGCTTGACCCCGCGGGGCACGTCGACGGGCAGGTAGTACCAGTCCGGCACGTCGGGCTTGAACGTGCCCGTGACCGTCTTGGTCTGCTGCGCCGTGCCCGGCGCGGGAGCCGCGAACGCGACGCCGGGCAGCATGCCCATCGCCGCTCCGGCCGCCACGACACCACTCACTCGCAACAAGTTACGCCGGCTGAGATCCCCAGTGGACATGCGTTCCTCCGCATAGGTCGAAGACGGCACGACGCTAGGCGAGGCCGAGCGCCGCCATCAACGACGCGCGGGTGAACACTCGGCGACCCGGGCTACTCGTCCTTTCCCGCGGGGAAAACACCGGCCAGCCAGGTGATCCAGGCCACTTCCGGGTCCGCCGGGCCGCCGAAGACGTGGGCCGCGACGGCGACCGGCCAGCCCCACGCGTCGCGGCCGTAGACGCGGTAGAGCGCGCCGGCCGTGCGGATGCCGAGGAAGCGGTCGGTGCGGTAGTCGACGACGCCCTCGATCCGCGTCGGTCCCGCGGCCACGACCCGGTCGCCGACAGCCGCGTCACCCACGCCGAGCGCGTCGCACACCGCCGCGAACCCGCCGTCGGCCGAGGACTCCGGCGCGCCTGCCGACACGTACGTCGCGTCGCGGCCCGCGAAGTGGCGGACGTACTCGGTGAGCGAGTGGTAATAGAACTTCGTGTGGTGCAGGCACGAGTCGAGCTGCACGTCGTGGTCCTCGCCGAGCAACGAGCGGTGCCGGTAGCGCAGCAGCGTGCCGGCGCCGCGGGGCTCGAGGTCGTAGTCGAGCTGGTTGAACCATCCGTCGGCGGAGTCGGCGCGCGTCACGAACCGCCGCGCCGGGTCCCACTCGACGACGGTGCCGCCGGTCGGCGTCAGGCCGCGCTCGGCCCCGCCAGGGCGCGGCTCGTAGGCGATCTCCCACAGCCAGCCGCCGGTGTGCGCGGTGAACGCGTCCCACACCTGCTCCGGCGTCCCCGCCAGCACGCCTTCCCACCGGACGTCGATCTCCGTGCCCATGTCGTCTCCTTCGCTCGGAGGGGCGCTCGGTGCGCCCCTTCACGGACGCGTCGGAGGGGGCGGGCGCGCTTCGACAAATCGGCGGGAAATTTCCTCAGGCGGGTTTGCGCGGCCCCCGGTACGGCAGCGTCTGGCTGTACACGACGTTCGTGGTCGTGCTGCCGAACCGAGCCAGCTCCCCCATGAGCTGCTCGAGGTGCGCCATGGACGTGGCGGCGACCTTGAGCGTGTAGCAGTCGTCGCCGGTGGTGCGCAGGCACTCGAGCAGCTCGGCGCGTTCGGCCAGCAGCCGGTGCAGCGGCTCGTGGCGGTTGCCGGGGAACTTCAGCCGCACCACGGCCAGCACGCCCAACCCGACCTTGCCGAGGTCGACCTCGGCGCGGTAGCCGGTGATCACTCCGAGCGCCTCGAGCCGCCGGACCCGTTCGGTGGCCGCCGAGGCGCTGAGGCTCACGCGTTTGCCCAGCTCGGTGAGCGCGAGCCGGCCGTCCTGCTGCAGCTCGGCCAGGATTGCCCAGTCGGTGTCGTCGAGAGTCTCGGCCATTCCCGCAATCTACCGGCAGATCCACGGCCATCGGGCCGATATGCCGGACGGATTCCCTTCACCGGTCGGGTCCGCGCCGATAGCGTTGGTGGCGTGCGACTCGGTGTGAACATCCCGAACTTCGGCCCCGGCGCCGACCCCGGTGTGCTGCGCGCGTGGGCGCAGACCGGCGAAGGGCTCGGCTACGACCTGCTGATGGTGTCCGACCACGTCGCCATCACGCCCGACGTCGCGGCGCAGTACCCCGCGCCGTTCTACGAGCCGTTCACGACGTTGTCGTGGCTGGCGGGCGCGACGGCGAACGTGCGGCTGGGCACCACCGTGCTGATCCTCCCCTACCGGCACCCGCTGCTCACCGCGCGCATGGTCGCGAACCTGGCGGATCTCAGCGGCGGCCGGTTCGTGCTCGGCGTGGGCGTCGGCTGGGCGCGCGAGGAGTACGCGGCGCTCGGTGTGCCGTTCGAACGTCGCGGCGCGCTGACCGACGCGCACCTGGCGACCATCCGCGCCGCGTGGGCCGACGAGGACGACTACCGCGCGGGCCGGGTGCCTCTGTGGATCGGTGGCGGCAGTGACGCCGCCCTGCGCCGTTCGGTGCGCTTCGGCGACGCGTGGCACCCGCTGCGCTTCCGGCTGCCGTGGGTGCGCGACGCGCTCGGCCGGCTGCGGGACCTCGCCGGCGCCGAGGGCAGACCGGTGCCCGGGTTCGCGCCGCGGATCGTTCTGCGGCTCACCGACGCGCCTCCTGCCGACCGGCTCGCGGGCGAGGGCACGCTGGAGCAGGTCGTGGGCGATCTGGAGGAACTTCGGCGACTCGGCGCCGAAGACGTGGTGTTCGACCCGTTCTCGGGCGACCCTGAAGAGACCCGGCGGCCCTCGGCGGCCTGGCGGGCGCTCGCGGCCGTCGCGGACGCCTGGAAGCAGCACTCCCTCGAAAGGGGACCACGATGACCGAGGCCCTGCTCCGCCGTGCGATCGAGCTCGCCGCCACGGCGCGGGCCAGCGGGAACCCGCCGTTCGGCTCGCTGCTCGCCACCGCCGACGGCAAGGTGCTCGTCGAGGAGTGGAACACGTCGCTCACGGACCAGGACATCACCGCGCACCCCGAGCTGAAGCTCGCGCGCTGGGCCGCGCGCGAGCTCAGCCCCGAGAAGGCCGCGCTGACGACGATGTACACGAGCTGCCAGCCGTGCGGGATGTGCACGGGCGCCATCGAACGATCAGGACTCGGCCGGGTGGTCTTCGCGCTGTCCACGCAGCAGCTGGCCACCCTCAAGCCGCCCGCGCCGGGCGCGAGTTTCGAACTGCAGGGCCCCGCGTTGTTCGACGAAGCCCGCCTGCCCGTGGACGGTTATTACCGCTGAATTGCAATTGCGCGGCGACTCGGCGAATATCAGCCGCGGGTGGTGATCAATTCTCTTTCTTCGGCTCCCCGGCCGACTTCCCGGCGCACGGGAACACAGGCCAGGAGCAGGGAAACAGCCACGACGCCCAGGAGCACGTGGCCGACGAGGGCACACAATCCGCACAATGCGGTCCATAGGACGATCTTCATTCACCGAGTGTAGGGCCCGGCCCACAATGCAGCGGAAAACTTGGGGAAGACTTAGGGTTCCCATTCGGGTACACCCGAGAACGTAGGTAAGCCTCAATTTCTCGATAGGGCGCGGGTGCGGGAAGATCACTTCGTGCCCGATCCCGGAACCAGTGCCCTCGTCGTCGAGCTCCCCGCCGCGGCCGGCCTGCTCGAGGCCGCCCTCGCGGTCAGCCCCACGCTCGTGCGGCCCGGCCTGCCCCCGCACGTCACGGCGCTCTACCCGTTCCTGCCCGCCGCCGAGCTCACGGACGACGTCGACGCCGCCGTGACCGCGCTGGCGGCCGCCCATGAGGCGATGGACGTCGCGCTGGGCGAGGTGGTGGTCGCCCCCGGGTTCGTCGCCGCGGCGGCCCCGGCGCTGCAGCCGCTCGCCGACGCCGCGTGCGACCGCTGGCCCGGCGTCCAGCCGTACGGCGGCCGCTTCGGCCCGCACCCGCCGGCCCACCTCACGGTCGCGATGGGCGGCAGCGACGAGCAGAACACCGAGGTGACGCGGCGCGTGGAGCAGCTCCTGCCGCTGACCGCTCGCGCCGAGGCGCTGCACCTGGTCGTACTCACCGAACGGGGCTGGCAGCTCCGGCTGACCGCTCCGCTCGCAGCGCCCGCGCGATAGCCCGCAGCCGCGCCACGTCGGCGGCGAACGCGGTGTCGCCCTCGACGTCGCCCGCCGGACCCTCCACGGCGTCGCCGCCGCCCTCCCGCAGCAGGTCGGCCGCCGCTTCGGGCGGAGCCGCCGGCGGGATGCCGGCGAGCAGCAGGCCGTCGTTGATCTCGCTCAGCACCGTCAGCAGCCGCTCGCGCCCGGTCGCGCCCGCGCGGCCGAGGCGCACGACGTCGGGGAACCGCTCGGCGAGGTGCTCGCGCAGCGGGCGCAGCGCGGCCCGCGTCCGCGCGTCGCGCACCGCGCGCCTGGCCGCGGGGATCGCCGGCACGGTCAGGCCGACCACGATGAGCAGCACCGAGATCGCCGGGAAGCCCACGGCCAGCGCGCAGTCGACCGTCGAGAACGCGCCCCGGCAGACCACCACGACCGGGTGCTCGGCGGCCACGTCGGCGACGAGATCGACGATCTTGCCCGCGAGGTAGGCCAGCGCGAACACGCACGCCACGAGCATCAGCCCGAGTCCGGCCCGCAACGCGCCGGCGCCCGCGCGGACCGCGCCCGCCGACACGATCGCGATGTCCACCACCGCGAACCCGAGGTAGACCGTGTAGACCACGATGTAGGCGACCAGCGTCGGATTGGTCCGGTACAGCTCGTCGAACAGGCCGATACCCACCGGCAGCCCGCGGGTCGAGAAGAACGCCACCACGAGCACGACCAGCGCGACCACGAGCGCGGCGAGCCGGCTGCGGCGTGGTTTCCCTGCCACACCACCGATCTCGGCGACGGTGACCTCGATGCCGTACGCGGCCACCATCGTCGCGAGGTTCGACAGCAGCCGCCCGAGGCTCGGGTAGATCCGGCTTTCGATCGCCTGCGCGCTGTCGGCCAGCAAGAACAACGCGAGACCGAGTGCGATCAGGCTCGTGGCCAGCCCGGCGCCCGCGCCGGTGCGCCGCGCCCGCACGGCGCGCCAGATCCCGGCGGCCACGGCGACGAGCCCGACCCCGAAGAACAGCGCGTCGATCATCCGGCCGCTATCCGAGCAGCGACGCGAGCCGCCGCGCGCGATCGGCCGAGCGCCCGGACGCACCGGGCCTGAGCGGTTCGTCCTCGGCCGTCGCCGCGCTCATCAGCAGCACGGCGATGAGCTCGGCCTCGTACTCGTCGACGTCGGTCGTCACGCGCGTGAGCAGGTGCGACAGCGTGTGGACACTGAGGTCGGGCGCCAGCGCCACGGCCTCGGCGTCGGACATCACGCAGGACCCGCGGTGCTCGCACAGCAGGTGCGCGAGCTCATGGGCGATGATGTGGTCCTGGTGCAACGGCGAGGTGCCGGCGGTGTAGGCGATGAGGTCGTAGTCCGCGCGCCGCTGCCAGGCGCCCGAGGGCCGGCCCGGCTCGTACTCCACCGCCACCAGGTCGATGTCGCGGCCGCGGCGGCGTTCCAGCTCGTCGACCCACGCGTTCATCGACCACGGGCGAGGCGGCGGCACGTCGCGCAGCAGCTCACGCACTCGGGTGCGAGCGCGCGCCCTCAGGCTCGGGTCGATGACCCCTCCCGGTGCGCTCGGCGGCTGGACCAGCCGGGTGCACCGCGGCGCCCCGGCGATGATCAGCATAGCTACTCGGGTTTGCGCCCGCGGCGGGAGCGCTCGCGCCCGGCGTCGTAGCTGTTGAGCTGGTCCACGAGCGCCGACACGGTGTCGCGGTCGCGTTCGGAAAGGCGCATCGCTCGCTGCGCGAGGTCGCGGGCGCCGGTGTCGCGCCAAGCGACGACGTCGGCGATCTGCCCGTCGACGCGCTCGGCCACGTCGTCGTCGAAGAAGTAGGTGACGGGCACGCCGAAGAACCGCGCCAGCGCCTGGATGTGCGAGCGCTTCGGGTCGCGCCGCGCCCCGACGGCGAGCTGCTGCACATGGGTGGCCGACATGCTCACCCCGGTGAGCTCGGCGACCCCCTGCGCGATCTCGCGGTAGGAGTAGGGCTTGCGGTCCGGCGGGTGCACCGTCGAGATCAAGTGCGCGAGCCGTTCGGCGAAGCTGGTCTCCTCGTCGGGACCGCTCGCCGTGTCCCCTGCGTCCCCAGTGTCCGGCGTCCCGGTCATCAGTCCCCCAACCGTCCTCCGCTCGTGACGACATGAAGCATAGCTGTCACGAAAACTTGACATCAACCGTCCTGTCAACGCTACACTCCGACGCACGGGATGTCGCGAAAACGAGACGGGCGTCCGTGTGTGGTCACTGGGGGTGGCCACACGCGGGCGCCGGGCGCGGGCGGACCTACCGGACATCCGGGACCGATCGGCCCGGGCGCGCTCGTCCGCTGTCCTGGCTCACAGGCTGCGGAGGTAGGTTGTGCGCCATGGTGCTGGAGAACGGTCCTGAAAGGACACCCGTCGTCGTCACCGGTGGCAGCGGCTTCATCGGCCGCGCGGCCGTGCGCGAGCTGCGTGATCGCGGCTACCCCGTCACCGTCGTGGACCGGGTCCCGTACGTCACCGAAGACGAGGGCGTGCGCGTGGTCACCGGCGATCTTCGCGACGCGGAGACCCGCGAAGCCGCCGTCACCGCGGGTACGGGCGCCATCGTCCACCTCGCGGCGCTCACGTCGGTGCTGAAGTCGGTGGAACTGCCCGACGACACGTTCACCGAGAACGTCGCCGTGACCCACGGGCTGCTGGAGCTCGCACGCGAACGCCGGGTGCAGACCTTCGTGCTCGCTTCCACCAACGCCGTGATCGGCGACGTCGGCACCTCGACCATCACCGTGGACCTGCCCACTCGGCCGCTCACGCCCTACGGCGCCACGAAAGCCGCGTGCGAGATGCTGCTGTCGGGCTACTCCGGCGCGTACGGCATGTCGACGTGCGCCTTGCGGTTCACCAACGTCTACGGCCCCGGCATGTCGCACAAGGACAGCTTCGTGCCGCGCATGATGCGCGCCGCGATGGCGGGCGAGGGCGTGCGCGTGTACGGCACGGGCGAGCAGCGCCGCGACCTCGTGCACGTGGACGACGTGGTGCGCGCCATCGCGCTCGCGCTCGAAAGCGGTTACTCCGGCCGGGCGATCGTCGGCGCCGGGCATTCGGTGTCGGTGCTGGAGATGGTGCAGACCGTGCGCGACGTGACGGGTGCCGAGCTGCCCGTGGAGCACGTGGCCGCGCCGAAGGGCGAGATGCCGGCGGTCGTCGTCGACGTGTCCGCCAGCGCCGAGACGATCGGCTTCACCCCGGCGATCTCGCTCGCCGACGGCCTCACCACCGCTTGGAAGTACTTCTCGGAACTGGACCTGAAAGCGACCCCGTGAGCCTGTTCCTCCGCCGCCACGCCTTCCTGCTCCTCCTGCTCGTCGCGGGCACGGTCCTGCGCGTGCTCACGTGGGTGGCCTACCGGCCGGCGCTGCTGTACATCGACTCGTACCGGTACCTCGACAACCTGCACGCGCTGCGCGCCGACCAGCTCAACCCGATCGGCTACGACCTGATCCTGCGGCCACTGCTGGCGGTCGGCGGGCTGTCGTGGGTCGCGGCCGTGCAGCACGTGGGCGGACTGGCGATCGCGGTGGGGATCTACGCGCTGGCCCGCCGGCTCGGCGCGCGCCGCTGGGTCTCGGCGCTCGCGACGGCGCCGCTGCTGCTGGACGCTTACCAGCTGCAGATCGAGCAGAACATCATGTCCGAGGTGCTGTTCGAAGCGTTGCTGCTGGGGCTGTTGTGGCTCCTGCTGGCGAAGGGCGCGCCGAACTGGCGGCGGATCGCGCTCGCGGGTCTCGTGGTCGGGTTCGCCGTGCTGGTGCGGCTGATCGGCGTCGCGCTCGCGGTGCCGTTCCTGCTGTACGTGCTCAGCGCAGGCAGCGCGTGGCGGACGTGGCGCGGCTGGCGCAACGCCGGCATCGGCGTGCTGGCGATGCTCGTCGTGATCGTGCCCTACGCCGCGGAAGTCAAGGCACAGACCGGAAAGTGGGGGCTGACCGGGCCTTCGGGCAGCATGCTCTACGGGCGCACCGCCGCCGTCGCCGACTGCGCGAACCTGCACCTGGCGCCCGAGATCCAGGTGTTCTGCCCCACCGAAGACGTGTCCACCCGCCTGGTGGACAACTACACACACGCCGACCTCGACCCGGCGTGGCCGGGCCCGCTGCCCCCGGGCGCCGACCGCACCGTGCTGGCGCACGAGTTCTCGATCGACGTGCTCAAGGCCCAGTGGTGGGACGTCACGAAGGCGATCCTGAGCGACTTCTCGAAGAGCTTCCGGTTCACGCGCAGCACGGCGATCAACGACGTGCCGATCGACCGCTGGCAGTTCCAGCAGACGTACCCGGAGTGGAACGAACCGGCCGACATCGCGATGATCACGCAGCAGTACGACGGCGTGAACCCGAGCGTGAACGAGCCGATCGCGACTTTCCTGCGCGACTACCAGATCAACGGCGGCTTCGTACCCGGCGCCGTGCTCGGGTTCTTCGCCCTGCTCGGCCTGCTCACCTTGCTGCGCCGCAAGAAACCGCGCGACAAGGCCCGCAGCGGCGCGCTGCTCGCCGCGGGGTCCGGGCTGTTCCTCCTGTTCGCGTCGGCGGTGTTCGAGTTCTCCTGGCGCTACCAGCTGCCGGCGCTCGTGCTGCTGCCCGTCGCGGGCGCATTGGGCTTCACCACGCTCACGGCAGCGAGCCGGCGACGCCTCGCCGCGTACCCGGACGCCGTGGATGTGGGCGCGGTCAAGGATTTCGACGACAGGCACCCGGGCGCGAAGCTTTCGGAGCTGACCGTGGTGATCGCCGCGTACAACGAGGCCGGCGGAATCGGCCAGGTTCTCGAGAAGATGCCCGACGAGTGCCTCGGCCTGCCGGTCGACGTGCTCGTGGTCGTCGATGGCGGCAGCGACGACACCGCCGCCATCGCCGAGAAACACGGCGCCTACGTGTGCGTCGCGCCGACGAACCGGGGCCAGGGCGCGGCTTTGCGCCTCGGTTACCACCTCGCGGCCGAACGCGGCGCGCGCTACGTGGTGACGACCGACGGCGACGGCCAGTACGACAACAGCGAAATGGCGGAACTGGTCGCACCACTGCTCGACGACACCGCCGACTTCGTCACGGGATCGCGGCGGCTGGGCCACGAAGAGGCCGACAGCCGCATGCGCTGGCTCGGCGTGCGCGTGTTCGCGTGGCTGGCCTCGGCGCTGACGTGGCGGAAGATCACCGACACGTCGTTCGGTTTCCGGTCCATGCGCGCGGAGCTCGCGTGCGCTGTTCCGCTCAACGAGCCGCAGTACCAGTCTTCGGAACTGTTGCTGGGAGTCACCGCGCGCGACGCCCGGGTGCTCGAACGGCCGATGAGCATGCGGCTGCGCAAGGCCGGCAAGAGCAAGAAGGGCGGCAGCGTCGTCTACGGCGCGAACTACGCGCGGGTCATGACGGGGACGTGGTGGCGGGGGTACGTGCTGCGCCGCGGGCGAACACGAAGCGGTCGAGCATCGTGAACTTCACCACGAAAACCAGTGCGTAACTGAGCACGTACGCGCCGTCGATGAAAACGACCCACCAGGCATGCGGCAGGTTCAGCGGCGCGAGCAGGTGACCGGTGAGCGTGGTGAGCCCCACGGAGGCGAACCCGCCGAGCGAGATGACGACGACGTAGGGCAGCAGCTCGTGCCCGAGGGCCGGCTTGCCGCGGCGACCCCAGACCCAGCGGCGGGTGAGGAAGAAGTTCAGCACCGCGCCCGCGGCGAACGCGAACGCGCTGGCCAGCCACGGAGCACCGCCCATCGCGAGCACCGTGAGCAACGCCGCCTGGCTGAGCAAAGTCGCCGCGACCGAACTGGTGGCCGCGCGGAAGAACCGTCCGGCGAGGCGACGCCGGGGCCGGGGTGAATCCTCTGTCGTGCGAGGCTCCACCGGGTTGGTTACCGTCGTCATGTCCCCCAGTCTCCCCTCGGGCCGATCCGCCTGCCGTCCGGCCCCCCGACGCACAGTAGATTCACAGCTGTCTGCCAGGTGATCATCAGCACCCGGTCGATAGGTTCGGACGTGTTCAAGGCGTCATGTACAAAGAGGAATCAGCGTGCTTGTCGCGTAAACGATACGGAAAGGCTTCTTCAATGCGAGTGCTGGTTCTCGGCGGCGACGGCTATCTCGGCTGGCCCACGGCATTGCACTTGTCGGACAAAGGCCACGAAGTGGCTGTTCTGGACAACTACGCCCGGCGCAAGTACGACGTGGAGCTCGAAGCCGACAGTCTCGTCTCGATCGAAGACCTGCCCACGCGCATCGCGGCGTGGGAGGAGGTTTCGGGCAAGAAGATCGCCCTGTTCGAAGGCGACCTGTGCGACGCCGAGTTCACCTATTCGGCCGTGCGCGACTTCGCTCCCGATTCGATCGTCCACTTCGCCGAGCAGCGGTCCGCGCCGTACTCGATGATCGACCGCGAACACGCCGTCTACACGCAGCAGAACAATGTCGTCGGCAACCTGAACCTGCTCTACGCGATCGCCGAGATCAACCCGGACATCCACCTGGTGAAGCTCGGCACCATGGGCGAGTACGGCACGCCCAACATCGACATCGAAGAGGGCTGGCTCGAGGTCGAGCACAACGGCCGCAAGGACCGCATGCTCTACCCGAAGAAGCCGGGCTCCTTCTACCACCTGTCGAAGGTGCACGACTCCCACAACATCGAGTTCGCTTGCCGCATCTGGGACCTGCGCGCCACCGACCTCAACCAGGGTGTCGTGTACGGCCAGCAGACGGCGCAGACCGCGCTCGACCCGCGCCTGGCGACCCGGTTCGACTACGACGCGGTGTTCGGCACCGTGCTGAACCGCTTCGTGATCCAGGCGGTGCTGGGCCAGCCGCTGACCGTCTACGGCAAGGGCGGCCAGACCCGCGGCCTGATCGACGTGCGCGACACCGTGGAGTGCATCCGCCTGGCCGTGGAGAACCCGGCCGACCGCGGTGAATTCCGCGTGTTCAACCAGATGACCGAGAGCTACTCGGTGGCGCAGATCGCCGACATCGTCGCGAACTGCTTCCCCGGCCCGGTGCAGATCGAGAACCTCGAGAACCCGCGCGTCGAGCAGCCCGAGCACTACTACAACGTGAAGCACACCGGGCTCGTCGAGCTCGGCCTGCAGCCACACCTGCTGTCGGACACGCTGATCGAGTCGATGTTCGACATCGTCGGTTCGAACAAGCACCGCGTGAACGACGAGCGCATGCGCCCGACCGTGCGCTGGCGGGGTGCGGTCAAGTCCTGACCCTGTTTGCTCGTTTGGCACGCTGAAACGCCGGATCGCTGTTGGGCGGTCCGGCGTTTTTCATCGCGGCCCGGCAGGTGTCGGAAACTGTCGGTGGCGGATGAGATGCTTCTCCGGTCAGCCCCTCACGGGGGTCGGAAACACGGAGCGGCAAGGGAAACGTGGCCGAACAGGTGGCAGCGCGCTGGAGTCCCGAGCAAGTCGCCGGGCTCGCGCCGGACCCGGCGTCGGCCAAGGCCGGGCGCGGGCTCGCGGTGCCGGCGAAGTGGTCGGGTGCGGGCGCTTCGGCGCGCGCGGTGTGGGGTTCGTGCAAGGGCAGTGGCGCGAAGCCGTACCGCACGGTGGTCGAGCTGGCGGGGCCGGCGTTCAAGTGCACGTGCCCGTCGCGGAAGTTCCCGTGCAAGCACGCGCTGGGGTTGCTGCTGCTGTGGTCGGCGGAGCAGGTGCCGTCCGCTGCCGAGGAGCCCGATGTCGCCACGTGGCTTGCCGAACGAGAGGCGCGGGCCTCGCGGGCGGAACGCAAACCGGACGCGCCGAAGGACCTGGAAGCCGCCGCCAAACGGGCGCAGGAGCGGCTCGCGCGGGTCACCGCGGGCGCGGCGGAGCTGCGTGGCTGGCTGACCGACCGTGTTGGCGCCGGCTTCGCGAGTTTCGAACGCAGTGCGTTCGAGGGCGGTGGTTTCGAAAGCGGCGGCGGTTTCGGAGGCGGTGCTGAGCAGCTGCGCGCGGTGGCCGCGCGGATGATCGACGCCCAGGCACCGGGCCTGGCCGGTGGCCTGCGGCGCGCGGCCGGGCTGGTCGGACGCGGCCGCGACTGGCCGGGTGATCTGCTGGCCGAGCTGTCGCTGCTGTACGTGCTGGCGGGCGCGGCGCTTCGCCTGGACGAGCTGCCTTCGGCGCTGGCCGAAACCGTGCGCACGCGCCTGGGGTTCTCGGCGGGCACCGCGCAGGTGCTGGAGTCGGGCGAACGCGTCGCCGACCAGTGGCTCGTGACCGGCGCGGTCGACGACGAACAGGACAACCTCCGCACCCGCCGCACCTGGCTGCGCGGCCGCCATTCGGGGCGCGTGGCGCTGGTCCTGTCCTTCGCCCCGCCCGGGCGCCCGTTGGACAGCTCGCTGCCCCCGGGCTACGTCGTCCCCGGCGAGCTCGCCTTCCACCCGGGCGCGCTGCCTTTGCGCGCGCTCGTCGCCGACCGCACCGAGGCCGTTCCGACCCCGGTCCCCCGCGGCGACACCGTCGCCGACGCCTTGGCTGCGTTCGCCGAGGCCCTCGCCGTGGACCCGTGGCTCGACCGCTGGCCCGTGCTCCTGTCCGACCTCACCCCCGCCCGCCACGACGGCGGCTGGGCCCTGTCCGATGTGGACGGTGCCGCCCTGCCCTTGCTGCCGGGCGTCGACCCGTGGCCCCTGCTGGCCCTGGCCGCGGAACACCCGGTGACCCTCGCGGCCGAACTGACCCCGGCCGGCCTGCGCCCCCTCACGTGCTGGCACCCGAACGGCGTGGTGCGCCTGTGACTACGACACTGTGGGAGAGACCGAAAACCTTGGCACCGCAAGCACATCAGCCCGCGCCACGACCGCACCCACGCCGGTCCGCTGTGCCGGCGGCGCGGCCTTCGCGCCACGCGAACCCCGCCGCGCCAAGGCTTCGCCCGAACGACCCGACCGGCGGGCTGTTGCCTGCGCGCCCAACCAAGCAGCGCAGGCCGGCAGTGCACCTCGCAGCCATGTTCTCGACCGAGGCCGGGAGCCGTCCGGCAGTCGCAGCCGGGCAACGCCCGGTCCGCCCAGTCCGGCCAACCCGGCCGGGCACCGGCTCGAGAGCGCACCTCCCGCAGCCGCACCCGCGCTCCGCAGCGGCGACCGGCCTTTCCTCCTCGCCGACCGCCGCCGCCGGGCGAGGTGCGGGTCGTCTGCCGTTGTATGCCGGCGGAAAAGGCGAGGCGGTGGTGGGCCGGTGAAGGCGTGGGAAGACCTCGTCGGCACGGCGCTGCTGGGCACGCGCCGCCGGAGTCTCGACGTGAGTGGGCTGCCGGCCGAGGTGCGGGAGGTCGCGGGCAAGGCCGAAGACCAGGCAGACGCCGTCCTCGCCGTTGCGGCGTTGCTCACCAACTACCGCCGTGCGGGCCGCCTTCCCGTGGCCGGCGCGCGCCGCGAAGAGCCGGCCAAGCCCGACGGGCGGCGGTTCGTCTCGCCGCTCGCGCGGGAGCGGCTGGCGCGGTTGCTGCACGCGAACCGGCCCGAGCTGCTCGAGGAGTGGCTGCACACGGCGGCCGGGCGGGGGTTGCGGGTGGGGCCGGAGCTGCTGCCGGCGCTGGCGGACGCGGCGCGGGCGCGAGTGTCGTTGCGGGCGCCGCTCGCGGAGGTGGCGGGGCCGGTCGGGGCGTGGCTGGGCGAGCGCAACACCGACTGGGCGTTCCTGGTCGCCGAGGTCGAGGACGACAGCGACGACGCCTGGCAGTTCGGCACTCCCGCGCGACGCCAGGCGTGGTTCGAACGGGCGCTCACGCAGGATCCCGCGGCGGCGCGCGCGGCGCTCACGACAACGTGGCGCACCGAGCCGGCCGACCTGCGCTCGGTGTTCCTCACGGTGCTGGGCCGCCACCTCACCCAGGACGACGAGCCGTTCCTCGACGCGGCCCTCTCCGACCGCGCGGCGGCGGTGCGCGACACGGCCGTGCGGCTGCTCGGCGGGCTGCCCGACACCGGGCTCGGCAAACGGATGGCGGCGCGGCTGCAGGAGTGCGTCACCGTGCGCAGCCGGTCGCTGCGGGCCGACGTCCTGCAGGTCACGCTGCCGAGGCCGGACGACTCGCTGGTGCGCGACGGCGTCCGCGTGCCCCACGGGCCTGGGCAGGACACCGCGCGGCTGCGGGCGATCATCGCCGCCACTCCCCTGGCGTTCTGGGCGGAGTTCGGCACCCCGGGTGACCTCGTGGGCATGCTCGTGGAGGGCTGCCCACTCGCCGTGGTGCGCGAAAGCTGGGCTACGGCCGCGATCCGACAGCGCGACGAAGCGTGGGCGCAGGCGCTCGTCGAAGCCGAACCCGGCGGCCGGGCCACGGCGGCGCTCGTCGGCGTACTCACGCCGGAGAAGCAGGCAGCCACCATCGCGAAGCTGGCGCGCGGCCTGAAGGTCGAAACGCTCACGCGGCTGATCCTCGACCTGCCGCAACCGTGGCCCGAGGAGCTGGGCCGGGTGCTGCTCGACTGGGTCGCCGCGCAGCAGGACCACCGGCTCGTGGCCCACGCCGCGGCCCTCATCGCCAAGGCCGTGCCGCCGGCTTGCCTGCGCCACCGCCTGTCCCTGATCCCCCAGCCCGGCGAAGCCGCCCCGTGGCGGCGCGCTGTGGCCGAAACCCTGACTTTCCGCCGCGAAATGCACGAGGAGCTCTCATGACGTCCGCAGTCCTCCGGCCCCACGCCGAGCAGGAGTACGCCGGTGAACTGGCCGCGCTGGCCGCGGCCGACGACCGTGCGAAGCCGCCGTCGTGGCTGCTCTCGCCGTGGGCCGTGGTCACGTACCTGCTGGGCGGCACCCTGCCGGACGGCACCGAGATCAGCCCGAAGTACGTCGGCCCGCGCCGTCTGATCGAGGTCGCCGTCGCCACGCTCGCCACCGACCGCGCGTTGCTGTTGCTCGGCGTGCCGGGCACCGCCAAGACCTGGGTGTCGGAGCACCTCGCCGCCGCCGTCAGCGGCGACTCCACGCTGCTCGTGCAGGGCACGGCGGGCACGGCCGAAGAGCAGATCCGCTACGGCTGGAACTACGCGCGCCTGATCGCCGAGGGCCCGAGCGAGCACGCGCTCGTGGAGAGTCCCATCCTGCGCGCGATGCGCGACGGCAAGGTGGCCCGCCTCGAGGAGCTCACCCGCATCCCGGCCGACGTGCAGGACTCGCTGATCACCGTCCTGTCGGAGAAAACCCTGCCCGTGCCCGAACTCGGCACCGAAGTGCAGGCACGCCCCGGCTTCACGCTCGTCGCGACCGCGAACAACCGCGACAAGGGCGTGAACGAGCTGTCGAGCGCGTTGCGCCGCCGGTTCAACACGGTGGTGCTGCCGCTGCCCGACACCGCCGAGGCCGAGGTGGAGATCGTCAGCCGCCGGGTCGCGCAGCTGGGCGCCTCGCTCGCGCTGCCGGCCGAAGCCGCCGAGCTGACCGAGATCCGCCGTGTCGTCACGGTGTTCCGCGAGCTGCGCGCCGGCCGCACCGAAGACGGGCGCACCGCGGTCAAGACCCCGTCGGGCACGCTGTCGACGGCCGAGGCGATCAGCGTGCTCACCGGCGGGCTCGCGCTCGCCGCGCACTTCGGCGACGGCGTGCTGCGGGCGCAGGACGTCGCCGCCGGCATCCACGGCGCCGTGGTGAAGGACCCGGTCGCCGACCGCGCGATCTGGATCGAGTACCTCGAGACCGTGGTCCGCGAACGCGACGGCTGGGCCGACTTCTACCGCGCGGGCCAGGAGATCAGCGGATGACCACGCACCTGCTCGGGATCCGGCACCACGGGCCGGGTTCGGCTCGGGCGGTGGCCGCGAGGCTCGCCGAGCTGGAGCCCGACATGGTGCTCATCGAGGGCCCGCCCGAAGCCGACCAGCTCGTGGACCTGGCGGCCGACGAGGACATGCGGCCGCCCGTCGCGTTGCTCGCGTACGCGGCCGACGACGTGTCGCGCGCGGCGTTCTGGCCGTTCGCGGTGTTCAGCCCCGAGTGGCAGGCCCTGCGCTACGCCGCGGAAGCCGGGGTGCCGGTGCGGTTCTGCGACCTCCCGGCGACGCACCAGTTCGCGCTCGGCGACGAGGACCGCGTGCCGCGCACCGACCCGCTCGCCGAGCTGGCGGCCGCGGGCGGGTACGACGACCCCGAGCGGTGGTGGGACGACGTCGTGGAGTCGCGCCGCGGCGGGGACTCGCCGTTCGAGGTGATCGCGGAGGCGATGACCGCGCTGCGGGAGGACGAACGCCCGGCGGACCTCCACGAACAGCGCCGCGAGGCGTACATGCGCGGCGTGCTGCGCAAGACGCGCAAGGAAGGCTTCGAGCGCATCGCCGTGGTGTGCGGCGCGTGGCACGTGCCGGCACTGGCCGATCCGCTGCCGCCGGCGAGCCACGACCAGACCGTCCTGAAAGGACTGCCGAAGCGCAAGGTCGTGTGCACGTGGGTGCCGTGGACCCACGGCCGGCTAGCCACGGCGAGCGGCTACGGCGCGGGCGTGCACTCGCCCGGCTGGTACCACCACCTGTTCACCACGGCCGACGACGTGACCGCCCGCTGGCTCACCGCCGTGGCCGGGGTGCTGCGCGAGGAGGACCTGCCGGTCTCGACGGCGCACGTGATCGAGGCGGTCCGGCTGGCCGAAACGCTGGCGGCGCTGCGCGGCCGGTCCTCGGCGGGGCTGGCGGAAGTCGACGCGGCCACGCGCTCGGTGCTGTGCTCGGGCGACGACGTGCAGGCGGACCTCGTCACGCGCAAGCTCGTGGTCGGCGAACGCCTCGGCGAAGTCCCCGAAAGCGTGCCGCAGGCGCCGCTCGCGGCCGACCTGATCGCAACCGCGCGCCGGCTGCGGCTCAAACGCGAGCCGACCGCGCGCGAGCTGGATCTCGACCTGCGCACGCCCGGCGGCCTCGACCGATCGCGGCTGCTGCACCGGCTGAGGCTGCTCGACATCCCTTGGGGCAGCCCGGAAATCTCGGCGACGCGCAGCAAGGGCACCTTTCGCGAGACGTGGACGCTGTGCTGGGAGCCGGGCTTCGAGGTCGACCTGGTCGCGGCCGCCGTGCACGGCACCACCGTCGCCTCGGCGGCGTCCGCCCGCGTGCGCGAGGCCATGGCCGGCAAGCCGCCGCTCGCCGACATCACCACGGCCGTCGAGGGCTGCCTGCTCGGCGGTCTCGGCGACGCGCTGCCGGAGGTGCTCACCGCACTCGACGTCCGCGCGGCGGCAGACACCGACGTCGCCGACCTCATGACCTCGCTGCCTCCGCTGGCCCGGTCCACCCGCTACGGCGATGTGCGCGGAACCGACACCGCACAGCTGCGGGAGGTCGCGGACCGCCTGCTCACCCGCGTGTGCGCCGGGCTGCCGCCGGCCGTCCACGGCATCGACGACGACGCGGCCCGGAAGTTCTGCGACCTGGTCGACAACGTCCACGAAGCCACCACCCTCCTGGGCGACGCGGCGCGCGAACGCTGGCTCACCGCGCTGCGCAAGCTCGCCGGCCGCGACTCCCTGCCGCCGTTGCTGGCCGGCCGCATCGTGCGGCTGCTGCACGACGCCGACCTGTTCGACAGCGCGGAGGTCGAGCTGCGCCTCGGCCGCGCGCTCACCCCGGGTGTCGAGCCGGCCGCGGGTGCGGCCTACGTCGAGGGCTTCTTCGCCGGCGGCGCGCTCCTGCTGGTTCACGACGAGCGCATGCTGCGGGTCGTCGACACCTGGCTGGGCACCATCCCGTCCGACGTGTTCACCGAGGTGCTTCCCTTGCTGCGCCGCACTTTCGGCGCCTTCGCGGGACCGGAGAAACGCGCCATCGGCCAACGCGCCGCCACCCTCTCCGGCGGCGCCCCCGCGGCTCGCCTCGCGGCCGACGAGCTGGACGAGATCCGCGCCCGCAGTGCCCTGCCCGTGCTCGCGACCCTTCTCGGAGCAGCGTCATGACCACCCCGGACCCCGATCGTCTGCGCCGCTGGCGCCTCGTGCTCGGCGGCGGCGAGGACGGCACCGGCCGCTCACTGTCCGAAGAGGACAGCGGCCTCGACGCCGTGCTCGCAGCCCTCTACGACCGGCGCGACGAGCCCGTCCGCTCGGGTGACCGCCGCGGCGCGACCCTCAACTCCTCGGCGCCGCGCGTCGCCCGCTGGCTCGGCGACATCCGGCGGTACTTCCCGGGTTCGGTCGTGCAGGTGATGCAGCGCGACGCCGTCGACCGGCTCGGCCTCACCCGCATGCTGATGGAGCCGGAGCTGCTGAGCGCGGTCGAGCCCGACGTGCACCTGGTCGGCACACTGCTGTCGCTCAACGGCGTGCTGCCCGAGGAGACGAAGGAGACGGCGCGCTCGGTCGTACGCACCGTGGTGGCCCAACTCGAGGAGCGGCTGGCCGAACCCACGCGCGCCGCGATCCGGGGCGCGCTCGACCGCGCCGCCCGCACGCAGCGCCCGCGCGCTGCGGACATCGACTGGGCCCGCACCGTGCGCACGAACCTGAAGCACTACTCCCCCGAGCTGAAGACCATCGTGCCCGAGCGGCTGGTCGGCTTCGGCCGGCGCCAGCTCAGCGTGCAGCGCGAAGTGATCCTCGCCGTGGACCAGTCGGGGTCGATGGCGGAGTCGGTGGTGTACTCGGGCCTGTTCGGTGCCGTGCTGGCGTCGATGCGGGCGCTGAGCACGAAGTTCGTCGCCTTCGACACGGCCGTGGTGGACCTCACCGAGCACCTCGACGACCCCGTCGAGCTCCTCTTCGGCACCCAGCTCGGCGGCGGCACCGACATCAACCGCGCCATCACCTACTGCCAAGGCCTCGTCGAACGCCCCGAGCAGACGCTGCTGGTGCTCATCAGCGACCTCTACGAGGGCGGCGTGCGAGACGAGCTGCTGCGCCGCGTCGGCGAACTGGTCGGCTCGGGCGTGCAGGTCGTGACCCTGCTGGCGCTGTCGGACTCCGGCGCGCCGTTCTACGACCACGAGAACGCCGCCGCGCTGGCCGAGCTCGGCGTGCCGGCCTTCGCGTGCACCCCGGACCTGTTCCCCGAGCTGATGGCCGCGGCGCTGCGCCGCGAGGACCTCGGCCGCTGGGTGAGCGCCGCCACCGCGACCGTGGATTGAGGCTCGGGATTAAACCGACCGGTCATCTGGTTGAAGAAGACAGAACGAGACTTCGAAGAGAGGACGGGTAACCATGAAGGTTCGCGCGTCGGTCAGGTCGCTGGCTCGCCAGCAGGGGGCCCAGGTCATCCGCAGGCACGGCAAGATCCTCGTGATCAACCGCGACAACCCGCGGAACAAGGCTCGCCAGGGCTGAGCTGCACAGCGTCGGGCGCCATCCACCTCAGGTGGGTGGCGCCCTTTTTTCGTGTGCTCAGCGTGTGCTCAGTGTGCGCTCAGGCCGGCGTCGGGATTCGTTCGTCCGCCCGACGGAAGGCCATGACACCGTCGTCGAGGCGGTTGAGACGCATGTCGGCCAGGTCCAGCAGGTAGTTCTGGCGCATCACCCACGGGCGGCGGTCGCCTTGTTTCGGCAGAGTCGAGGTGGCGCGTTTGATGTAGCCCGACATCAGGTCGACGACCGGGCGCAGGCCCGTGGTCGGGGCGCGGCCCGGGTCGGGGGCGCAGGCGACGTAGCCGTGGCGGTCCATGTGCGAGATCAGCCGGCAGACGTACTGCGAAGCGAGGTCGGCGCGCAGGGTCCACGAGTTGTTGGTGTAGCCCACGCACCACGCCAGGTTGGGGATGCCGCCGAACATCATGCCCTTGTAGACGAGTTGCTCGCCCGGGTTGATGGCCCGGCCGTCGACGGTCAGCGCGACCTGGCCGAACGCGACCATGCGCAGGCCGGTCGCGGTGACGATGACGTCGGCGGGCAGCTCACGTCCCGACTCCAGCTGGATGCCGTCCGGGGTGAAGCGGGTGATGTGGTCGGTGACCACGTCGGCCTTGCCGCTGCGCAGTGCGCGGAACAGGTCGGCGTCGGGCACCAGGCACAGGCGCTGGTCCCACGGGTTGTAGGCGGGCACGAAGTGCGGGTCGACGGGAATGGACGGCGGCAGCTGCTTCGCCACGCCGTCGCGCAGCACCGCGGCCGCGCGCTCGGGCAGGCGGCGCATGAGCTGGAAGAACAGCGTGCCCATCACCACGTTCTTGCCGCGCACCAGCCGGTGCGCCAGGTTCTCCGGCAACACGGCCCGCAGGCGGTCGGCGAGCGCGTCGGCCCCGGGGCGCGCGACGACGTAGCTCGGCGAGCGCTGCAGCATGGTCACCGAAGCCGCTTCGGACGCCATCGCCGGCACCAGCGTCACGGCGGTGGCGCCGCTGCCGATCACCACGACGTTCTTGCCCGCGTAGTCCAGGTCCGCGCGCCAGTGCTGCGGGTGCACGATCTCACCGGCGAAGTCCTCGCGGCCCGGGAAGTCGACGACGTGGCCGCTGTCGTAGCTGTAGTAGCCGCTGCACAGGTACAGGAACGAGCAGGTGAACGTGACCGGCTCGCCGTCGTGCTCCGCCTCGACCGTCCAGCGCGCTTCGGCCGAGGACCACGAAGCGGACACCACGCGGTGCCCGAAGCGGATGTGACGCTCGACGCCGTGGGCCTCGGCCGTGGCGCGGATGTAGCTGAGGATCGACGGGCCGTCGGCGATGGCCTTCGGGTCCTTCCACGGCCGGAACGGGTAACCGAGCGTGAACATGTCCGAGTCGGACCGGATGCCCGGGTAACGGAAGAGGTCCCAGGTCCCGCCGATCGAGTCGCGGGCCTCCAGGATCGCGTACGTCTTGCCGGGAGTCCGTAGCTGGAGGCGGCACGCCGCCCCGATCCCGGACAACCCCGCACCCACTACGAGGACGTCGACGTGCGTGGCGATCGTGATCACTCTCCCCGGCTCGAGCGTGTTCCCGAGATCGTACCGTCGGAATGCCCTTTCGGCCGGGCCCGGGCCGAACGAGGTTCGGACGTGGGGCCCTGCCGGGCCGGGCGGGGAATCACCGGCCCGGCAGGGAAACCGAGAGTCAGCGCGGCAGGTTCACGACCTGCGTCGCGCCGAAGGTGCCCTTCAGCGGGACCTCCACGGTCTGGCGCCGCACCGTCACCCGCACGCTGTCCTGCGACTGCGTGGGATCGGAGACGGCGAGCTGCCAGCCCGAGCCGCTGCGCCCCAGGGCCACGGAAGCCGGACCTGAGACAGTCACCTCATCTACAGTATCCGCCTTGTAGAAGTTTGCGAGCAGTGTGTTGTCCCACAGCCGAATCGCCTGAACGGCGGCTGTGTTCGCCCGCACTCGCCACGCGAGCACCGAAGCGACGGTGCTCACCACCGAGGCCGCGGGCAACACCGCGTACGCGTACTTCGCGTCCGACGGCTTCACTCCGTGCTCGATCACGAGCTTCTGGTAACGCCGCGTGTACGGATCGGTCGTGCCCTTGGTGTTCGCGCCTGTGTCGATGTCGCGCCACGCGCCGGTGCGGTCCTCGCGCAGTGCGGTCACGTCGGCCTTGTCGAGCAGCACGTAGCCGGCGACGTTCCCGGCGGCACCGTCGAGGTGCAGCCAGTGCGGGTTGCGCAGCGACGTCGTGCGGCCCAGCGCCGACGAGACGAGCCGCGCGTCGGCCAGCAGCGTGCCCCGGCCGTTCTCCCCCAGGCTGCGGTTCTCGATCGTGGTCCGCACCTGCTGCCCCGACGTGTCGGTGATCCCCGCGCCGAGGCAGACGACGCCCGCCGGCGTGAAGAACCACGACTTCTTCGCGGTCAGCGTGCCGTCCAGCGATACGAAGTCGAAAGCGTACGCACCGTGGCGCGCGTCCCACCGGACGCCGCCGACGTGGGCCTTGGTCGACATCGGCGTGGACTGCAGCGCACCTGTCGGGCCGGCTTTCGTGGTGGCGCCCGGCAGCAGCAGTGGGTCGACGGTCGGCCAGTAGGCGTCGGAGTAGTGCCCCTTGGCCTTCGGCAGGAACAGGTACAGCACGCCGTCGCCGACGTACCAGCCGTGCTGGTTCATGCCGTTGATCGACTCGTAGCGCGAGATCCGCGTGGACCCCACGGCGAGCGAGCTCGACCAGCCCTCGGTCACGTGCAACATCCGGTCCTGCTGGCCGAAGATCCGGTGCGTGGCCGTGATCGGCGTCGGCCGCACGTGGGTCGCGAGCATCTCCTGCGCGAACTCGATGCCCGGCGTCGCCACGAGGTCCGGGCCCGGTGCGAACCGCTCCGGGTCTGGGATCTCCAGGAACGGCGCGTACGTGCCTTCGGAGATCCACTTCGCCGCGAGGCCCGACAGCTCGGCCTTGGCCGCGCCGGTGGCCGCGCGCGCCAGCACGAGCGTGGCGACGGTGAGCTGGTGGCCGATGTCGTGGCCGGTCTCGCCCTGGCGCGAGAGCATTCGCCCGCGCACCGGCTCCATCAGCGCGCCCGCGTAGACGAACGGGGCGAACGTGTCGGGCACCAGCGCGTAGATCTTCTGCTTGAGGTCCTCGGGCAACGCGTACTCGGTGCCTTCGGTCACGTGGATCGCGCCGGAGAGCGCGGTCAGCAGCACGATGCCGTAATGCCCGGGGTACGGGATGGTGTCGTGCTGGATGAACGAGCCGTCCACATGGAAGCCGTCGCTGCCCGCCTTGTCCAGCTTGGCCACGAGGCTCGCCGCGCCGCCGCCGGCGACGTCGGTGAGCGCGTCGATGCCCGTCTTGATCCACATGGTGTCGCCGATGAGCGCGCCGGAGACGATCGAGATCAGGGCCTTGTCGGCCCGGTTGGCGCCGGTCTCGACGGTGCTCGGGCTGTTCGCCCGCACGTTGGGGTTGCCCACGAACCGCTTGATCGGGCTGACGTAGCGCGCGAGCTCGTCGGCCGTCAGCTCGTCGGCGACCGTGACGAGCGTGTGCAGCACGTAGTACGGCACGCCGATCTCGTAGGTGTACCAGTTGCCGATCTCGCCGACCTGCGGGTTGTACTGGCTCGCGTAGATCAGCTCGAGCGCCTTCTTGATGCGGTCGAGCACCTGCGGGTCACCCGAGAGCGTGCTGCCCGGCGTGCCCCAGTCGACCGCGATGGCCCGCAGCCGCGCGTACATCGACGTGGTGTAGTCGCTGCCCGGCCCGAGCGGCAGGTCAGTCCACAGTGGACCGCCGGTGACGGTCATCGTGTCGTTGTAGGCCTTCGCGACGCGGCCGAGGTTCTTCAGCGCGGCCGTGCGTTCCGGTGACGGCCGGTTGATCCCGGTCTGCATTTCGCGGTAACCCGCCACGATCGCTTTCAACGGGTCGGTGGCCGCGGCGTTCGCAGCGGACACCGAACCCGCCGCGAATGCCGGGTGCGCGGCGGCGGTCAGGGCCACCGAGGCGGCCGCGACGGCGCCGCCGCGCAGGGCAGTTCTCCGGTTTACGGGCATGACAATGCCTCCCAGGATCAAGACGTCCTTGGCTTGCGGGATTTTCGGGGACGGGGAATTCAGTTGTGGTTGTGCAGCGGGAAAACGGTCAGCGCGCTCCGTCCGTACGCCTCGGCAGCTGCCACGGGTTCCGCTCCTGCAGCGGCTCGGGCAGCAGCGCGTCGGGGAAGCCCTGCCACGCGACCGGGCGCAGGAACCGCTCGATGGCGGCGGTGCCGACCGACGTCGTGGTGGGCGCGGTGGTGGCCGGATACGGGCCGCCGTGCTGCTGCGCCCAGCTCACCGTGACGCCGGTGGGCCAGTCGTTCCACAGCAGCCGCCCGGCGAGGCGGGTCAGCGAAGGCAGCAGCGGGCGGACGTAGTCGGCCTCGTCGTCCTCGCCCTGCACCGTCGCGGTCAGGCCGGGCTCCAGCGAGTCGAGCACGCTGATGAGCTCGTCGGCGTCGCTGTAGGTGACGATCAGCGACGCGGGACCGAAATGCTCCTCCCGCACCGCTTCCCCGCCGGCCAGGAACTCCTTGGCCGTGGTCGAAAGCAGGCTCGGGGTGAACGACTCGCCCTGGTGCGTGCCGTCGACGACCGTGGTCACACCCGGGGCCTGGCGCAGCTCGGAGAGCTTGTGCGCGAAGCCCTGCGCGATGCGCTCGTTGAGCATCGGCTGGCCCGCGACGGCGCCGACGGCCTCGCGCAGCACGTCGTCGAGACCGTGACCTTCGGGCAGGAACAGCAGGCCCGGCTTCGTGCAGAACTGGCCGGCACCGAGGCTGAACGACCCCGCGTACGCCCTGGCCACGGCCTCACCGCGCTGGGCGACCGCGCCCGGCGTGACGACGACCGGGTTCACGCTGCCGAGCTCGCCGTAGAACGGGATCGGCGTGGGCCGCGAGACGGCGATGTCGAACAGCGCGCGCCCGCCCGGCACGGAGCCGGTGAACGACGCGGCCTGGACGCGCGGGTCCTTGAGCGCGGTCACGCCCTGGTCGAACCCGTGGATCACGGCGAACGCGCCCGCGGGCGCACCGGCGGCGGCGAGCGCGCCGACGACGATCTCGCCCGTGCGCGTGGACAGCTCCTCGTGACCCGGGTGCGCCTTGAGGATCACCGGGCAGCCTGCGGCCAGCGCGGAGGCGGTGTCGCCGCCCGCGACGCTGAACGCGAACGGGAAGTTGCTGGCCGCGAACACCAGCGTCGGGCCGATCGGCACGAGTACCCGGCGGATGTCGGGGCGCGGGCCCATGGGCCACTCGGCGTCGGCGTGGTCGACGGTGGCCCCGAGGAACGCGCCGTCGCGCAGGACCTGGCCGAACAGGCGCAGCTGGAACGTGGTGCGGGCGAGCTCGCCCTTCAGGCGCGGCGCAGCGGGCAGGTGGGTCTCGGTGTGGGCGAGGGCGATCAGCTCCTCGGCTTCGGCGTCAAGAGCGTCGGCGGCGGCTTCGAGCCAGCCGGCGCGCTCGGCGGGCGTGCTCGCCGCGAACGGGCGGGCGGCCGCGGCCGCGGCGGTGAGGGTGCGCTCGAGCTCCGGTTCGGAGGTTTCTCGGCTCATGGTGGAACGTGTCTCCTCGGTGAATCGCTCAGGTTCAAGCACGGTTCAGGGCAGGCTGCGTGCGGCCGCCGTGGCCGCGTGCAGGTCCGGCCACCGGCCGGGACCCGCCAAGCCCAGATGGTAGAGGTGCAGCTCGGCCGCGCCGGCCTTGCCGAGCTCGGTGACGTACGCCTCGATGTCGGGCACGGGGCTCGCGGCGACGGCGGTGATGTAGCTGCCCACCGCCACGTCCTCCGGCAGCGCCCGCCGGGCCGCGGCCACGGCGTCGACGCTGCCCTGGCCCGGCGCCCAGTTCTGCAGCACGACCACGGCGGCGTCCTCGGCCGCGCTCGGCGTGAGGCCCGGCAGCGCACCGGTGACCCACGGGTCGAGCGCGCCGTGCAGCACGATCCGCATGCCCGGTTCCAGCTCGGCGAGCACCGCGGCCCGCAACGCGTCGGTGGCGCGGTGGCGCCCGGCGAGCACGGTGTCCTTGAGCGCCACGGGCAGCCGGTCCTCGGTGACGGTGAGGTCGGCCGTGTCGAGCAGCCGGCGGACCTCCGTGCGCAGCGTCTCGCGCACCTCGGCGGCGTCGAGGCCGGTCCAGCCTTCGGCGCAGGCATCGCAGCAGCAGATCGACAGCAGGCGCGCCACGGCGGGCGCCCACACTCCGTCGGTCTTCTCGTGCTGGTGCTGGTGCACCGTGCCGAGCGGGCCGCACGCCTCGAGGATCACCGACGAGAGCTTCAGCCCCGCCACGGCCTCGGCGATCAGCGTGGCCGCGTACTCGCGCACGGCAGGCTGGGCCGGGCACAGTGCCCACGGGTAGGACTCGCCGAAGCAGTTGCGCACGGTGTACTGCGGGAAAGCCGTGCCCAGCCGGGAATTGTGCGTGAGCACGATCCAGGCGGCGGCCGGAATCCCCGCGGCATTGAGCAGGCGCACGGCGTCACCGCCGCTGTCGGGCTGCGCGACCCAGTCCGGAGTGGACGGACGCAGTTCCCGGCCCTGCCACGCTTCTTCACGCACGGGCCGGTAGCTCGCCGCCGTGCGAGCGATCACCGAGGTGCGCTCGGCGG
The DNA here is from genome assembly GCF_040607795.1 of Amycolatopsis sp. NPDC005232. Taxonomy (NCBI): domain Bacteria; kingdom Bacillati; phylum Actinomycetota; class Actinomycetes; order Pseudonocardiales; family Pseudonocardiaceae; genus Amycolatopsis; species Amycolatopsis sp. NPDC005232. The sequence goes on along the minus strand of NZ_JBEXHL010000005.1, from coordinate 78,978 downwards.
AGTACGGCGTGGCGGCCCGGGCGCTGTGGTAGGTCAGCGCCACGGCGACCTCGTCCACCTCCAGGTCCTGCACGCGCTCCACGAAACCGGGGTCGCCGAGGACGTCCCAGCAGTAGGCGTATCCGGTCACCTTCACGGGGTCACCACCGGGCCGTGTTGGGTTCGAAGTCCGGCACGTAGGAGCGCATGTAGGTCACGTCGTCCCGTTTCGTCAGTCCACAACGGACGTAGTCCTCGTGCGCGCGGGCCAGCGCGTCCTGGTCCAGCTCGATGCCCAGCCCCGGCTTGTCCGGCACCGCCACCGCGCCCTCGACGAACTCCAGCACCCCGGGCACGATCACATCGGCCGTCTTCCACGGCCAATGCGTGTCGCACGCATACGTCAGGTGCGGCGTCGCGGCGGCGACGTGGACCATCGCGGCCAGGCTGATGCCGAGGTGGCTGTTGGAGTGCATCGACAGCCCGACCCCGAAACTCTCGCACAGCACCGACAACGCCTGGGTGTCGCGCATCCCGCCCCAGAAGTGGTGATCGGACAACAGCACCCCGATCGCCCGGGCCCGGAACGCGGGCTCGATGTCGCCGAAGTTGACCACGCACATGTTGGTCGCCAACGGCATGCTCGCCTCGGCCGCGACCCGCGCCATGCCCTCGATGCCCGGCGTCGGGTCTTCGAGGTACTCCAGGACACCGTCGAGCTCGGCCGCGACCCGGATGCTCGTCTCGACGGTCCACGCGGCGTTCGGGTCGATCCGCAACGGGTGACCCGGGAACGCCTCTGCCAACGCCCGGATGCCCTCGACCTCTTCCTCAGGCTTGAACACGCCGCCCTTGAGCTTGATCGACCGGAACCCGTACTGCTCGACCATCCGCCGGGCCTCGCCCACGAGCGCTTCCGGCGTGATCACCTCGCCCCAGGAATCCACCTCGGCCCCGACGTGAGCGCCGTACTTGTAGAACAGGTACGCCGAGAAATCCACCGCATCACGGGCCTTCCCGCCCAGCAGATCGACGACCGGACGACCGAGCACCTGGCCCTGCGCGTCCAGGCACGCGACCTCGAACAGCGAATACACGCTGGCGATCGTCTTGCGGATGGAGAACCCGCCGATCAGCCCGTGCTCGTCGGTCAGCACCGTCCCGGCCAGCACCCGCGTCACGATCCGCTTCAACCCCGGCAGATCGAACACATCGTGCCCGGCCAGCTCCGGCACGACCTTGCGCACCTCACCCAGAAACGCCGCGTCACCGTAGGACTCACCGAGCCCGACCACACCGTCGTCGCACACCACCTGCACCACGCTGCGCAACGCGAAAGTCTCGTGCACCCCCATCACGTTCAACAACGGAGGATCCGCGAACGCGACGGGCGTGAGCACCACATCCCGGATGTTCATCGGCCCTCGATCCCCTTGAGCACCTCGAACCCGCGTTCCACGATTCCACCGAGCCGGTCGATCTGCTCGGTCGTCGGCTCCACCAGCGGCGGCCGGACCGTGCCGACCTTGTCGCCGCGCAGCCGGGCGGCGGCCTTGACCAGCGACACCGCGAACCCCGGCGTCTCATCTCGCAACGCCACCAGCGGCAGGTAGAACCCGGCCAGCAACGTGTCCATCACGTCCGTGTCGCCCTCGGCCAGCGCGCGGTGGAACCGGTGCGCGATCTCCGGCGCGAAACAGTGCACCGCCGAGGAATATCGCGCCACGCCGATCGCCGCGTACGCCTTCGCCGACACCTCCGCCGTCGGTAACCCGTTGAAGAACAAGAAGTCCTCGGACCGCTGCGTGCCCAGCGACCGGATCGTGGTGACGATGCGCGTCATCACTTCCGCGTCGCCGTACCCGTCCTTGAGCCCGACGATCGACGGGATGTCGAGCAGCCGTGCGGCCGACGGAGCCGTGAACACCCCGGTGCCGCGGTGGTACACGATCACCGGCACCGACGTGTCGCCCACGGCGAACCGCACGAAGTCGACCAACCCCGCCTGCGGCCCGGAAACCAGGTACGGCGGCAGCAACAGCACACCGTCGGCGCCCCCGGCCTGAGCCGCGGCCACACCCGCGCGCGCGGCGGCCGCACCGCCACCGGCCCCGATCCACACGGGCACGCGCCCGGCCACGACCTCGCGCGCCCGCGCCAGCAGCGCCGCGACCTCGTCGGGCGAGAGCGAGGAGAACTCGCCCGTGCCGCACGCGACGAACAACGCGCCCGCGCCTGCGGCCACGTGGCTCTCCACGTTCTCCGCGAACCCGTCGAGGTTCACCTCGAGGTCCTCGGTGAACGGCGTCAGCGGGAACGCCAGCAGGCCGTCCAGCTCGATCTTGGGCTGTGCCATCAGTTTCTGCTCTTTCCGTCCTCGTCGGGGCGTCCGGGTGGCGTGCCCGGCCACGGGTTCGACGATCCCACCGCCGCCGTCTCCTCGCTTGAGACCGCCCCGGTGTTCACATTCTTGAATGGAGTCTGTTATGCTGATTATGTTCATCCATAAGAATGCTGTTCGGGACGCTAATATGGCCGGAGTCACAAGTCAACGGCCCGGTTGGAGGACGCACATGGCGCAGAAGCCGGCCACCGCGGAGCGGATCGCGACGCCCGGCGCGGAGAGCGCGGGCGTGAAGTCCGCGCGGCGCGCCATCGACCTCATCGAGACGTTCGCGGCCAACGACGTGTGGCTGTCGCTGTCCGACCTGCACGCACGCACCGGCTTCCCGCGTTCCAGTCTCCACGGCCTGCTGCGCACGCTGCTGGAAGCCGGCTGGCTCGAAGCCGACGCGAACACCGCGCGCTACCGCCTCGGCGTGCGCGCGCTGATCTGCGGCACCGCCTACCTCGACCGCGACGCGATCGTCCCGTTCGCCACCGAGGCGCTGGAGCGCATCCGCGAGAAGACCGGGTTCACCGCGCACTTCGCGCGCCGCAACGGCACCGAGGTCGTGTACCTCGAGACCCGCGAGTCGCAGCACTCGACGCACCTCGTCTCCCGCGTCGGCCGCACGCTGCCCACCCACGCCACGGCGCTGGGCAAGGCGCTGCTCGCCGAGCTGACACACGACGAGATCGAAGAGCTGATGCCGGCGAAGCTCCCGCCGCTCACGCCGCACACGATCACCACTCGCGAGCAGCTGCACGCCGACCTCGCGCGCACCCGCGAGGTCGGCTACGCCGCCGAGATCGAGGAAGGCACGCTCGGCGTCCGGTGCGTCGCCGCCGTGATCCCGTACCGCATCCCGGGCACCGACGCGATGAGCTGCTCGATGCCGGTCGGCCAGGTCACCGACGCCGACGTCCAGCGCGTCGGCGAGCTCCTGGCCGAGACGACCGCCGAGCTCGGGCAGCAGCTGCGCCGGGCCGGCATCCGCTGACCGCCGCCATTCCCCTGTTGCGAAGCGTTTCGAGAGGAACCCCATGGCAGACCAGCGCGTGCTGATCACCGGATCGGCAGGCATCGTCGGCACCCTGATGCGCCCGCGGCTGCGCAAGCCCGGCCGGGTGCTGCGGCTGCTCGACCTGGCCGAGCAGGCTCCGGCCGAGGCGGGCGAAGCCGTCGAGATCGTGACCGGCTCGGTCACCGACCGCGAGGCGATGGCGGCGGCCTGCTCCGGTGCCGACGCCCTGATCCACCTCGGCGGCCACAGCCGCGAGAACACGTGGGAAGCCACGCTCGACGTCAACATCAACGGCACCCACACCGTGCTCGAGGCCGCCCGCGAAGCCGGGGTCAAGCGGGTGGTCCTCGCGTCGAGCAACCACGCGGTGGGCTTCCGCCGCAACGCCGACGCCGGTGCCGCCGGCCTGCCCGCCGACTCGAGCCCGCGGCCGGACACCTACTACGGCGTGAGCAAGGCGGCCATCGAGTCGCTGGGCAGCCTGTACGCGTCGCGGTTCGACATGGACGTGATCGTGATCCGCATCGGCTCGTGCTTCGAGACGCCGCTGCCGCTCGGCCCGCGCGGGCTGACCACGTGGCTCTCCCCCGACGACGGCGCGCGCCTGTTCGAGGCCTGCCTGAGCGCGCCTTCGCCCGGCTACCGGTTGGTCTGGGGCGTCTCGGACAACACCCGGCGCGTCTACTCGCTCGCCGAGGCCGAGGCGCTGGGCTACAAGTCCCTTGACAACGCCGAGATCTACGCCGGGCAGCTCGCCGACAAGCCCGCCCCGACGGGCGCGGCCGCGGAGTTCGTCGGCGGGCCGTTCTGCACCGCTCCGCTCGGGCAGTTCAACCCGCTCTGAGCCGCCCCGCTTGCCGTGAGGGCCCGCCTACCTGGGCGGATTCGAAGGGTCGGGGCAACTTGTCCACTGGCTTCGGTCAGAAGCCAGGCCAAGCGCTCGGCTGGGGTGTCCCAGCCGAGCGTTTTGCGAGGACGGCCGCCTGGCGACGAACGCTCATTGCATCCCCTGAACCGGGGTGTCGCGACCACTCCGGGAACCCGAGCTGCCCGGCGGGCCTTCGCGCGTCCGGTGCAGCCACGCAGGCGCCTACACTCGTGGTGTTCGGAGACGGCGTGACGAGGAGGACGCGGGTGGGTGAGCTTTCGGCCGCCGACACCAACGGCATCCTCGCGCTGCCCTGGATCCGCCCCGAACGCACCAGCGCCGGTCTCGGCTGGGAGCACCTCTACCTGTCGAAGCAGCACGAACGGCCCCACCGCGGCCTGTTCGCCGCGGCCCCGACCCACCAGCTCATCCTGCACCTGGCCGGTCCCGTGACGGTCCGCCGCCGGGTCGGTGCGCCGGGAGAGCAGAGCCGGCGTGTGCCGGCCGGTGGCCTGTTCCTGCAGCCTTCGCACGCGGACCTGTCCGTGGAGCTGGGCGGCGAGCTCGACACGCTGCACGTGTACGTCGCCGACTCGGCCGTGCAGGAGGCCGCGGGCACCGACACGCCGATCCGGCTCTCGGAGGAGCTCGGCACCGTCGACCCGCTGCTGGAGCAGCTCCTGCTCTCCCTCGACGGCGTGGTCCGCGACTGGGAGCCGAGTGCTCGCACGTACGCCGACCAGCTGTGCGCCCTCGTGGCCACCCACCTCGCCCGCCGCCACCGTGCCGGGGGCACCACCGCCGAGCCGGTCCCGGCGGCGCCCGCCGCGCTGTCGGACCGGCAGTTCGACCGCGTGCGCGACCTGATGGCCGAGCGGCTCGCGGAACCGCTGGGCCTGCCCGAGCTGGCGGCCGTGACCGGGCTGAGCGTGAGCCGGTTCGCCCGCCGCTTCAAGGCCCGCACCGGCCTGCCGCCGCACCAGTACCTGCTGAAGCTGCGCGTCGAGCAGGCCCGGCTGCTGCTGCGCACCTCCAGCGACCCGATCGCCGACATCGCGGCCGGCTGCGGCTTCTCGCACCAGGAGCACCTCACGCGGGTATTGCGTACGCAGCTCGGCACCACTCCGGCGGCCCTGCGGCGCGAGGGATAAGCGCCCCTCGGGGTGACGCGCACGTTTCGTGCTGCCTGCGCGGCAGGAACGTGCAGGAAACCGGGCGGCGACATCCGGATACTCGAAGCACCCGCGTGGAAGGACCAACGATGTTCAGCTACACCGCGAACCCGGCCCGGGTCGTCTTCGGCAGCGGCACCCTCGCCTCGCTGCCCGACGAGGTGCGCCGCCTCGGCGCGACCCGCGTCCTGCTGCTGGGCAGCCCGCCGCTGGCCGGGCCTGCGGACCGCGTCGCCGACTCGCTCGGCTCGCTGCTCGCCGCCCGCTTCGACGAAGCCGCGATGCACACACCGGTGGACGTGACCGAGCGCGCGATCAAGGTCGTGACCGAGAACGACGTCGACTGCGTCCTCGCCATCGGCGGCGGCTCGACGACCGGTCTGGCGAAGGCGATCGCGTTGCGTACGGATCTGCCGCAGATCATCGTGCCCACGACCTACGCCGGCTCGGAGATGACCCCGGTGCTCGGCGAAACGGCCGACGGACGCAAGACCACGCAAACCACACCCAAGGTGCAGCCCGAGGTCGTCGTCTACGACGTGGACCTCACCCTGAAACTGCCCGTGCAGGTGTCGCTCACCAGCGGCATCAACGCCATGGCCCACGCCGTCGAGGCCCTCTACTCGCCCGACGCCAACCCGATCGTCGACCAGTTCGCCCTCGAAGCGATCCGGCTGCTCGCCTCCGCGCTCCCCCGCATCGCCGCCGACCCGTCCGATGTGGACGCCCGCAGCGAAGCCCTGCGCGCCGCCTGGCTGGCCGGCACCTGCCTCGGTTCGGTCGGCATGGCCCTGCACCACAAGCTGTGCCACACCCTCGGCGGCAGCTTCAACTTGCCGCACTCCGAAACCCACACCGTGGTCCTGCCCTACGCCATGGCCTACAACACCACCGGCGCCCCCGACGCGATGCGCCGCATCGCCGAAGTGCTCGGCACACCCGACGCCGCGACCGGCGTCTACGACCTCATCGCGAGCCTGCCCGTCCCGCACTCACTGGGCGAGCTCGGGTTCACCGAGAACGACATCGCCACAGCCGCCGAGATCGCCACGGCCAAGCCGTATCCGAACCCGCGCGACGTCACCCGCGACGGCATCGAAGACCTGCTGCGCCAGGCCTGGGCCGGCACCCGCCCCGCACCCGCCGAAGGCAGCAAGCCCGACCTGCGCAGCCTGACGACGGAGGTCGTGGAGAGCTTCGCCGCCACGCCGGACACCCGCCTGCGCGAACTCCTCCAGGAACTCGTCCGCACCCTGCACTCCTACGTGGTCCGCACCGACCTCACCCAGGAGGAGTGGGAGTACGCCATCGGGTTCCTGACCCGCACCGGCCAGATCTCCGACGACAAGCGCCAGGAGTTCATCCTGCTGTCCGACACCCTCGGCGTGTCCAGTGTGGTCGACGTCCTCACCAACTCCCGCACCCCCGACACCACCCCGTCGGCGGTACTCGGGCCGTTCTACGTCCAGGGCCCGCCCGAGACCGCGCAAGGCGCCGACCTCGCCGACGGGCTGCCCGGCACTCCCCTGTGGACCGACGTCACCGTCACCGACACGCACGGCGCCCCCGTCGCCGACGCCATCGTCGACGTGTGGCAGTCCAATGAGGACGGCTTCTACGACGTGCAGCTCCCCGACGTCGACGGCCCGGTCCTGCGCGCCCGCTTCCGCACCGACGCCGAAGGCCGGCTCAAGTTCTGGACCATCGTGCCCTCGGCCTACCCGATCCCGGCCGACGGCCCGGTCGGGCACATGCTCGACGCGGTCGAGCGCCACCCGTACCGCGCGCCCCACGTGCACTTCATGATCGCCAAGCCGGGCTTCCGCACGCTCGTGACGCAGCTGTTCGTCCGGGGCGGCGACTACCTCGACTCCGATACGGTGTTCGGTGTCAAGGACGGGCTGATCGTCGACTTCGCCGAGCAGTCCGGTGCCGCGCCCGACGGCCGCGAGCCCGAGCACGGCTGGCGCCGCCTCGACTTCACGTTCCGCATCTCCCCCGCCCCCGCGCACTGACGAGGACTCCCACCATGAACGAGTACGACACCGACGTCATCGTGGTCGGCAGCGGGCCGGCCGGGGGAACCGCGGCCTTGCTGCTCGCCACCTACGGCGTGCGCACGGTGCTGGCCACCAAGTACGGCTGGACGGCGAACACGCCGCGCGCCCACATCACCAACCAGCGCGCCATGGAGGTCCTGCGCGACCTCGGCATCGAGGAGCAGGCTCTGGCGCAGGGCACGCCGCCGGAGCTGATGGGCGACACCGTGCTGTGCACGTCGCTGGCCGGCAACGAGATCGGCCGCATCGCGAGCTGGGGCACCGGCGACCGCTCGGCGACCGAGTACGGCGCGGCGAGCCCGTGCCACATGATCGACCTGCCCCAGACCTACCTGGAGCCGATCCTCGCGACCAACGCCGCCGAGCGCGGCGCGAAACTGCGCCTGGACACGGAGTTCCTCGACTTCACCCAGGACGCCGACGGCGTCACCGCGCGCTTCCTCGACCGCGTACGCGGCGACGAGTTCACGCTGCGGGCCCGGTACCTCATCGGCGCCGACGGCGCGCGCAGCCGGGTCGCGGAGCAGGCGGGGCTGCCGATCGCCGGTGAGACGGGCAAGGCCGGCAGCATGAACATCACGTTCACCGCCGACCTCGGCAAGTACGTGGCCCACCGCCCGAGCGTGCTCTACTGGGTCATGCGGCCGGGCGCGCACCTGGGCGGCATCGGCATGGGCCTGGTCCGCATGGTGCGGCCGTGGAACAAGTGGCTGCTCGTGTGGGGCTACGACATCGCGCAGGCGCCGCCGGAGGTCGACCCGGAAGAGGCGACGCGGATCGTGCGCGACCTCATCGGCGACCCGGAGCTGGAAGTCGAGATCACCTCGACCTCACTGTGGACGGTCAACCACAGCTACGCCACGCAGTACTCCAGCGGCCGCGTGTTCTGCGCCGGCGACGCCGTGCACCGGCACCCGCCGTCCAACGGCCTCGGCTCGAACACGTCCGTCCAGGACTCGTACAACCTCGCGTGGAAGCTCGCGATGGTCGTGCGCGGCGAAGCGGGCGAGGAGCTGCTGGAGAGCTACTCGGCCGAGCGCGCGCCGGTCGGCAAACAGATCGTGGACCGCGCGAACCTCTCCCGCGACCAGTTCGGCCCGATCTTCGAGACGCTCGGCATCACCGGCGACACCGACGCCGACGCCATCGCCGCCGGCCTGGCCGCGTGCGAGGCGCCGACCGAGGACGGGGCGCGCAAGCGCCGCCAGCTGGAGAAGGCCATCGAGCTCAAGCACTACGAGTTCAACGCCCACGGTGTGGAGCTGGACCAGCGCTACGCCTCGACCGCCGTGATCCCGGACGGCTCGGGCGACACAGCCCCGGTGTCCGGCCGCGACCCGGAGCTGTTCCACCAGGCCACGACCACGCCGGGCGCGAAGATCCCGCACGTGTGGCTCGTCGGCTCGCACGGCCGCCGCGTGTCCACTTTGGACCTCGTGGGCCACGGCCGCTGGAGCGTCGTCACGGGTCTGTCGGGCGAGTCCTGGCGCGTCGCCGCGGAGAAGGCGGCCGCGGAGCTCGGCCTGGACCTGCGCGTGGTGACCGTCGGCGCCGAGGGCGCCCGCGACTCCTACGGTGACTGGACCCGCGCTAGCGAGATCGACGAAGCCGGCGTGCTGCTGGTCCGCCCGGACGGCTATGTGGCCTGGCGCCACTCGACCGGCGCCGCGGAACCCGAAGCGACGACGGCGCTGCTGTCCGCGTTGAAGACGGTGCTGTCCCGCGCCTGAGCCCAGTGCGCGCTGTCCGCCCGCGGGTCACTTCGGTGGCTTCGCGGGCGGACCGCGTTACAGGGCCTCGAGATCCACGGCTTCGTGCGCGAGGTTGAACCCGTCGGGCGGCACGCCCTTCGGCAGCGTGAGCCACGAACCGCGCGCGTGCGGGCGGCGGGCGGCGTCTTTGCCCAGCAGCAGAGCCACATAACAGCCGTAGTCGATGGCGAAGCCGTCGTACAGCGTGCCGGGCCGGTGCGGATCGGCGAGCCCGCGGCGCAGGACGTGAAGCAGCCGCGCGTCGTAGAGGTCGGCGATCACGGCGTGGCGCGGGCCCGGCGAGCGGTCGAGCAGGAAGGTGCGCGAGCGGCGCCGGCCGACGACCTCGTCGACGAGCAGGCGCAGCAATGTCGTGGCCGCCTCGTCGGCGCTGATGGCGCTGTGCTTGTCGCGCAGGTACCAGTCGCGGGCAGCGAGGCGGACCTCGCGCAGCCCGAGTGGCTGGTCGTGCGCGTGCTGGGCGGCCAGGGCCGCGATGTTGATCGCGTCGCGCGGCACGCCTTCGGCCGCTCGCACGAGCTCGGCGAACGCGGTGCCGCGGAAGGTTTCCGCGACGAACGCCTCGGCGTCGGGCGGCGGCGCCGGGAGTGTGGCGACCAGCCGGACGGCGGCGTGGTTGTGGAACAGCTGCGCGAAGAACTCCAGCGCGCGGGTGCGGGCGTCGTCGAGGATCATGATGTCGTCGAGGCTCACAGCCGAGGCGGCGTCGGCGCCGACCTCGATGCCGAGGTGATCTCCGTCGGCGAGCCGCTCGCGAAACCGCGACCGCCGTTCGATGGCGGCGATCTTCACGGTGACGCCGGCCGTCGGCAGGAACGTGCGGCGCAGCAGGTCAGCCAGCAACGGCTGCAGCTGCAACGGAAGCGCGCTCCACTCGTCGAGCAGCAACCACAGCCGCCGGCCTTCCAGCGCCCGGATCACCGCGCGCAGTGCGCGCCCCAGCGGGCCGAACACCACGTGGTGGCGCTCCGTACCGGTGCGTCGTAGCCGGCTCTCGCGGCCGGCGGAACGCTTGTGCCCCAGCGAGATCCGCGCCGCGGGCGGCAGGCCGACCTCGACGCCGAGGGCCGCTTCCTCCGACGCACTCGCCCGCGTCTCGCGCTCCACCTCCCCCACCACCTCGACCGCCGTGGCCGCCTCGGCGAGCGCGTCGAGCGCCGGCAACAGCGTGTCCGGGTTGCCCAGCTCGCGCTCCACAGCCACGGTCAGCAGTTCCTCGTGCACCGCCTCGATCGTGTCCACGAGCAGCTGCGTCCCCCGGACAGCCGCCGACGTTCCGCCGTCCGAGTACAACCCGCCGGCACTGCCGAGCGTGCGCAGGTCGACATAGACCGCGACGTCGCCGGTGCGGTCCACGAGATCACTGAGGTACAGCAACGCATGCGTCTTGCCCGCGCCGCGGCGGCCGTAGAGCACTTGGTGGTCGGTCGAGTGCAGCATCGCCGAAAACGACCCGGCCGCCACGAAAGTCCGCGTCAGCGTGGCCCGGTCCGACGACTCCGCCCTTCGCGGGATGCCCATGAGCGCCTGGTTCAGATGCCGTTGCCGCCTGACGGAAGCCATCGGGAGAGCCTGCCGTCCCGGCGAGCGGGGCCGCAGCCGCCGTCCGCGTGATGGCCGGGGTGACGCCGGGTGCTCGGCTCCGGACCGCCAACCCCGCGCTGCTCAGCCTTGGACCGACACCGCCGTGAAGGTGACGGGGATCCGCGGCCGTCCCGTGCCGTCGCCGTACGCGCCCGCCGACGAAGTGTCCACACCACCACGCGCGACCTTGTCCAGAACGGTGAGCCCGGCGTCGGAGACAGTGCCGAACACCGTGTACGTCGGCGGGATCGGCGTGTCGCCGAACATCAGGAAGAACTGGCTGCCGCCGGAGGTGGGCTGGCCCGTGTTGGCCAACGCGACCAGGCCGCGGCCGTAGGCCAGCTGCGGGAAGAACTCGTCCGGCACCGTGTACCCGGGCCCGCCCGTGCCGTCGCCGGCGGGGTCGCCGCACTGCAGCATCTGCAGATCGGTCGTACCGAGCCGGTGGCAGCTGGTCCCCGTGTAGAAGCCCTCCTTGGCCAGCGTCACGAAACTCGCCACCGTGCACGGCGCGAGCGCGCGGTCCAGCGTCAGCCCGATGTCCCCGGCCGTCGTGGCCAGGGTCGCGCCGACGGTGCCGCTCGCGGGCTCCGGCCCGTCGGCGGGCGGCGTCGCGGATTTGGCTGCGGGCCCGTTCGGGTCGGCCGGGTAGCTGCAGCTCGACGGGTCGGCCAGCGGTTGCGGGCGATGCGGTTCCGCCGTGCGCGCGGTCGGGATGGAGACCGGGGGCGCGTCGCCCGCCGACGGCGCGGCGGCGTCCGAAGACGGCGGAGCCGCCACGGAAGCGCCCGGCACGACCTGTCCGACTCCCGACACCGTGCGCGTCGGGCGAAGGAACCCCGGGGCGACGAACGCGGTCACCCCGAAAGCGACCACGACCACCACCACCGCGCCGAACACCACCCACGCGCTGGTGCCACTTCGCCGTGGCGGACCGGGCTGCTGCGGCCACGTCATGGACGCCCCCTTCGTCAGGCCGCCATTCTGCCCGCCCCGGCTCGCGCCGGGAACGGGGTTACAGCTCCGGCAGCGCAGGTGTCTCCAGCCAAGCTGTGAAGAACGGCCGCAGGGAGCGAGCCGCGTAGGCCTCGGCCGACGCGACGAACTCCTCGGTGCTCACCGTGGCGTGGCGGTGTTCCGAGGTCCACGCCTTGACGAGCGCGAAGAACGCCGGGTCGCCGATCTCGCCGCGCAGGGCGTGCAGCGTGAGCGCGCCGCGTTTGTACACGCGCTCGTCGAACATCCGCCCCACACCCGGGTCGCTGATGCGCACGTCGGCCGGCCTGACCTTCATGCGCGCGTGCCACATCCGCGCCAGCGACTCCGCCGACTGACCGCCGGACTCCTCCGACCACAGCCACTCCGCGTATGTCGCGAAGCCCTCGTTGAGCCAGATGTGGCGCCAGTCGGCGACGGTGAGGCTGTTGCCGAACCACTGGTGCGCGAGCTCGTGCACGACCAGGCGCTCGTAGGTGCGCCGGCCGTCGACGTGGTTGGCGCCGAAGATGGACATCCCCTGCGCCTCGATCGGGTCGTCGAGCTCGTCGTCGGTCACGACCACCACGTACTCGCCGAACGGGTACGGCCCGAAGAGGCGCTGCAACACGTCCATCATCCGGCCCTGGCGGCCGAAGTCGCGCCCGAACGCCTTGCGCAGCCGCGGCGGCACCGCGGCCCGCTGCGGCACGGTCGACACCACGGACTCGACGCTGCTGGCGCGCCCGAACCCGAGGCGCAGCCGGGACGCCCGCGCCTCGGGGTGCGAGAACCAGCCTGAGCCGGCCCCGGCCACGAGCTCGATGTCGTCGTAGCGCCCGACCTGCACGCTCATCAGGTACGTCGCCGTCGGCTCCGGCCGCTCGAACACCCAGGTCGCGGTGCTCGCCGACTGGTAGCGCGACACGAGGTTCCCCGTCACCGCGACCAGGTACGACGACGAGGTCGTCACCGTGACGCGGTAGGTCGCCTTGTCGGCCGGGTGGTCGTTGCACGGGAACCACGACGGGGCGCCGATCGGCTGGCTCGCGACGAGCGCGCCGTCGGTGAGTTCGTCCCACCCGATGTCGCCCCAGCGGCTCGGCACCGGCCGCGGGTTGCCGAGGTAGCGGACCTCGACATGGAACTCTGTGTCAGCCGCCATCGACCGGACGGGCTTCACCTGGAGCTTCAGCCCGCGCCGGACGAACTTCGCCGGCCGGCCGTCGACGAACACCCGCGAGACGCGGAACTCGCCGAGGTCGAGCGTCAGCCGCGACAGAGCCTGCGTCGCCACACAGGTGAGCACCGCGGTACCGCTGAGCCGGTTGGGCCCCACGCGGTAGTCGAGGTCCAGGTCGTAGTGGCGGACGTGGTAGCCGCCGTTGCCGTGACCGGGGAGGTACGAGTCTGCGGAGGTTTCCGCGCCGGGTGCCGGCGCGGCAGCCTTCGAGGTCACGCGAGCACAACCCCGCTTTCCGTGAGGTAATCGTCTTCCAGCAGGATCGCGCGGATCTTGGCGCGCCGCAACGGTCCCGGGCTCACCGACGCCAGGTCGAGATCGGGTTGCCGAGCCAGCGCGTGTCGGCCGGCACCGCGTCGCCGCGCGTGACGAGCGAACCCGGACCCACGGTGGTGCGCGCGCCGATGCTCGCGCCCGGCAGCACGATGCCGTGCGGGCCGAGCGTGGCGCCTTCGTCCAGCTCCACCCGGGACATGCTCATGATCCGGTCGTGGAACAGGTGTGTCTGCACCACGCAGCCGCGGTTGATCGTCGCGCCGTCGCCGAGGCGGACGAGGTCCGACTCCGGCAGCCAGTACGTCTCCAACCACACACCGCGCCCGATCTTCACGCCCATGGTGCGCAGCCAGGCGGTGAGCAGCGGCGTGCCGCCGACCGAACCGATGAGCCACGGCACGGCGAGCGTCTCGACGAAGGTGTCGGCCAGCTCGTTGCGCCACACGAAGGAGCTCCACAACGGGTGCTCGATCGCGCGGAACTTCCCGACCAGCAGCCACTTCACCACGGTGGCGGTGAGCGCGGCGACGACACCGGCGGCCAGCAGCACCGGTCCGGCCAGCAGCGCGGCGATGCCGAACCCCCAGAGCGACGCGATCGCCAGCAGCGAGAACGCGACGCCCACGGTGAGGGCGACCCCACACATCACCGGCACGATCCGCAGCAGCTCCACGAACGCCCGCGCGGCCTTGAGGTGCAGCGCCGGGGTGTAGGTGCGGCTGGTGTCGGCGTCGCCGACCGCCCGGCGGACCGGGAGCGGCGGCATGCCGAGGTAGGACGAGCCCTTCTTGGCCTTCAGCGGCGTCGAGGACAGCACGCCCACGAGGCCGCGCTTCGGGACCGAACGGCCCGCCGCGGTCATGCCGGAGTTGCCGAGGAACGCCTGCTTGCCGATGCGCGCCGGGGCGACGTGCAGCCAGCCGTGCCCCAGCTCGTAGGTCGCGACCATCGTGTCGTCGGCGAGGAACGCGCCGCTGTCGACCTTGGTCATCTTCGGCAGCGCGAGCACGGTCGACGCCTCGACGTTGCGGCCGACCTTCGCGCCGAGCAGCCGCAGCCACACCGGCGTGAACAGGCTGGCGTACAAGGGGAACAGGCCTTCGCGGGCCATCCCCATGAGGCGCTCGGTGGCCCACACCTGCCACGCGACGCGGCCGTGGACCGGGTGGTAGCCCTCGACCATGCCGACGCCCAGCAGCCGCACGCCGGACAGCACCAGCAGCGCGTAGGTGAGGAAGTAGGCGACGGTGGCGACCGGGCTGAAGATCAGCGCTTGCGTCACGGCGGCCGACAACGTCGGCGCGCCCCAGATCGCCGAGCCGAGCACGGCCACGCCCGGCAGGGCCGCGATGCCCGGCAGGAAACCGAGTACGACCGAGGTCAGGCCGTACACGGTCCCCCAGAAGCGCGAGCGCGGCGGGCGGCTGCCCGGCCACTTCAGCGCGTCCTTGGCGTCCTTGCCCGAGCGGACCGCCGGCGAACCCGCCCAGCGCTGCCCGGCCGGCACGGCACCGCGCACGGTCGAACCGGCGGCGATCTCCGCGCCCTTGCCGATGCGGGCGCCCGGGAACAGCGTGCTGCGCGAACCGACGCGGGCCTCAGCACCGATCCGGATCTTGCCGATGTGCACGAGGTCGCCGTCGACCCAGTGGCCGGTCAGGTCCACCTCGGGCTCCACGGCGGCGCCGCGGCCCAGCTTCAGGAAGCCGGTGACCGGCGGCGGCGAGTGCAGGTCCACATCCTTGGCCACCCGGGCACCGAGTGCCTTGGCGTACGTCGTCATCCACGAAGCACCGGCGACGCTGTCCGCGCCGCTGAACTCCGCGAGCTTCTCGGCCGTCCACAGGCGCAGGTGCACGCGGCCGCCACGCGGGTAGCTGCCCGGGCGCACGCCCGACAGCAGCACGCGCGCACCGCCCGCGGCGATCGCGATGCGGCCGGCGGGGCTGAACAGCACCAGCCACGCCAGCACGAGCCACGCCCAGTTCAGCGTCGGCGCCCAGGAGAACCCGAGCAGCGACAGCACGTTGGAGGCCACCGCGGCGAGCGACGCCCAGCGCAGGCCGACCAGACCCATGAGCGGGAGCATCAGCAGCGTCTGGACCACGCCCGCGCGGCGCGGCGTCGGCGCAATGTCGCGGCGTTCGGTCTCCTGGCCGCTGAGCTTGTCGAGCATCGTGGCCAGCGACCCGAGCCTCGGGTGCTGGTAGATGTCGTTGACCGACACCTCGGGGTGGCGGGTGCGGATGCGCGCGATGAGCTGCGCGGCGGTGAGGCTGCCGCCGCCGTGGGTGAAGAAGTCGGCTTTCGGGTTCGTCACGGACACGCCGAGGATCTCCGACCAGCCCTCGGCCAGCCACGCCTCGGTGGCGGACAGGCCGGCGGCCCCGGCGTCCACAGTGGACAGCGGCCACGGCAGCGCGGCGCGGTCGACCTTGCCCGAGGTGCGCGTGGGCAGGTCGTCGATCACCGCGAGCAGCGGCACCAGCGCGGCCGGCAGCTGCTCGCGCAGCCGCGTGGCGGCGTCGTCCGCATCGAAGGTGGCGCCGGCGCTCGGCACGACGTACCCGACGAGGACCTGGTTGCCGGCCTTGGTGCGGCGGACCGCGGCGGCCGCGCCCTGCACGCCGGGCAGCGACTGCAGCGCGGCGTCGACCTCACCCAGCTCGATGCGGCGGCCGCCGAGCTTCACCTGCTCGTCGAGCCGGCCGAGGAACAGCAGGCCCTCGTGCTCGGCGCGGACCATGTCCCCGCTGCGGTAGGCGCGCTGCCAGCCCAGCGAGGGCAGCGGCGCGAACTTCTGGGCGTCCTTCTCCGCGTCGAGGTAGCGCGCGAGACCGACGCCGCCGATCACGAGCTCACCGGTCTCGCCCATGGCGACCGGGTCGCCCGCCTCGTTGACCACGGCCAGCTGCCAGCCCACGAGGGGCAGGCCGATGCGCACCGGGCCTTCGCCGGTCATCTGCGCGGCGCAGGCGACGACGGTGGCCTCGGTGGGGCCGTAGGTGTTCCAGACTTCGCGGCCTTCCACAGCCACGCGCTCGGCCAGCTCCGGCGGGCACGCTTCGCCGCCGAAGATGAGCAGGCGCACGTCCTCGAGCGCGTCGGCGGGCCACAGCGCGGCCAGCGTCGGCACGGTGGAGACGACGGTGATGCGCTGCGCGACCAGCCACGGGCCGAGGTCCACACCGGTGCGCACCAGCGCGCGCGGCGCGGGCACCAGGCAGGCGCCGTGGCGCCACGCGAGCCACATCTCCTCGCAGGAGGCGTCGAACGCGACGCTCAGGCCCGCGAGCACGCGGTCGCCGGGGCCGATGGGCTCCTCGGTGAGGAACAGCTCGGCCTCGGCGTCGACGAAGGCCGCGGCGGACGCGTGCGTGACGGCGACGCCCTTGGGCTTGCCGGTGGACCCGGAGGTGAAGATGATCCACGCGTCGTCGGCCGGGCCGGGGCGGCCGTCAAGGCCGCCCGGGGTGCCGGCGACGGTGATGGTGCCGTCGGTGACGATCGCGGCCACGCCGGCTTCGCCGAACACGAGCTCCGCGCGCTCTTCGGGGTCGTCCGCGTCGACCGGCACGTAGGCGGCGCCGACGGACAGGGTGGCGAGGATCGCGACGTAGAGCTCGGCCGTGCCGGACGAGACGCGGACGCCGACGCGGTCTCCGAGGCCGACGCCGTGTGCCCGCAGGCGGCGGCCGTAGGTCTCGATCTCCTCGAGCAGCCGGCGGTAGGTCAGGGTGGTGGTGCCGTCGTCGATGGCGGCGGCGTTGGGGTGCTGCTCGGCCGTCTCCGTGAGGATCCGGAGCAGCGTGCGCTCGCTGGCGCCGAGGCCGGACCAGAACAGGGCGCGGTCGGCGATCGGGGTGTCGGAGGGAGCGTGGGTCACCTCGGCGACACAGGCCAGTGCGGTGGTTGCCTCGTCGGCGGCGAGGGCGAGTTCGGTGGTGTGGGCGTGGTCGGCGGTGAGGGTCACCGGGCCACCCCGTCACGCCGCGTAGTCGCGGGTTTCGAAAAAAGGCCGTAAGGGATCGTACCGTGGGCGAGCAAGCCCATCACTCACCTTCCGCGAGCGTCATTCGGGCTGGCTCTCCGAATGAGGCGCCCGGTGCAGCCATCCACCATACGCGGAGGTGAACGTCAGATAGCGCAAGGGTCACGGTCGAGTGTCGGACGTCACCGGTTCCGCATTCGGTGACAGAGCGCGAAAACGCGCCGGGGAAGCGATCTCCCCCGGCACGTCCGAACCGCGTCCGACGAGGTCAGCGGGTCTTCGCGGCCTTGCCCCCGACCTTGGGTTTCGCCTTCTTCTCGCGCACGCGGACGTTCACCCGGACGGGACTGCCCTCGAAGCCGAACCGCTCGCGGAACTTGCGTTCGATGAACCGTCGGTAACCGGCCTCGAGGAAACCGGTGGTGAAAAGCACGAGCGTCGGCGGGCGGATGCCGGCCTGCGTGGCGAAGAGCACCTTCGGCTGCTTACCGCTGCGCACCGGCGGCGGCGTGGCGGCGATGAGGTCCGACAGCCACCCGTTGAGCTGGCCGGTGGGCACGCGCTGGTCCCACGACTTCAGCGCCGTCCGCAGCGCCGGCGCGAGCTTGCGCACGGACCGGCCGGTGAGCGCGGAGATGTTCACCTTCTCCGCCCACGGCACGCGGACCAGGCCGCGGTCGAGCTCGCGCACCATCGCGTGGCGGCGGTCCTCGTCCACGAGGTCCCACTTGTTGAAGGCGAGCACGAGCGAGCGGCCCGCCTCGACGACCATCGTGAGCACCCGCAGGTCCTGTTCGGACAACGGCTCGCCGGCGTCGAGCATCACGATCGCGACCTCGGCCGCGTCGATCGCCGTCTTGGTGCGCAGGGAGGCGTAGTACTCGGCGCCGTTGGCGGAGTTCACGCGCTTGCGCAGGCCCGCCGTGTCCACGAACCGCCAGATCTCGCCGTCGAGGTCGACCAGAGAGTCGACCGGGTCGACGGTGGTGCCGGCGACCGAGTCGACCACCGAGCGCTGCTCGCCCGAGAGCTTGTTGAGCAGGCTCGACTTGCCCACGTTCGGCTTGCCGACGAGCGCGACGCGGCGCGGGCCGGTGCTCACGGTGCCGGCTTCGCGCGGCGCGGTGGGCAGGGCCTCGATGATCGCGTCGAGCAGGTCGCCCGAGCTGCGCCCGTGCAGGGCGCTGACCGGGTACGGTTCGCCGAGGCCGAGGCGCCACAACGACGCGGTGTCGGCGAGCAGCCGGTCGTCGTCCACCTTGTTGGCGGCCAGCAGCACCGGCTTCTTCGAGCGCCGCAGCACGCGCGCCACGGCCTCGTCGGTGGTCGTGGCGCCCACGGACGCGTCGAGCACGAGCAGCACGGCGTCGGCCGTCTGCATCGCGATCTCCGCCTGCGCGGCCACGGAGGCCTGCAGGCCGGTCGCGTCGGGCTCCCAGCCGCCGGTGTCGACGAGCGTGAACCGCCGGCCGCCCCAGTAGGCGTCGTAGGCGACGCGGTCGCGCGTCACGCCCGGCACGTCCTGCACCACGGCCTCGCGCCGGCCGAGGATGCGGTTGACCAGCGTGGACTTGCCCACGTTGGGCCTGCCCACCACGGCCAGCACCGGCTGCGCGAGGTTCGCCTGCTCGGCGGCGCCCTCGGCCTCGATCTGCGCGTCGAGCGCGGCGAACTCGGTCTCGTCGGACCAGGTGCCGTCGATCTCTCCGGCACCTTCGAACCCGGCGTCAGCGGCGCCGTCAAACCCTGTCATCGTGTTCCCACTTCACCTACGGCGAGCCGATTCGGTTCTCGGCGCGCCAATCGTCCAAAGTCTTCACGAGCCCCGCGAGCTGCAGGCGCAGCTCCTCGGTGCCCTCTTCCAGGCCGGTCCGGCCCGGGCCCACCTTCGGCGTGAACGGCTCCCCCACGAGGATGTCCACGCGCGGGCGCCAGCGCCGCTTCCCGCCCGCGGGCTTCAACGTGCCCCGCGTTGCGACCGGCAGCACGGTCGCCCCGGCGGCGCGCACCAGCCACGCCGCACCCTTCTCGGCCACGCCGACGTCGCCGGCGCCCCGGGTGCCCTCGGGGAAGATGCCGACGACCCCGCCGGCCTTCAGCACGCCGACCGCCGTCATCAGCGGTGTGCGGTCGATCTCGCCCCGCTTGACCGGGATCTGGCCGATCGCCCGCAGGAACCACCCCGCCGCGCCCTTGAACATCTCGGCCTTGACCAGGAACGCCGAACGCCGCGGCAGCATTCCGAAAATCAGCTGCGGCTCGATCATGGAGCTGTGGTTGGCGATCACCACGACCGGGCCGGCGTCGGGCATCCGGTCGCGCCCGTGCACGCGGATCCGGAAGACCGATCGCAGATGGTACCGCCCGAAGACACGACCGGCGTCGTGCAGGAGGCCGATCGCACCCTCGGGGAGAGCGCCACCGGTCATGCCCGCGCCTCGACCTCGGCTTCGGCGGGGCAGTCGTCGAGCAGGCCGCGGCGGCAAGCCAGCTCGGCGAGCGCCACGATCACCTGGTCGATGGACAGCTCCGAGGTGTCGACCGGCACGGCGTCCTCGGCCGCGCGCAGCGGCGACGTCGCCCGCGTGGAGTCGAGGCGGTCCCGGCGTTCGACGGACTCGCGCGCCGCCTCGACGCTCGTGTCGCGCCCGGCGGCGCTGTCCTGCCCGCTGCGGCGCGCGGCGCGGACGTCGGCCGACGCGGTGAGGTAGACCTTGAGCGGCGACTCGGGCGCCACGACCGTGCCGATGTCGCGGCCTTCCACGACGATGCCGCCGGTGTCGGCGAGCACGTCGGCGATGATCCGGCGCTGCCGCGACACGAGCAGCTCGCGCACCTGCGGCACCGCGGAGACGGCCGACACGGCCTGCGTGACCTCGGGCCCGCGGATGTCGGCGGCCACGTCCTCGTCGCCGAGGCGGACCTCGGGGCGCTCGGGACTGGTGCCGATGCTGAAGTGCACGTCGTGGGCGAGGTGGCCGACGGCGTCGGTGTCGGCCGGGTCGGTGCCCGCGCGCAGCACAGCGAGGGTCACGAGCCGGTACATCGCGCCCGTGTCGAGGTAGCCCGCACCGAGCCGGTCGGCGAGCTTGCGCGCGACCGTGGTCTTGCCGGTTCCCGACGGGCCGTCCAGCGCGACCACACCACGTAGGGCTCCCGTCACCGAAACTCTCCTCGCGTTCGTCCTGCTCTGCGTGATCGGCGTTCATTCTGCCCGCCGCCCGGCACGGCCGGTGAGGCGGCTCTGCCGGGCTGTTCGCTGGGGTCCGGCAACGGGTCCGGCGGGCCGCTCAGCCGCCGAAGCGCGACATCAGCACGGCCAGCCGCTCTTCCCGGTGACCCGGGCTCAGCCGGTGCCCGCGATCGAGGGTGACCAGGCCGTGCAAAGCACCCCAGAACACCTCGGCCAGCGTTCCCCGATGCTGGTCCCCCACCACCGGTTCGATCACCGCGAGCAGCTTCGCGAAGGCGTCTGTTCCCGGTCCGCTCGATCGCGCTCCTTGCGCAGTCGCTGGTTCGCGAGCAGCGACTCTAGCACTGCTAGACAAACTAGCGTCCACAAGTTAGCGTTGTCAGTGTTCCTAGCACCGCTAGATTCACTGGAGGGCCCTGTGATCGTCACCGCCTACGTCATCGCCGGAATCGTCGCGATCGGCATCATCTACGTGGGACTGAGCTACCTGCTGGCTCCGGAGAAGACCGCCGCCGGCTTCGGCCTCGCCACGATCCCGACCGGCACGACGGCGTTCTTCCACATCAAGGGCGTGCGCGACATCGCGTCCGGGCTGGTGGTGGGCGCGGCGATGCTCGCGGGCGGCCCGCACGTCCTCGGCTGGATCCTGCTCGCCGAGGCGTTCATCCCCGTGGGCGACATGCTGATCATCCTGCGCCACAAGGGAAGCCGGGCGATCGCGTTCTCCGTCCACGGCGCGACGGCGGCCGTGATGGTCGTGGCTACGCTCCTGCTCGAGCTCTCCTGACCCGCAGCACCGCGGGGCTGCGCCACCGCACGTGGCGAGGCCGGTCAGCCGGTGCGGTTCAGCCAGCCGCTGATGCGGTCGTTGAGCTCCTTCGACCGCTCGACGAGCATGAAGTGGCCGACCCCCTCGATCAGCTCCGACTCGGAGCCGGGCCCGCCGAACTCCTTCACCCGCTCGACCTGGGCCGCGGTCATCCCGTGGCAGCCGTCGGTGGTGCCGTGCAGGTAGAGCAGCGGCTGGGGCGCGCTGCCACCCCACGCGGCGGCCTGCTCGGCCACCCACTCGGGCGTGCCGAAGCGCGTCGGGTCGAACTGGCCCCAGTAGTAACCCAGCGCGGCGTGAAGGTGGTCGGGATCGGCGAGCGCGGCACGCAGGTAGCCCAGGTCCTCGTCGGCCGAGTAGCCGGGCGACCAGTCGCCCCAGATGTCGCGGATGAAGGCGAAGTCGTCCTGGCGGATCCGGTCCTCGATCACCCGCTGCATCTGGAAGTACCAGAAGTAGAAGCTGCGCTTGATCTGCGCGTAGGTGCCCAGGTTCTCGCCGAAGATCTCGAAGGGCGGGATGTTGAGGATCACCGCGCGCCCCCACAGCTCGGGAGCGCGCCCGAGCGCGCCCCACGCCCCGACCGCGCCCCAGTCGTGCGCCACCAGCAGCGCGTCCGGACCGCCGCCGAGCGCGCGCGTGAGCGCGATCTGGTCGGCGACCATCACGCTGGAGTGCACGAAGTGGCGCAGCGGCGGCAGTTCCGTCGGCGCGAACCCGCGCACGAACGGCGCGACCGCGTGGAACCCGGCCGCGGCGAGCGCGGGCAGCAGGTGCCGGTAGGTGAACGGCGTGTCCGGGAACCCGTGCATGCACAACGCGAGCGGGCCCTCGCCGGCCTCGAGGTACTCGAACGTGATCCCGTTGGCGGTGACGCGGTCCCGCGCGAACTCGGCCATCGTGGCCTCCTCCCACCACGGGGAACCCTAGGCGAGCACGACCGTGGTGCTCCAGACCTCCTGCGAGCCGGGAATTTCACCGGGCCGCCACGGTCGGCGACGCGCGCGGTGGTCGTGACCACTCGGCTGCCGAAGCTCGCCTGAGCCTCGCGAATCGGACAATGGGTTACCGTGGCCGGTGTGAACGTGGAAGTGACCCCCCTGCCCGGAATCGGTGTCCGGAAGGACTTCGCCACGCGTGCGGGACGGCGCATCGGTGTCGTGACCCAGCGGGACGGCAAGATCGAGCTGATCGTGTCCAAAGCCGACGACCTCGACGCCTGCCTCGCCTCGCTGCCGCTCACCGCGGACGAGGCCGGCGCGCTGGCCAACCTGCTCGGCGCGCCGCAGCTCGTCGCGCAGCTGACCGAAGAGCACCGCGAGCTACCCGGCATCCACACGCGCCAGCTGCCGATCACCGAGGACGGGCCGTTCGACGGCCGCACGCTCGGCGACACGGCGATGCGCACCCGCACCAGCGTGTCGGTGGTCGCGGTGGCGCGCGCGGGCCAGGTGCACCCGTCACCGACGCCCGACTTCACCTTCACCGCGGGCGACCTGCTCGTCGCGGTCGGGACGTCCGAAGGTCTGGACGCTGCCGCCAAGATCCTCAAGCAAGGCTGATGGACCACACCGCGCTGTCCCTGATCGAACTCGGCGGGGTCTTCTTCGTGCTCGGCGTGCTGGGCAGGGTCGCCGGCCGGATCGGGCTCTCCCCCATCCCGCTGTACCTGCTCGGCGGCCTGTGCTTCGGCTCCGGCGGCCTGATCCCGCTCGCCGACATCGGCGACTTCACGCACCTGGCCAGCGAGATCGGTGTGGTGCTGCTGCTCCTGCTGCTGGGGCTGGAGTACTCGGCGGCGGAGCTGTTCACGGGCCTGCGCCGCTCGTGGACGGCGGGCGTGCTCGACATCGTGCTCAACGGGCTGCCCGGCGCGGCCGTGGCGCTGCTGCTGGGCTGGGGCCCGATCGGCGCGATCGTGATGGCGGGTGTCACGTACATCTCGTCGTCCGGCATCGTCGCGAAGGTGCTCGGCGACCTCGGCCGCCTCGGTAACCGCGAAACGCCGGTGGTGCTGTCGATCCTGGTGTTCGAGGACCTCGTGATGGCCCTGTACCTGCCGATCCTCACGGCGATCCTCGGCGGCGTCAGCTTCCTCGGCGGCCTCGAAGCGGTCGGCATCTCACTCATGGTGATCACCGTGGTGCTGGTGATCGCGCTGAAGTTCGGCCGCTACGTCTCCGCCATCGTGGACAGCGACGACCGCGAGGTGTTCCTGCTCAAGATCCTCGGCGCCGCGCTGCTCGTGGCGGGCCTCGCCTCGGCGATGCAGGTCTCGGCCGCCGTCGGCGCGTTCCTGCTCGGCATCGCCGTCTCCGGCTCGACGGCCCACAACGCCACGCGCCTGCTCGAACCCCTGCGCGACCTGTTCGCGGCGGTGTTCTTCGTGGTGTTCGGCCTGAACACCGACCCTGCGTCGATCCCGCCGGTGCTCGGCTGGGCCGTGGTGCTGGCCGCGGTGACCACGCTGACCAAGGTCGGCACGGGCTGGTGGGCCGCGCGAAGACAGGGCATCGGCAAACTGGGCCGCGCCCGCGCCGGCGCGGCCCTGGTGGCACGCGGCGAATTCTCCATCGTGATCGCCGGGCTCGCCGTCACCGCCGGCGCGGTCGACGGCGAGCTCGCCGCCCTGGCCACCGCATACGTCCTGCTCATGGCGATCCTCGGCCCCACGGCGGCCCGGATCGTGGAGCCGGTCGCCAAGGCTGTGCAACGGAAACCCCGGACCCAGCACAGCGAAGCACCCGCGTGAGCCGCGCTCAGCACCTATGACGCCTTACGGCGTCTGTGTCGTACGCAGGCTCTCGGTCAGCGTGTGCAGGGACTTGGCGCGGGGCAGTGCGTAGATCTCTTCCCTGACCCGCTCGGCGCCGGCGGCACCGTAGACGCGGCTCAGAAGGCTCGTTGCCTTGGCCAGCCGCTCCTCATCGGTCACAGGGACTTCGGGCGTACCACGCGGGTGGATGACCGTGCGGGAGACGACACGGCCGTTGCCGAGCTCGACGCGCACTGTGCCGGCCCGACCGGTGGGCTTGTGCGCGTCGAGTTCGGGGTCGTGCGAGACGCTGATCCGGTCCATCAGTGGCCGGAGGGTGCCGAGGTCCAGCAAACCTTCGTCGTCGAGCGCGCCGAACCGGATGGCCGCGGCCACCGTGGCCCGAGCGCTGAACCGGGCATCCAGGTCGTTCTTCGGCTCGGCGCAGTCGATCGCCATGCCCTCGTCGAAGATCCGCACGTCGACCCGGCGTACGTCGTCCTCGCCGAAGCGCTCCTCCGCCAGCAGGGCGGACACCGCGTCGTTCACGCCGTGCAAGTGCGCACACGAGGGGTGGAGCTTGAAGTAGCCGTTCACGATCTCATAGCTCGCCCAGGTCCCGTCCGCGACACCGTCGAGCATCGCCTCGGCGTGGAAGTCCTCGGCCAGGAACGGCCCGTAGAACGAGCTCAAGGCCCCGGGCCGCGCTGTGAGACCGGCCGCGGCTCCGCGGGCCACGTTGAGCGCTGTCGTGCAGGCCGTCGCGGGGTAGAGATGGTGGAGCGTGGCGCCGGACGTGGTGGTCCAGCGGTCGAAGTGGAGACCGAGCGAGGCGGCGCCGTCGATGCCGGCCGCGACCGCTCGGTCATCGGCCCCGCTCACCAGCGAGGTCGCCGCTCCGGCGGCGCCGACGGTCACCCAGTTGCCGATGTCGTGGAGGTGGCCGGGCACGCCCCCGATGCCGAGCCCGATGCGAGCCGCCAGCTCGTAACCACCGACGAACGCGTTGAGGAACTCAAGAGCTCCCACCTGTCGTTCCTCGCCGAGGCCCAGCAGGACGGCGGCGACCTGGATGGCGGGGTGCCCCTTCATCCTCGAGTAGCCGTCCTGCCGCTGGAGCACCGAGATCGTGGCACCGTTCAGCAGCACGGCGTCCTGGACGCCTGCGCCACGGCTCTCCCCGAACACGGTGCTCGGTCCCGCGACCGGCGCGACGGAGCCGCGCAGCGCCCGCATGTCCGGATGGGCGGAGCCGGCGGCCATGACGGCGACCGAGTCGAGCAGGAGGTCGAGCGCACTGACCTGCGCGGCCGCCGGAACGGTGTCCCAGGTCGTGGTGGCCACCGCCCGAGCCAGCTGTCCGACGACGTCCGCAGACGCCTCGGTCGGCCCGCCGTTCGTCGAACCGTCACTCACCATCGGAGTCCGTCCCTCCTGCCGGCCGGAGCAGGCGGGCGAGGCCGCCGAGGTTGGGGTGGGCCGGGAGCGCACCCAGCCACTCTCGCAGCGGGTGCACGAGTTCGGCCGACCTGCCGTGGTTCACCAGCTGGTCGAACTTCGCGTCGAGGACCGCCGCCGGATAGGGGTTGTCGAAGCCGCCGGGGGCACGATCCTCCACTTCGGACAGACGTCGCCCGTCGGTGGTGAGCACTTCCACGCGTGCGGTGCGGACGGCCGGCTGCACCCGGGTGTAGTCCGGGTCCTCGACGACCCGTATCCGCGAGGCCAGGGCGCGAACCTCGTCATCCGCCACGACGTCTCCCCGGTAGGCCTCCATCCCGTTGTGGCCGAGCACAGCCTGTACCGCCACGTTGTAGGGAATGGAGTGCTTGCCGGCGAACCCGTTCGCCGGGGCCGTCTCGTCGAGGCGCGTCGCGGGGGCGTAAGTGAAGACGGTGACCTGCTCGATGTCGGCGCTCGTCACGCCGGTGCGGGCCACGAGCTTGCCCATGGCCTCGATGGGAGCGTGGTTCCAGCGGCTGCAGGCGTGCAGCTTGAAGTAGTTCTCCAGGATCAGCCACCGCTGTCCGAGACCATCGCCGAGCACGGAGGGCTCGAAGTGCTCGCCGAGCACCTGGCCGTAGACGGTTTCCAAGGCCTGCGTCTCACCGGTGACGCCGCCGCGGGCGGCGTGCGCGCCCAGCACACCCGCGGCCGACGACACGCCGGTCAGCAGATTGCGCACGGTGGCCCCCATGTTGGCCGCCCGCTGCGTCGAAGCGGGGGTCATCGCCGCCGCCACGCGAACGGCTTCGATGATCTCGGCGACTGAGAACCCCCGCAGCCGGGCGACGCCGGCGGCGGCTCCGACGACCATGGCGGTGCCGAAGGGGTGGACCGGGGCTCGGAGCGTCAGCGCAAGCCCGGCCCGCGCAGCCGTCTCGTAGGCAGCGACGAAGGCCACCAGGAACTCCCGGCCGCTGCTGCCCAGCTCCTCGGCGGTGGCGAGGACGGCGGGCAGCACATGCGCCGAGGGGTGGTTCGTCGCCCACTGGTTGCCTTCGTCGAGCTCGTAGGTGACGAACGCCTGGCCGTTGAGCAGCGCGGCCGCATAGGACGTCGTGCCCTCCCCGGTCGCCAGCACCGTTGCGGCGCCAGGGCCTCCGATGGCCAGTGCTGCCCGCGCCGCACCGGCCACCTCTTTCTCGGCGCCGGCGCCGAGGCCTGCTGCGACGGTGTCCGAGACGATGCGGACGGCCTGCTCGACGACTTCCTCCGGAAGGTCCTCGTAGCCGAGCCCGCCGACCCACTCGGCCGCTCTCTCCAGTGTCATCGCAACATCTCCTTCGGTCGATCGGAAACGGCCGGGACGGATCAGAGCCGGTGGGCGATCGCGTCGGCGAGGGCCTGCAGGCTCCTGCCGTCCGGGAGCAGGTCCGCGGTCGTCAGGGCCTGTACCACCGGGTCGAGCACGTCGCCGGGAAGAAACGGCCCGACGTTGCCACGGAACTTCGCCACGATCTCGTCGACGGAGAGCGGATCGCTCGGGTTGCCCCGCGCGTTGCGCACCTCCGCGGTCCCCGAAGAGTCCGCGGAGACGACGGTGACCCGCGCCGGCCGCTCGGCCGGGAGCGCGCCGGTGTACTCCGCCACCTCGACCAACCGGACCTTGGCGGCCAGGTCCACGACGTCGAGCCGCTCGAACTGCCCGGGCAGGAAGCCGCCGGCGTCCAGGTGCCCGTCGACGACGACGGACGCCGCGCAGCGCGGCACCGAAAACCGTGCGTGCAGGTCGGACTCGCTGCCGAGGCTGTCGAGTGAGGCGGCGAAGGCGAACGTCTCGATCACGATTTCGGTGATGGAGGCCGGCTTCGGCGAGCCGGCGCGCACGAGTGCCTCCCGCAGCGCGTCCAGTGCCGGGTGGACCCAGCGGGCGCAGGCGTAGGGCTTGAGATAGCTGTCCGCGACCCGCCAGCGGTGGCCGAGCCCGCCGCCGATCTCCTCGACATCCGCCTCGGTGGTGACCACGCCCCCGTAGAGCGTGGCGAGCAGCCCCGGGTCGGCCTCGTGGCCGGCGGCGGCCAGCCGGGCGGCGAGCGCGCCGTAGTAGGAGCCGAGCCCGGTCCAGACGTTGCGCACCGTGCCGCCCTGCATCGGCACGGCCAGCGTGGCGGCCAGTGGCAGTGAGCCGGCCAGCTCGATGGCCCGGGCGGTGGTGGGCGCGTCGGCGCCGGTCAGGGCCGACGCCGCGACCGCGGCCCCGATGGGGCCGTGGATACCGTGCGGGTGCAGACCGGGGCGCAGTGAAGTGCCGGCCCCGAAGCGCAGCCCCACCTCGCAGCCCAGCACGAACGCGCGGACGGCGACCACGTCGTCCACACCCTGGCGGCTCAGTGCGTGCAGCAGCGCCGGCAGCACGTGGGGCGCCGGGTGTGCGGTCGGTACCGGCGGGATGCGGCCGCCGGCCGGGTGGAACGACCCGCCCGAGTCGGCGTCGAGCCAGGTGGCCGCCGCGCCGAGCGTCGTCAGCCGCCCGAACGGGGCGGACTCGTCGGCGGCTTCGGCGCCGAGCAGGGCACCGAGGCCGTGCACGGCCGGGTAACGCAGTCCGCCGAGCAGGGCGCCCAGCGAGTCCAGCAGCAACAGCCGGCCGAAATCCCAGATCTGCGCGGGAATCGCTGCCGCGGGCGTCGAGGCGAACTCGCCGAGCGCATCGACATCCAGGTCCAAGGTCTCCATCATCGCTCCTTCTTGCTCGGGTTGCTCGCGGTCGGTCCGCAGTGCCGGTACGAGACCCACCGGCGCACGTCAGCTCGCCGGCTGGGCCGTCGCCAGCCCTGCCCGCAGCGCGCCGGCCGTCTGCGCCAGCCGGCGCTCGACGCCCGCAGTGGCACCGGCGATGACGACCCCCTCGATGCCCAGAGTGGCAAGGGGCCGCAGCCGGGCGGCGAGGGCCGCGGGGTCGCCGGTCAGCACGAATCGGTCACGGATCAGCGAGTCGATCTCCGGGTCGGCGTCGCGGGCGCCCGCGGACTCCGAGGTGCCGTGGCGGCGGTAGTCGTGGGCCGAGGCCACCGCGGCGACCCGGGCGACGAGCTCCGGCGCGATGCCGTACCAGTCGGGCGACTTGGTGATCCGTGCGGCGCAGGAGCCCAAGATCGGGGCCGCGGCTGCTGCCGCTTCGTCGTCGGTGTCGGTCACCACCGCGCGCAGGAACAGCCAGCAGCGGACGTCGGGGCGCCGGGCCCGCGCGATACCGACGGCGCGTTCGATCACGGCAGGCTCGACGCCCACGTCGAGCAGCACCCCACCGAGGGTCGCGCTGGTCTGCTCGATGGTCCGTGGGCCGGACGCGGCGCCGAGCACCGGCCCGAACCCGCCGGGCAGCTGGGCCGACAGCTCGTCGAGTCGAGCGCGAAGCTGCTCCAGCAGGACGCGATAGGAAGAGAGCGACGGGATCGGGAGCCCCTCGTTGCGCAGCGAGCTCTCGCCCCGTGCGACCGCCAGCAACGTCCGGCCGGGGTGCTGGCCCGCAAGCGTCGCGAGGGCTTGGGCGACGACGCTTGGATGGTGCAGCCCGAGCCCCATCACGCACGGCCCGGACAAGGCGGCCGTGGTGCGGGTCAGCACCTGGCCGGCCGCCAGGAACGGGTCCGGGAACAGCCGTGGGCTGTCCGCGAACCCGACACCGTCGACGCCGTCGCCCAGCGCGGTTCTCGCCGCGGCGAGGTGGTCGAGCACGCCGCGCGGCCGGGCGAGGTTCAGCAGGAGCCTCGGCTCTGCGCCGCTCACCGGATCGACTCCAGCAGGTCCGCGACCGTGCCGGTGGCACCGGCTGCCGGTACCGCGTGACCGGCCGCCACCGACAACGTATGCGCGACGCTGCCCGACATCGGCGTGGCCACCTCGGCGGGGAGGGTGGCGGCGAGCCAGCCCGAAGCCGCACCGTGCCCTGCCCACAGGGGCGAGGAAGCACGCCGCTCCGGGCCGGGAGTGAGCACGGTGAGACTGGCCGCCAGGTCCAGAACCCGTTCCAGCCCCTCGCCCTCCGCAGGTCCGGCGAACGCCGCGGCCGTCGCGGCGCAGAGCGTCGCGAGGGTCGGCAAGGCGGCCGCCGGAGAGTCGTCGGTCAGGAGACCCGCGGCGAGGCTGCGCACGCAGCTGCCGGCGGCGACCGCGCGCGCGACGCGGTCGAGGCCGGCCGAGGCCGCGTCCGCGGCCGCCAGGGCGGCCAGCAGCGGAGCCCAGTCGAGGTCGGGGCGCGCACTGTCGAGCCGGGCTCCGTTCCACAGCAACGCCGGATAGGTGGGCGCGACGAGGCCGGTGCCGAGCAGAGGGAAGCCGCCGGCCGTCGCGATCTCCTCGGCCCAGGACGCCAGCACACCCTCGGGTGCTCCGGCGGAGAGCGTGCGCAGCTCGCCGACCGTGATCGGCGCCGCGGCCTCCAGCGCGTAGACCGCGTGCGCGGCCCGCGCGAGCTCACCGGTGAGCCCTGGCGCCGGTGGGGTGAGGATGCCCGCGTGGGTCACGACCGGTTCCTGTCCACGGTGACGCTGTCGGTGATGAGGTAGAACCGGAAGTCCGTCCGACCGCCCGGTCCCCGCTCGGCGGGCAGCGGGTTGTCCGCGAACCAGTCGCGGTAGGCCTGATACGCCGCCTCGTCCGCGAAGTGCATCTCCGCGATCCGGTAGAACATCATGCTCGGCGGAACCGCGGCTGTCCCTCCCGACGCCGTCGTCACCGGACGAAGCACCTTGTTGAACACGATCCGGTCGAGGTTCGGGTTGGCGAGCAGGTCGGGTGCGTGCACGTCGAAAAGCCAGCGCTCGTACTCCTGCTCGCTCACGCCCTCGACGATGTCGTACCCCAGGATCGCCTTGATCACGTGTCTGTCCTCCGTGGTGTGTTGCTCCAGCTGAACGCCTGCGCGCCCGTCCCGAAGCCCTCGAGCCGGACCCGGCGTGGTTCGATCCGCACTCCGGCGAAGTTGGCGTCGAGGTCGGCCCGGTCCCGCAACGGCGCCTTCGTGTGGCCCGCGGCCCGCAGCCGCGTCGTGTGCCGGTCGTAGACCTCCCAGGTGGCCTTCGCGTCCAGCGGCCGCGCGAC
The DNA here is from genome assembly GCF_040607795.1 of Amycolatopsis sp. NPDC005232. NCBI lineage: Bacteria > Bacillati > Actinomycetota > Actinomycetes > Pseudonocardiales > Pseudonocardiaceae > Amycolatopsis > Amycolatopsis sp. NPDC005232. The sequence goes on along the minus strand of NZ_JBEXHL010000005.1, from coordinate 48,328 downwards.
GCCGCGGACGAAGACCACCCGCGGGATCGTCAGGCCGAGGTCGAAGGTCCACGGCGAGTCGTTGACCGAGTCGTCGGCCGGCGTGCCACCCCAGACCGCCAGCACCCGGTCGTCGTGGCGGAGCTGCTCGACTCTGCGGTGGGTCCGGCGCTGCACCAGTTCGACGGCCCAGTCGTCGGTCAGGAACGCGCTGGTGGTCCGTCCGACCAGGGCGCCGCCCGCGCCGAGGGTGACCAGCTGGGCGAATCCGGCCTCGTGCCGGACGAAGTCCAGCGCCCGGGACCGGGCGGCCGCCTCGTCGGTCATGCCGTGGTGTCCGAGCCCGCGGCGCGGTGTTCCGCCGCCACGGCCGTGGCGGCGAGGTAGGCCAGTCCGAAGGCGGGCAGGAGGCCGTTGCCTGCCAGGTAGCCCGAGGCGCCGTGCCCCGAAATCCCGGCGGCCGCCCCACCTGAGGCGTAGAGGCCGGGAATGGGCCGGTCGTCGCCGTCGACGACACGCGCCGACCCGTCCACGACCAGGCCGCCCTGGGTGTGGAAGAGAGCCGGCACCACCTTCACCGCGGCGTACGGCGGCTCGAGCGGTGCCTCGTAGTCGCGGTCGAACCGGTCGGGGATCTCGCCTCGCGCCGCCCGCGCGGACTCGTCGAGCTCGGCGGTGAGGGCATCTTCGGGCAGGCCCGTCGCGACGGCGAGCGCCCGCGCGTCGTCGGCCCACACTTCGGCGCCGGACTCGACGGTCTGCCGGAAGTCCGTGAACGGCATGCACAGTTCGTGCACCCGGCGGTCGAACACGACCCAGCCGGTCGCCTCCGGCCGGGCCGCCAGGGAGGGGCCGAATTCGGAGTAGCCGGTGGTCTCCTTGGCGAAGCGGCGGCCCGTGGTGTCCAGCATGACGGCGCCGTGCATGATCGTGGCCCAGCCCAGCAGCGTCGAGGACTTCGCCGCCAGCGCTCCGTGGCCCTGATAGGCGTCCAGGAAGTCGGTCGCGGCGCCCAGCCGGGAGCCGATCCGGAGCGCATCGCCGCGCGACGTTTCGCTGCCGTGGTAGGTGGCCGTGGCGATCTCCGGCATGTGCTCGGCGACCAGCTCGTGATCGGCACCGTAACCGTTGGTGGCGAGCAGGACGGCCGGGGTCTCGATGCGCTCCTCGTCGGCGTTCGGGTCGGTGACCACGACCGCGGCGACCCGGCCCTCGGCGTCCAGCTCGACCTCGGTGAGCCGGGCCGGCACCAGGAAATCGATCCGCGGGTGGGCCCGCGCCTGCCGGGCCAGGTGGTCGATGAGCACGGCGCCGTGCCGCTCGGGGATGGTGTGGCAGCGGTCCACGGAATGCCCCGGGTAGTGCATGTCGGTCATCAGCGAGATCTCCAGGCCGGCCTCGTCGGCCAGCCACTCGACCAGCTCGCCGCTGACGGCGGCCAGCGCCCGGGCGAGCCGCTGGTCGCCGCTGCCCTTGGTCTTGCGGTCGACGTCGCCGGCGAACACCTCGACCGAGTCCTCGATCCCCTGCTCCCGCTGCCAGCGGCTGTTCACGCCCGGCACCATCGCCGTGCACATCGACGTGTTGTTGCCGCGAAGGAAGTGCTCGCTCGCCTCGACCACGAGGACGTCGAGGCCGAGCTGGGCGGCGCGAAGGGCAGCGATGAGCCCACCGCCGGCGCCCGCGACGACGAGGTCGGGTCCCTGTGCGCTCATCGGCCCGCTCCCGCCGCGACCAGTTCGAGGGCGCGCAGCACGGGGTCGAACACCGGCACCGCCGAGGGGTGCTCTGGATCGACGTCGACGGCGGAGCAGCCGTTGAGCAGCGTGCGGGCCCCCTTCGCGGCCAGCACCTCGGCCGCCTCGTCGAGGCGCTGCTGCCACCCCGGCCCGTCACTGATCGAGTCGAAGGGCAGGTCGAGGATCTCGATCTGCCCGAGCCACCGCTCCCAGCCGTACGCGGCCGCGACCCGGCGCATCTCGGCGGCGATGGCCTCGTTGCGGACCACCGCGCCCATCGGCGCCGCGAGCGCGGCCGCGAGGGCGAGGTTGAGCTTGAGGATGCCGACCACCGGACGGTCGGTCTCCTCTTGCAGCCGGGCGACCGCGGGGTCGAGCACGCAGTCGGCCATCAGGACGTCGTACCCCGCGGGGGCGGCGGCGAGGGCCCGGTGGACGTAGTCGTCCGAACGTGCGATGTCCTCGGCGTTGTCGAGCTGCTCGGGCGCACCCTGCGCCAGATCGTGCAGTTCGACGGTCACCCCGGCCGGACTGATGGCGTCGTAACGTTGTTGTCGCCGCGCCAGTTCCTCGACGCCGACGTGCAGGGGTGTGGTCGCGAAGATCCGCATGGGTGGTGGCTCCTCCTCGAGGACGGGCAGGGTGCGGCAGGTGAGGATCACGGAGTGGCGAGCACACGCAGGACGTCTCGCACGCCCCTCGCCTCGGGCAGTGCGGCGGCGCAGTCGACCGCCCGCTGGAGCGCCGCCTCATCGCCCAGCAGGTCACGCAGCAGCATGAGAGTCCGCTCGTGGTCGAAGGGCTCGTGGGCGGCGTCGCCGACCGGGTTGGCGACCTCGTGCCGCAGGACCCGGCCGTCGGTCAGCGTCAGCTCGACGGCCGCGCCGCGGGCGTCGGGCAGGCGGGCGTCGAACTCGGTGCCCGAGACGACCTCGACCCGCTCGGCCAGTGCGGCGAACCGGTCCTCCCGCGAGCGGTCGAAGCCGTCGGGAGCGACGCGGCCATCGAGCAGGGCGGTCGTCACCACGTAGGGAATCGAGAACATGGCGGCCAGCCGGTTGCTCCATCGGGTGCGGCCGAGCGCCGCCGCCATCGAGTACGTCGTGACCCGCACCCGGGTGATGTCGCGGTCGGCGAGCCCGTCCCGGTGCAGTTGTTCTCGCAACACGAGGGTGGCATCCGCGCTGGGGTGGGTGAAGGCGCACGAGGCGTGCCGTTTGAAGTAGCCGAGCCCGATGTCCCAGCGCAGGCCGAGCTGCTCGACCAGGGCGACCGGGTCGAACGTGCCGAGCAACCCGCCCAGGCTGTGGGCGGCGATGCCGGTGGCGTGCGCGAGCCCGGCCTTGGCCAACCGCGCGGCGGCGAGCCCGGCCACGTTGCTGGCGCCCATCCACTCGTTGCGCACCACGTTGCCGTCGAGTGCCGCGGAGAAGGGCCCGGCGATCGGCATGCCACTCGCGGTGTCGACGGCGGCGGCGATCCCCGCGGTGTCGAGACCGAGCAGCTTGGCGCAGCCCGCGGCTGCGCCGGTGACGCCCCAGTTGCCGTGCGGGTGCAGACCCGGCGCGCCGCGGCTGGCGCGGCCGTACCGCGCGGCGACCTCGTAGGCGACGAGCAGGGCCGTCGCGGTGGCCGGACCGTCCGTGTCGAGCGCGCAGGCGAGTGCCAGGACCGCCGGGAAGCCGTGCGCGGCGGGGTGGCCGGCCGCGAACTTGTTGCCCTCGTCCATCTCCAGGCTCACCAGCGCCGTGGCGTTGAGCCAGGCCGCGGCCTCGACCGTGGTCTCGACCCCGGTCCCGAAGACCGGTACCGGTCCGGGTGAGGGCGCCCAGGCGTCCACGAGTGCGGCGCGCTCGGGAAGCCGAGCACCCAGGAACGTGACTCCGAAGGTGTCGAGCAGGACCAGACGCAGCCGCTCTCGCACGTTCTCGGGCACGGCGTCCCACCTCAGCGCGCCGGCCCAGCCGGCGAGCCGGTCGAGGGCCTCGAGCGCCGCCTGCTGATCCGGGTCGAGCCCGACTTCGTTCGCTCGATCCGTACCGGGATCAACGGTAACCGTCTTCCCCACCTTCTCCGTCGTTTCGTTCACAGGCCGAGGTAGGCCTTCTTGACCCGCTCGTCGCCGGCCAGCTCCTTGCCCGGGCCTTCGAGCGCGATGGTGCCGCTCTCGAGCACGTAGGCCCGGTCGGAGATCGAGAGCGCCTGAGCGGCGTTCTGCTCGATCAGGAGAACCGAGACACCCGTGTCGCGGATGGCCGCGACGGCCTTCAGCACGTCCCAGGTCAGCTTCGGCGAGAGGCCGGTCGACGGTTCGTCGAGCATCAGCAGCCGCGGCTTCGCCATGAGGGCCCGGCCGATGGCGAGCATCTGCTGCTGGCCGCCGCTCATGCTCTGGGCCGCCTGCTTGCGGCGCTCGGCCAGGATCGGGAACAGCTCGAAGACCCGCTCCAGCTCCTGCGCCATCCGCACGCCGCGGCGCGTCCACGCGCCCAGGACGAGGTTCTCCTCGACGCTCATGGGGCCGAAGAGGTCGCGATCCTCGGACACCTGCACGATCCCGCGCCGCACGATCTGGTGCGGCCGCAGCCCGGTCAGCGACTCGCCTTCGTAGGTGACCGCACCGGAGAGCGCACTGATCAGTCCGCTGATCACGCGGAGCGTGGTGGTCTTGCCGGCACCGTTGGCGCCGACGACGGAGACCAGTTCCCCCGGCCTGACCCGCAGGCTCATGTCGTGGAGGATCTGCAGCTTGCCGTAGCCGGCGGCGATGTTGTCGAGCTCAAGCACCGGGCAGCTCCTGTCCGAGGTAGGCCTCCACGACCGTCGGGTCCGCGACCACTTCCGCGGGCTCGCCCGAGGCGATCACCCGTCCGCGGTCGAAGACGACGACGGAGTCGGAGAGCTGCATGACGGCCTGCATGATGTGTTCGACGAACACGAGCGTCAGGCCCTCCGACTCACGCAGGCGGGCGAGCAGTTCGACGACGGGCGCCCGTTCGGCGGGCACGAGGCCGGCCAGGACCTCGTCGAGCAGCAGCAGCCGCGGACGGGTGGCGAGCACCCGGGCCAGCTCGAGCCGCTTCAGCGCAGCTGTGTGCAGGGAGTCGGACACCACGTCCGCCCAGGCCGCCATGCCGGTCGCTTCGATGACCTCGTGCGCGTGGTGATGGGCGCTGCGGTGATTGCCGCCCCGCGACAGTGCTGCCGCGACGACGTTCTCCCGGACCGTCATGGAGCCGAACGGACGCATCAGCTGGAACGTTCGCGCCATGCCGAGCCGCGAGATCCGGTGCGGCGACATCCCGCTCACGTCCTTGCCGAAGAGCTTCACATGGCCGGTGTCCGGCCGCAGTGCGCCGGCGATGACGTTGAAGAACGTCGTCTTGCCCGCACCGTTCGGCCCGATGATGCCGACGATCGAACCTTCGGCGACGTCGATCTCGACCTCACTGAGTGCATGGACGCCACGGAAGGACTTGCTCACGTCGCGTACTTCGAGAGCGGTGCTCATCGACGCTTCCACCAATCGCGGATCGATCCGACGATGCCTTTGGGCAGGACGAGGGCGATCACGATCAGCAGGATCGAGTAGAGCACCACGTCCAGCCCGCCCCGGCCTGAGAGGAATTCCAGGAAAGTGGGCGGGTTGCGCAGCCAGCCGGCCGTCAGGTCCGAGAGCGGGCCGAGGATCAGTGCGCCGACGAGCGGGCCCCACAGGGTGGCGACGCCGCCGATGACCGCCGGGGCGATGGCCTGGACCGACTGGGCCTGGCCGAACGCGATGTCGGGATCGACGAACATGAAGTACTGCGCGTAGAACATGCCGGCGACGGACGTGATCGCCGCGGAGAGCGCCATCGTGGTCAGCTTGACCCGCATGACGTTGACGCCCAGCGCGTCGGCCGCGTCCTCGTTGTCGCGCACGGCGACCGTGTGGATGCCGGTGCGCGACCGAAGGTAGAACATCGTGATCAGCAGGCAGATCACGACCAGCGCGAGGCCGATGTAGTAGTACTGCGGCGCGTTGGCGGCGAACTGCAGCATCGACCACGAGTTGTCGGGCAGCAGCGGGACGTGGAACCCGGTGGTGCCGTTGACCCAGCTGGTGTTGGTCGCGAGCAACCGCAGCATCTCGGCGAAGGCGAACGTGGCGAGCGCGAAGTAGGCACTGCGCAGCTTGTAGCGGAAGGCGAGGTAGCCGATGCAGATGGCCACGAGTGCCGCCAGCATCGCTCCGACGAACAGCGCGATCCACGGCGACCAGCCGAAGTGCACCAGGAGGTAGACGTCGGTGTACGCGCCGATGCCGAAGAACGCCGCGTGCCCGAAGCTGAACATGCCACCGTAGCCGCTCATCAGGTTCCAGCCGATCGCCATGATCGCGAAGATCAGCACCCGGACCGCGATGGTCTGGCTCGACTCGGGCAGGAGTGCAGGAGCGAAGGCGGCCAGGACGGTGATGACGACCAGGATGATCACGGACCGCTGGATCGACTGGCGGCGATTCTGGACCGCCGCTGATCCCGGTCGCGTCTCGGTGGTGATGGTCATGATGACGCGGCTCCGAAGATGCCCTGCGGACGGATCAGCAGGATGAGCAGGAACAGGATGAACACGCCCAGCAGGGGGCTCTGACCGGCGATCGCGACACCGCCCAGCTGCTCGACGAGGCCGACGATCACACCGCTGATGACGGCGCCCATCACGTTGCCCAGCCCGCCCATCACGACGACGACGAAGGCGAGGATGTTGAACTGGTCGCCGGCGGTCGGGGTGATCGTGGTGAACGGCGCGATGAGCATGCCGGCCGCTCCGGCACAGGCGGTGCCCAGGCCGAAGGTGACCGCGTAGACGAGCCGCACGTCGATGCCGACCAGTCCCGCCCCCTGCCGGCTGGCGGCGACAGCGCGGATCGCCCGGCCGAACGAGGTGCGCTCGAGCAGCACGAAGACCAGCACGGCCAGGACCAGGGCGCCGCCGAGGGCGATGACCCGGGACAGGTTGGCGACGGCGCCGAACACGTGCACGCCGGGGTCGCTCTTCAGGTTCGCCGACAGCGGGTCGCCGCCGAAGACCAGCAGGAGGACATTGCTGATCAGCAGCGACAGGCCGAGGGTGATCAGCAGCTGGCGCTCGAGCGTGCCGCCCATCGTGCGGTTGAGGAGCAGGAGCTGGATCAGGACGCCGAGCACGAAGAGCCCGAGGATCGCGACCGGGAGGGCGATGTAGGGGTTCAGCCCGGCCTGGTGCGCCACCTCGTAAGTGACGTAGAGACCAACGGCGAGGAAGGCGCCGTGCGCGAAGTTGACGATGTCGAGTACGCCGAAGACGAGGGTGAGGCCCATCGCGAGCAGGCTGTAGACACCGCCGGAAATGATGCCGGTGAGCAGCGCCTGGCCGGTGATGCCCATGCTGCCCGAGCGCAGCAGCGCGGCGATGAAGAGAACGACCAGCAACGCGCCCGTCACGATCAGCGGCGTCGAATGGCGCAGGCTCAGCCGCGACGCGGCGCGGCTACCGCCCCGGAGAGCGGTCCCGTCCTTCGACGGAACCGCCCCTCCGGCTTTCGTCTGGCCGGTCACTGGCCCGGGTTCGCGGGGTAGACGGGGCTCTTGACCGCAGCGGACTTCGGATAGACCACGACCGGAGCACCGTTCTGGACCTGGGTCAGCACGGGCAGCGAGGTGGAGTTCTCGCCCTTGTCGCTGAACTTGATCGGGCCGTCGGAGAGAGTCAGCGGCGTCAGGCTGGTCTGTGCGATGGCGTCGCGGACCTTCGACGCGTCCGTCGAGCCGGCCTTCTCGAGCGCTGCTGCGATGACACGAACCGAGTCGTAGGCGAGGGCCGCGCCGGTGCGCGCCTCGTCTTTGTAGGTCGACTTGTACAGGGCGGTGAACGCCTTCGCGTCGGCGCTCTTGTCGTCGAAGTGGTAGTTCACGTCGAAGTACCCCTGGGAAGCCGAACCGGCGTCGGTCGGGAACTGCGGCTGGTCGAACGCACCGTCGGCTGCGCCGACCACGGCATCGAGGGCCGGCTTGACCGTCTGGATCGCCTTCGCGGCGAGGACGCCGTCGCGGTAGTAGCCCGAGACGACGAGGACGTTCGCGCCGCTCGCCTTGACCTGGGCGATCTGGGTGGTCAGATCGGAGACGCTGGCCGCGTCATAGGTGATCTCCGGACCCATCTGGAGGCCGCTCTTCTGGGCCTCGGCCTTGAACGCCTGGTAGACCCCGGTGCCGAACGCCGTGGCCTCGTGCAGGTAGGCGACCTTGGTGACCGGGCGATTCGCCGCCTCGGAGATGGCCTTGACGTACTGGGCCGCGGTCGTGCCGAACCGCGAGTTCTGCGGCTGCATGCGGAACGAGTATTTGTAGCCGTGCGAGAGGATCGCGTCGTCGCCCGAGACGTCCATGACGAAGGGGACCTTGTTGCGCTCGGCGACGGCGGCGACATTGGCGCTCACGGCGCTCTGGTAGGTGCCGACCAGGGCGACGACGCCGTCACCGACGAGGCGCTGGGCCTCGCTCTGGCCGGTGTCCGGCGTGCCCTTGGTGTCGCCCCCGTCCAGCTCGAGCTTGGCGCCACCGAGCGCTTTGATGCCGCCGGCGTCGTTGATGGCCTTGATACCGAGCTTCACGCCGTTCTCGAGCTGGGTTCCGTCGCCCGCGTTGGCACCCGAGAGGGGGTGCAGCGTGCCGATCTTGATGACCTTGGCGTCCCCGCTCGAGCCGCCGCTGCCGCCGCCCGCACAGCCGGCGAGGAGGACGGCCCCGGAGCCGACCGCGGCGACCAGCTTCACGAAGGATCTTGTACGCATCCTGATGACTCCTGATCTTGATGAAGAGTGGCGCTGTGATCGTTCCGCTAATCGGAACGCCCCCGTCAAGTTCCGCTGACTGTGGCATGTGGTCGTACTCACGTCAAGTGGTACATCGATGATTGAGGTCACGTGCACTTCGCGACCGAAGAGCCGCACTCCGGCCAGAGCGCAGGTTTCGCCTGGGCATTGACTCCCGACGGGACGGCAGCCAGACTCGTTCCGTCTACAGAAACGCAGTTGTTACAGTGGCTTCCGGCGGTGGCGGCCGGCCGCGCCCGTCCCGCGTGCGGCGCCCGCCGCGCGCCTGTGCCCCGGCTATCGAGGAGATCCCCGTGGAGAGCGCGTCACCGCCCGTGCCGACAGCCGGCGCCGGCCTCGCCGCGCGCCTGGGCACCTTCGCGGCAAGTATCCGCGAGCCCGCGGCCCCGGACGCGGTCCGGCACCGGGTACGGGCGCTCGTCGCCGACGTGGTGGCCACGGCGGCCGCCGGTCTGGGCCGGCCCGACATCGCGGTTCTCCAGGCCACCTACGCGATCGGTGCCGGCCCCAGCAGCGTGCTGGGCCACCGGACGGGTTTCCCACCGGCCCAGGCGGCATTCCTCAACGCGATGCCGGTCGCGCGCGAGCAGCTCCAGGACGGGCACCGGCGCGCTCGCGGCCATCCGGCGTCCCACGTGGTGCCGGCCGTTCTCGCTGCCGCCGAGGCCTGCGGCGCCGATGGCCCGGCGACGCTGTCGGCCGTGCTGGCCGGCTACGAGACGGGCGTGCGGATCGGCCTCGCGATGGGCGGGACCCCGGCCGGGGTCCACGACATCGGGACCTGGGCGACGCTCGGGGCCGCGACCGGCGTTGCCCACGTGCTCAGCGGTGGCGACGCGGAGACCATTGCCGGGGCCATCGACTCGTGTGCCTCACTGACCACGGTGCCCGACGCGCCGGGCGTCTTCGACGGCTGGACCAGCCAGAACCTCTACCTCGCCTGCGCGGCACAGACCGCAGTCATCCACGGCCAGGCGGCCGCGGCGGGCCTCCGGGCGCAGCCGGGAACGCTGGAACGCCACTTCGCCCGCTGGGTCGCGGCCGACCAGGAAGGATTCTCCGAGCGGCTGATCGCACTGGTCTCCGCCGGCGACTGGACCATTACCCAGGGGTACCTCAAGCGCCACCCCACCTGCGCCCTGCTGCACGGCGTCAACGATGCCGTCGAGGACCTCGCGACCCGTCCTTACCGACCCGAAGAGATCGCCGCGGTCACGGTCCGCACCTACGCCGCGGCGGCCGCGTTCGACAACGTGTTGCCCCGCAGTGAGATGGCCGCCCGGTTCAGCATCCCGTGGAGCGTGGCCGCCGGTCTGGTCCTGGGCACACTGCGGACCCACGCGTTCGAGTCCGGCACCCTCCGCGTCACCGCGGTGCGGGATCTGGCGGCTCGGGTGCGGGTGGAGCACGACCGGACCCTCGACGCCGGGTATCCGGCGGGGCGCCCGGCCACGGTCACCGTGCGGTTCACCGACGGCACCCAGCTCACCGCGTCACGCGACGGCGCCCCCCGCGGTGACGGGCCTGACGCGGTCGACGACCCGGTGGTCGGTCAAAAGGCCGCGACGCTGCTGACCGACGCCGTCGGTGAGAGCGGGGCGCGGGCAGTGCTCGCGGCCGTGGCCTCTCTCGGCCAGGACGGCCCGATCCCGTTCGGCCTCGTGCTGCGCACGCTCGACGTACGACGGCCGTCGTGAAAATCGACCCCGGCCGCACCGGCCGGCCCCCGGGCCCCTCGGGTATCGCGCCGGGGGCGCGATCCGCGGATCTGACGGGCGAACGTGATCTGCGCCGACCTTGCCTCGTTTCGTGAGGCCGAACTTGTCCGGAAGAAAAGGGGATCCTGTGGTTCGCGAACGGACGGTCGAGACTCCGGGCGGTACCGAGGCCGCGGACCGGGTCGCCGACGTCCTCCTCCTCTTCGCGCGGTCCGACAGTCCGCTCGGGGTATCCCAGATCGCCCGTGACCTGTCGCTCAGCAAGGCCGTCGTCCACCGGATCCTGCAGTCCCTGGTTTCCCGCTCACTGGCCAAGGTGGTGCCCGGTGGGTCGTCCTATGTGCTCGGACCGGCAGCGCTGGGTCTCTCGGCGCGGGCGTGGAGCCAGATCGACGTGCGCAGCATCGCCTCGCCGATCCTTCGTCGGCTGCGAGACACCACCCGGGAAACCACGACCCTCTCGGTGCTCGTCGGCAACGAGCGGATCTACCTCGACCAGTTCGAATCTCCCGAGGAGGTGAAGATGGTCATCGAGATCGGGCCTCGTTACCCCCTGCACTCCGGTGCTTCGAGTCGCGCGATCCTCGCCTTCCTCCCGCTCTCCCTCATCGACGAGGCGGTCCGCCAGCTGCTCGCACGGCGCGCCGGTCTGGACGAGAACGCCTACCGCGACGGCCTGGACCGGGTACGCGAGCACGGATATGCCACGTCCATCAACGAGCGCAACACCGGCGCCGCCTCCATCGCCGCACCGTTCTTCGACTCGGCCGGCAACGTGATGGGCTCCATAAGCTCCTCCGGTCCGGCCTTCCGCTACGCGATCGAGGACCACGAGGAGCACGCGGCGCTTGTGGTCGAGGCGTCGCGCGCCATCACCCAGCGTCTGCGCGGCTGACCCAGCCCCTGACCCGACAGCCCAGCAGGAGACACCGTGCTGCCCCGCTCGTTCCTCTACGTTCCCGCCTCACGCCCGTCGCTGTTCGCCAAGGCCTCGACCGGGGCGGCCGACGCCGTCATCCTGGACCTCGAGGACGCGGTGCCGGTCGCCGAGAAGAGCGCGGCCCGCGGCGCGGTCGCCGCCTGGCTGGGCCGGGACCGCCGGGCCCCGGGAGCCGGGGCCGGCGCCCAGACCTGGGTCCGGGTCGACGCGGATCGGCTCGCCGATGATCTCGAAGCCGTCGTCCGTCCTGGCCTCGACGGCATCGTGCTGGCCAAGTGCTCCCCCATGTCCATGAGCGAGCTCGCCGCGCGGCTCGACGAAGCCGAAGCCGAGCAGGACCTGCCCCCGGTTCCCGTCGTCGGGCTGGTCGAGGACGCGGCTTCGGTGCTTGCCCTCGGCGAGCTCGCCGCCCATCCCCGCCTCACGACACTCGGCCTGGGCGAGGTGGACCTGCTCGCCGCCCTCCGGATCGCCCGCACCACCGCGACCGCCGACGCGATCACCCAGCTCAGACTCCAGGTCGTGCTCCACTGCGCCGCCGCGGGCCTCGCCGCACCGGTCGCGCCCACGTCGGTCGACTTTCGCGACCTCGACGCCTTCCGGCAAACGACCCGGGAGCTGGCCGACCTCGGCTTCCGCTCACGAACCGCCATCCATCCCACCCAGGTCGCCGTGATCCACGAGGTGCTGGCCCCCACCGCCGAGGCGGTGGCCGCGGCGCGTGACGTCCTCGATCGGTTCTCGGCGGCCCAGGGCGGCGTGACGCTGGACGCCGCGGGACGGTTGATCGACGCAGCCGTGATCAGATCGGCCCGGGAGACGCTCGCCCGCCGTCGGGATGACTGAGACCTGGTCTCAATACTCAAGGGTGTGTCACTGCGTAACCTGCCGGTCCTGGTCGTCGATCGTGGGCAGTCGTGGCGAAGACGACGCAGCAGCGGCGGGTCGAAGACCGGCTCTGGGAGCTGATCGAACCCCTGATCCCGTCCCGACCAGCGCCGGGCGGTCCGGGTGGACGGCCCCGGATCGATGACCGTGCCGCGCTAGAGGGGATCTTGTTCGTGCTCGACACCGGCTGCCGCTGGCGAGACCTACCCGAGCAGCTCGAATGCGGTTCCGGGCACACCGCATGGCGGCGGTTACGTGAGTGGCAGGACGCCGGCGTGTGGGACCGGCTGCACCAGCTCGTGCTCGACGAGCTGTCCAACATCGACGAGCTCGACTGGACCAGAGGCTGCATCGACGCGGTGTCGGTGCGGTCGAAAAGGGGGCGAGCTGACCGGCCGCAGCCCCACTGACCGGGGTAAAGCCGGCTCCAAGTACCACGTTCTGTGCGACGCGAACGGGCTACCGCTGCACATCATGTTGTCGGCGGCAAACACCCACGACAGCATGCTGTTCGAGCCGCTGCGGTTCAAACGCCTCGGGCTGCGCTACGACCGGACCGAACGCACCACGCCGGCGCTACTCACGCCGGCCTGCACCGTGATCAACGTCCGCCGGCTCATAAAGATCGAGCTCTGCGACCAGGTCCAACGCATCCATTCACTCGTTGGGGATACATCGGTAGCTCTGTGTCGTTGGGTGGGGGTGACTGGTGAGCTTCTGAGCGCGGAGCACGTCCTCGGGTCGGCACGGGGCCCCCGTCACCACGAGGGAGATCGATCTCCTGGAGGAGGCTGCGGCCGCGTTGCTGACGGCACCATCGACGGGGATGAACGAGCACTCTCGTCGGGAAGTGATCAGCCATCGGTGAGGCCGCCTCTTCAGAGGCGTTCGATGCGGTCGGCCTGCGGGCCCCGGTCGCTCTGACGCACCGCGTACCGGACCCGGTCACCCTTCCGCAGCGGCTCCGACCCCATGATCACGGACGCGTGAGCGAAGAGATCGTCGCCGCCTGCGTCCGGGGTGATGAAGCCGAAGCCGCGGTCGTCGTCGTAGCGCGCGACGACGCCCTCGCCGCCTCGTACGGGCACGTCCCGCGCCGCCGGCCCTGCGGCCGCGGCAGGTGCCGACCGCTGCGGCGCCGTCTGGGGCTCGGCGCCCCGGACCAGGTGCACGTCGCGGGCCTGTGGGCCCTTGTCTCCACTGGCCACCTCGTAGGCGACGCGGTCGCCCTCCGCGAGCCACGTCAGCCCCTCGGCCAGGGCCCGGGCGTGAACGAAGACGTCCCCGGCGCCGGAGTCGGGGTTGATGAAGCCGAAACCCTTGTCCTCGTCGTACCAGGCCACCGTGCCGTCGGCACCGTCCGCGATACCAGCCGCAGCGGGTGAGCCTGCCCCTGCTCCCAGCGGGATCACGTGCCCGGCCTGCGGGCCGCGCTCGCCTTCGACGATCAGGAAGGCCACCCGCTGCCCCTCGGTGACCACGCCGCCGGTCACGATGGCGGAGCTGTGCACGAAGATGTCGGCGCCGCCGCCGTCCGGCGACGCGAAGCCGTACCCCTTGCCCGGCTCGTACCAGTTGACGGTGCCGAGCAGGCCCACGGCGCTGCCGGTGGCCGCATCGGCGGTGACGCGAACGCGCAGCGCCTGGGGCCCTCGGTCGTTCTCGCCGACCTCGAACACCACGGCCTGACCCTCGCGGAGCACTTTCGCGCCGCCGTCCCCGACGATCTCGGAGGCGTGCACGAACACGTCCGGCGAGCCGTCCTCGGGCGCGAGGAAGCCGAAACCCCGTTCGGCGTCGAACCAACGGACGGTCCCTTGCGGCATCAAAGACTCCAGGTCGAGAGGGCGGGCAATGGCCCCCAGTCTCTCTGACAGACCTGCGGTCCGTCGCGCCGGGCCCACAGGCGGGCGGTGCGGAGCCAGGGGCGGGCCGTTGGTTCACCTAGCGACACGCCGAGTTTTGAGACCAGGTCTGAAGGGACCGGCCGGTGCCTGACGGCGCCGGCCGGTCCCTCTGTCAGCTCTTGGATCTCGGTGCGTCAGGCCAGACCCGAGCGCTTCACGAACCGGCCCGTCGGGGTGCCGACGATCTTCTCCGCACGCAAGACCTCGGTGCCGCGGACCCAGCTGTCGGTCACCTTGGCCGTCAGCTCGAAGCCCTCGAACGGGGTGTACTCCTGCGTGGAGAGCGAGTCCTGCGCGTGCACGGTGTAGTCGACCGTGTCGTCGAGCAGGCAGAAGTCGGCGTCGTACCCGACGGCGAGATCACCCTTGCCGCGCAGCCCGAACCGCTCGGCCGGGCTCTTGGCGACGAGTTCGGCGATGCGCGGGTAGGACAGACCGCGCTTGCGGCCTTCACTGACCATGCCCGCCAGCAGGTACTCGGTGCCGCCGAAGCCGGATTTGGCCACGAAAACGTCCTCGCGGGGCTCGCCGAACTTGGTCTCGTCGCGGCAGCACGCGTGATCCGAGGTGACCCACGAGAAGTGGCCGGCCAGCAGGTGTTCCCACAACGACTCGACGTCTTCGCGGGAGCGAAGCGGCGGGTTGACCTTGCCGCCGAGGTTGGCGGTCGTGAAGTCGGCGAGCAGGTGGCCGACAGTCACCTCGCGGCGGAAGTCGATGTGCGGGAAGGTCTCCTGCATCATCATGGCGGCCTCGATCGCCTTGCGCGAGGTCAGGTGCAGCAGGTTGATCTTGGGCAGCTCGGTCTCGTGGGCCAGGTAGGAAGCGATGGTGATCGCCAGGCCCTCCGAGTGCGGCGGCCGCGAGGCGCTGTACGCCTCGAGGCCGGTCAGCTTGCCCTCCTGCTCGACCAGCTTGGTGTAGGCCCGCATGATCTCCGCCGTCTCGCAGTGCAGCGACAGCGAGATGTGCTCGCGGTCGGCAGCGAACCGGGGGTCGCGACGCGCCTTCTCGATGCCCCGCATCACGAACTCGAAGTGGGCCAGGTCGTAGGACTCGTCCTCGGGGATCATGAGGAACGAGCTCTGGTCGCTCGAGCGGCCGTGCAGCCCGTGGCTGCCGTAGAACATGAAGATCTTGAACGAGGGCACCCCGAACTCCCCGATCAGGTCGGGGATCTCGTCGATGTGCTCCTTGAGGATCGGCGCCACGTGGAACGCGTAGTCGATGAAGGAGCGGCCCTCGGCGGCTGCCAGCACGTCGGGGAACACCTCGCGGTACGGCCCGGTCCGGTTCATGTAGTAAGCACCGGTGCGGATGTAGGTGATGCCGGTCGTGACACCGCCCTGCGCCGACGCCTGGCTCTCCGAGCCGGCGTCCTCGCCGAGTTCGTTGTAGATGCCCCAGTGCTGGTGGACGTCCACCACACCGGGGAAGAGGTGCTTGCCGGCGGCGTCGACCGTCTCGGCTCCGCGCTCGGAGTCGATGCTCGGCTCGAAGGCGGCGAACTTGCCGTCCTTGACGGCGACGTCGAGGCGCTCGGGGGCATCGCTCGCGGGGCGCACCACCTGGGCGTTACGGATCACCAAGTCGAATTCAGCCATTTTCCCTCATCCTTCGGTTGTTCGTCCTACGTGCGAGCGGGGTCGTCGACCCTCGTCAGGGAAGCGAGCAGCTCCATGAGGTCGGTGCAGTCCTCGAGCGTGCGGCAGGCCGCCGCGAGTTCGTCGGCCCGATCGGGAGGCAGCACCCGCCGGGCGTTGTCGTGGAACTTGGCGGCCAACTCTTCGAACGAGAGCGGTCGCTGCGGGCCACCGCGGTTCGTGAACACCTCGGCCACCACCTCGCGGCCGTCCTTGAGCCGCGCCGTGAGCACCGCGGGGAACTGGTGCGGGAAGATCTCCGTGCACCGCTCGTCGGCCGTCACGTCCACCTTCGCCATCAACGCTCTTCGCTCGGGGTCCTGCGCGAGTTCGTCGGTGTAGTCGTCGAGCCCGGCACCGAGACCGGAGCCGCCCAGCAGGCCGAGCACGACCGCGTAGGGACCGCTGAACTGGGCCATGTAGCCGGTCTGCGGCGTCCGCTTCACCTCGATCGGCTCCCCCACCGTGCGCAGGTTCTGCGCCGGTACGCCGAGCTGGAGCGAGACGATGTCCTCGACCCGTACGCCGTCCGCGCGCAGCTGCGCGGCGGCGTCGACGGCGGCGTGCGTGAAATGGTTCGCCGGGTAGGGCTTGAAGAAGATGCCCGGGACCGACCACTCGGTCCCCAGCCCGTCGACGATGGCCGCCGGGTCGAAGATGCCGTGCAGCCAGGCCTGGAAAAAGCCGAACCGGCCCTCGAGCACCGTGGGCGGACCGGTCAGGCCGAGCTTGACCAGCTCCGCCGCGGAGACCGCCGCGTGCGCCGCCCACCCGCAGTGGATCCGCTTGACGGTGCCGCCGGTGCGGTTGGCCTCGATGATGCCCGAGGCCAGCGAGGCCGTGACGCCGAGCGCATCGACGACCGCTTGCTCATCGCCGCCGGCGAGCAGCGTCGCCGCAACCGAGGCACCCATCGCGCCGCAGATCGACGTGGCGTGCTGGCCGTGCTCGAAGAAGACGGAGTTGTTGCTCGCCTTGTCGTAACCGGCCATGCCGAGCCGGACGCAGATCTCGATCCCGATCGCGACCGCCCGGATGAGCTCACGACCGTCCGCGCCGGCGCGCTCGGCGGCGGCCAGTGCCGCAGGGACGACCGAGGCGCTCGGATGAAGGACCGACGGCAGATGGGTGTCGTCATAGTCGAGGGAGTGCGCGAGGACCCCGTTGACGAAGGCGGCCATGTTGGCGGGCAGCCGGCCGGGCACACCGACGGCCGAGGCGGCGCCCGTGCCGGCCTGGCTGCCGGCCCACTCCCGCGCGGAGCGGCTGGTTTCGAGCGTGCTGGCGGCGGCGGCGATGCCGAGGATGTCGAGCACCCGCATCTTCACGCTCTCCACGACCTCGGCCGGGAGGTCGTCGTAGGACGTGCCGGCCGCGAAGGCCCCGAGCTGCTGGGCCAGGGTCTGCTCGCTCACGCGGCACGCACCGCCAGCGGGCGCACCGGCGACCCGGTCGCGCCGTAGATGTTGAGCGGCACCAGCACGAGCGTGAACTCCGCCCACCCGCGGCCGGCCAGCTCCTCGAGGTCGAGCGCCTCGATGAGGTAGATCCCGCTCTCGACGAGCAGGACCCGGTGTGCCGGCAGCAGCGCGTGCCCACCGCCGGGGGCGAGCCGCTCGAACGCGATGGTGTCGGCGCCGGCGGCGTGGATGCGCCGCTCGGCGAGCCACTGAGCGCCGGCCTCGCCGACCCCCGGGACCCCGGACGGCCCGCCCACGTAGGCGCCGCCCTCGGCGAACTTCGTGCCCCAGCCGCTGCGGATGAGCACCACGTCTCCCTCGCCGACACCGCCGTCCGAGTTCTTGGCGGCCGCTTCCAGGTCGCCGACGGTGATCTCGTAGCCGCCGTCGAGGCAGCTGACTCCGTGCAGTCCCGCGATATCGAGGAGCACACCCCGGCGGATCATCGGCGCGATGGAGTGAACGCCGAGCGCGTCGTACTTGCCACCGACCCCGGCCTGCATCGCGTCGACGCCGCCGAACATGAGCCCGTCGTGCGAGACGTGCGCCAGCGCGTCGATGTGCGTGCCCACGTGGCAGCCCATCGTGATCATGTCATTGGCGGCGCTGCCCCCGTCGGCACGCGTCATGTCGCCGTGGCGGCGCGGCAGGGTGTGCCAGAACTGGGGGTGGTTCGGGGACTGGGGCATGCCGACCCGCAGCTGTCGTCCCAGGTCGACCACGTCCAGCCCGCCCTGAACCGCGCTGAGCAATGCATCGGTCATCGGATGATCCCACTCTCCTTGAGCTCGGCGATCCGGCCGGCCTCGAGGCCGGCCTCGGTCAAGACTTCGTCGGTGTTCTCGCCCAGCCCGCGGCCGGTGAACCTGATCGCCCCCGGCGAAGCGCTCATCCGCCACATCACGTTGTGCTGCAGCAGCGGCCCGAAGTCCGCGTCGTCGACCTCCAGCAGCATCTGCGTCTCCCGCACGTGGGGATCCTCGACCAGGTCGCGGGCGTCGTAGACGGCGGCGATGGCGGCACCGGCCTCGGTGAAGGCGCTGATGACCTCGTCGCGGCTGCGCTGCGCGATCCAGCTGCCGACGTAGTCGTCGAGCAGGTCGACGTGCGCCGCCCGGCCGCCGCCGGTGGCGAACCACGGTTCGCTGATCACCTCGGGATGGCCGACCAGCTCCAGCACCCGTTCGGCGATCCGCTGGGCGCTGGTGGAAACGGCCACCCACCCGCCGTCCGAGGTCCGGTAGGTGTTGCGCGGCGCGTTGTTGGTCGACCGGTTGCCATGGCGCTGCTCGACCTCGCCGAGCTGCTGATAGATCGTCGGACCCGGCCCGACGGCTGCCATGATCGGCTCGAGCAGGCTCATGTCGACGACCTGTCCCTCGCCGGTCCGGTCGCGGTGGCGGAGCGCCATCATCACGGCCGACGACGCGGCGATTCCGCAGATGCTGTCGGCCAGGCCGAAGGCCGGCAAAGTCGGCGGGCCGTCGGCCTGCCCGGTCAGCGAAGCGAAGCCGCTCATGGCTTCGACGAGCGTGCCGAAGCCGGCCCGGCCGGCGTAGGGACCGGTCTGGCCGAAGCCGGTGAGCCGCACGAGCACCAGCCCGGGGTTCTCGGCGAACAGCGCGTCGGGGCCGATGCCCCACCGCTCGAGGGTCCCCGGACGGAAGTTCTCGACGACGACGTCCGCCGTCTTCGCCAGAGCACGGAACACCTCGCCGCCGCGCTCGTCCTTGAGGTCGAGGGCGACGGTCCGCTTGTTGCGGCTGATCTCCTTCCACCACAGCGGGACGCCGTTCTTGCTCCGGCCGTGGCCGCGCATGTTGTCGCCGTTGCGCGGGTGCTCGATCTTGATCACGTCGGCACCGAAGTCACCGAGGATCTGACAGCAGAACGGGCCCGCCAGGATCGTGGACACGTCGAGCACGCGTAGTCCGTCGAGAGCTGCCGCTGAAGCCACTCGAACCTCGTTCCGTCAGAAGAAACACTCCATCTGGCGACGACTGTAGCCGGAACGGGCGTCCACCTGAAGAGGTCGAGTCGAATCTGCAGACATTGAGGCTATCCCCACATGCAAGCCCGACCCGACCGCTGCGATCACCCGCGGTCGGATCACTGACTTCCCTGTCGATCACGTTCCGCTTGCCGGAACGACGGTGGGCGAGCACCCCGACGCCGGTAGGTGATCGAGCGGCAGGCCCACCACTTGCGCGGCCGGCGACCGGGAGGCGCGGCGGCTCGACGGCGCCGGCCTCGTCTGGCCGGCGCGCCACGGAGCCGTACTGGTCCGGCGGTGTCCGGTGGGAAGGAGAAGGACGGCCGCGCCGGGGCCTCGGCGATCCGGTGTCCCAACGGGACGAAATCGTCGGCGTGGCCTTGTCTCACAACGGGATCATGGCTCCCGGCAGAGCTGATGACGGGGCGATCGCAGCTCGACGCCGAGCCTCGTGCGTGTCGCAGCGAGGCCGGCTACGTGATCGGGCTCCAGCGTCTGGTCGCCGGCGACGGCTGGCGTCGCGCGAAACGATCGGAAGGTGTGCAGCACTCGCGGGACGGGGCCGGGCTCGGAGTCACCCTTTCCCCGTCCGGGGCTTGAGCGCCGCGGCAGGTGCGGACGAGCGGCTCTTGAACGAAGCCCGCTGTCGAGCCGCGGCGTGACCTCGTCCGTGCCGACTTCGGTTCAGCCCGTCGTGGGGCCACGGCGATCCACCGATGCGGCCGGTCGCCGCACCTTCGACCCGACCGGCTCGACGCCGCCGGCGAAGCCGGGGCGTCGATCAGGTCGCCAGGGTGGAACGCCGGTGTTTACAGCTCGACGTTGCGGTAGAGCGAACCGACCTCACCGCGGTTGAGCCGGCGGATGGTGCCCGGCCGCTGGGCGCCCAGCTGCACGTCGCCGACCGCGGTGCGCACGAGCTTGCGCACCGGGTGCCCGGTCGAGGCCATCAGGCGGCGCACGATGTGCTTCTTGCCCTCGTGGATCACGAGCTCGATCATGCTGCGGCCCGAGTGCATGTCCTTCACGCGGAACTGGTCGACCTTCACGATGCCGTCGGGCAGCTCCCAGCCGGCCCGCAGCTCCTTGCCGAGCCCGCGCGGCACGAGACCCTCGACCTCGGCGAAGTAGGTCTTGAGCACGTTGTACGACGGGTGCATCAGCCGGTGGCCGAGGTCGCCGTCGTTGGTGAGCAGCAGCAGGCCCTCGGTGTTCTCGTCGAGCCGGCCCACGTGCACGACGCCGGGGGTCTCCTCCCAGCGGCCGCGCAGGTAGTCGCCGACGCACGGGCGGCCGCGGTCGTCCGACATCGTCGAGTGCACGCCCTTGGGCTTGTTGAAGGAAAGGTACACGAGGTCGTCGCGCAGGTTCACGCGCGTGCCGTCGACGTGGATCACGGCCTCGACCGGGTCGACGCGGCGGCCCAGCTCGGTGACGATCTGGCCGTCCACCTCCACCCGGCCCTCCACGATCAGGTCCTCGGCCGCGCGCCGCGAGGCGATGCCGGCCTGGGAGAGGACCTTTTGCAGCCGGACGCCGTCGGGGTGCTGGTCAGATGTCATCGATGGTGTCCACTTCGGGTAGCAGCGGAGCGATCGGGGGCAGGTCATTCAGCGACGACAGCCCCAGTCGCTCCAGGAACAGCTCGGTCGTCACGTACAGCGTGCCCGTCGTCTCGGGGTCTGTGCCCATCTCTTCGATGAGGCCGCGGGCCAGCAGGGTGCGGATCACGCCGTCGACGTTGACCCCGCGCACCGCGGCGACCCTGGCCCTGGTCACCGGCTGCCGGTACGCGATCACGGCGAGGCTCTCCAGCGCGGCCCGGGTCAGCTTCGACCGCTGGCCGTCGAGCAGGAGCTTCTCCACGAACGGGGCGTACGTATCCCTAGTGTAGAACCGCCACCCTTCGCCGACGCGCCGCAGGTCGATCCCGCTCCCCCGCTCGGTGAGCCGCTGCGCCATCGTCCGCAGCGCGACGGTGACCCGCGCCACCGACTGCCCCACGGTCTCGGCCAGCATCTGCTCGCCCGCCGGCGAGTCGACGACGAGCAGCAGCGCCTCGAGAGCGGCCTCCAGCGCCTCGTCGGACGTCACGTCGGGCAGGTCGCTGACCGGCTCGACACCCTCCTCCGAGCCCGGCTGGTCGGCTCCGGCGGCCGCGTCCACCGGCTCCCCCTCGCCCGATTCGGCTTCGGGGCTCTCGGCGCCGGACTCGGGTTCCGGCTGCGCGATCGGCTCGGCGGACTCGGGCTCCGGGTGTGCCTCGCCCTCCTCCTCGGCTTCGGCCTCGGTGTCGGCCCGAACCTCGCTCGCCACAACGGCCTCGGGTTCCGGCTCGGGTTCCAGCTCGGGTTCTGCCGCGGCCTCGGTCGCCCCGGGCTCCGGCTCGGCCTCGTCCGTGTTCGCCTCGTCCGCGCTCGACTCGGCCTCTTCCGGCGCCCTGTCGCCTTCGGCCCCTTCGCCGGTCGTGCCGGGCGAAGCCTCGGCAACGTCCTCCTGCGGAGAACCTTCCGGCGCGACACCGGGTTCGGGCAGCTCGGACACCGACGCGTTCGGCGCCACGACCTCGTCGAGGTCGATCGCTTCCACGGCCGGCGTCGCGGCGCGGTCGTCTTCGGTGCTCACCCGTACTCCTCTTCGTCGGCCGCCGTGCGGTCGTGGGCCGCGGCGGCCGAGGCCTCCGCGACGCTGCCGCCGGTCCAGCGCACGTGGAGCTCGGCGAGCGCCTCGAGCTGCTCGAACTGCACCGTCGACTCGCGGTACAGCTCCAGCAGCGCGAGGAACCGCGCGACGATCTCCACGGTGTACTCGCAGTCCTCCACGAGCTCCTTGAACGTGGCCTGTCCCGCCTCCGCGAGCTTCAGCCGCAACAGCGCCGCGTGCTCGCGCACGGACACGTGGCCCATGTGCAAGTGCGCGAGCGACACCGTCGGCGGCGGCTTCGGTTTGAAGACCGTGACGGCGATGTCCGCGAACTTCGGCGGCGTCACGCCGAGCATCACCTCGGGCAGCAGCCCGACATAACGCTCCTCCAGCGCCACCGAGCGCGGGTAGCGCCGCAGCGCGCCTTGCTCCAGCTCGCCGAACAGCGCCGCCACCTGCTTGTACGCGCGGTACTGCAGCACGCGCGCGAAGAGCAGGTCGCGGGCTTCCAGGAGCGCGAGGTCGTCCTCGTTCTCCACTTCCGCCGAGGGCAGCAGCCGCGCGGCCTTGAGGTCCAGCAGGGTCGCGGCGATGACCAGGAACTCCGTGGTCTCGTCGAGGTTCCAGTCGGACCCGAGCGCACGCGTGTAGGCGATGAAATCGTCGGTGACCGTGTGCAGCGCGACCTCGGTGACGTCGAGCTGGTGCTGCGAGATCAGCTGCAGCAGCAGGTCGAACGGCCCCTCGAAGTTCTTCAGGCGCACCTTGAACTTCGAGGTGCTGAGCTCCTCGGCGTAGCCCTCCGGGATCGTCCCGCCGTGCACGGTCTCGTGCTCGACGGGCTTCTCCTCCTGGCCCGGCGTTTCCTCCGCTGTCGCAGTTTCGCCCTGGCCCGCCGTCTCGTCCTGGCTCGGAGTCTCGTCCGGGCTGGGAGTTTCCTGCTGGATCGGCGTCTCGGTACCCGGGGCCGCGGCGTCCGGCTCCGGCTGCTCGGCCGATGCCGGTTCGTCCATCAGCCCTCGGTTCCGCCTTCTTCTTCCATCGCCTGCAATCGCTGGACCAGCACCGAATCTTCGCCGCGCTGGTCGAAGTCCGCGATCAGCACGGCCACGGCCTCGCGCACCAGGCGGCCGCGGTCGACCACGAGGTTGTGCTTGGCCCGCAGGTTCAGCCGGGTCTGCTCCATCGCGAGCAGCTCGTCGCCCGCGACGTACACCGTGATCTTCGCGTCGTGCTTCGTGCGGCCGGAGCCGCTGCGCGCCGCGGCGCGGCTGAGCTGGTCGGCGTCCTCGCTCTTCCTCGGGAGCGGTTCGGCCGGTGCGGGCGCCGCCGGGCGGTCGAGTGCCGGGCTGACAGGACTGGAGGTGAGGCGGAAGAGTTCCGACGCTCCGGGCAGGGAAGCGCGCCTGCTCACCGAGCGATCACCTCGCGAGCCAGCGCGCGATAGGCTGCCGCGCCGGCCGACTTGGGGGCCCAGGTCGTGATCGGCTCACCCGCGACTGTCGTCTCGGGGAACCGCACGGTGCGGTTGATCACCGTGTCGAACACGATGTCGCCGAATGCCTCCACCACGCGAGCCATGACCTCCTTCGAGTGCAGGGTTCTCGGGTCGTACATCGTGGCGAGAATCCCCGTGATGTCCAGTTTGGGGTTGAGGCGTTCCTGCACCTTCTCGATCGTGTCGATCAGGAGCGCGACGCCTCGCAGACTGAAGAACTCGCACTCCAAGGGGATGATCACACCGTCCGCAGCGGTCAATGCGTTCACCGTCAACAGGCCGAGCGAGGGCTGGCAGTCGACAAGAACATAGTCGTAGTCGTTCATGACCGGACGAAGGACCCGTAACAACGTGTGTTCGCGCCCTACCTCTGCGACGAGCTGGACCTCGGCCGCGGACAGGTCGATGTTGCTCGGCAGCAGGTCAACGCCGTCGACGCGGGTTTTGCGGAGCACGTCCTCGATGCCGACGGAGCGCTCCATGATGACGTTGTAGACCGTCTGGTCCAGCTCGTGCGGCTGGATGCCGAGACCCACCGACAGGGCGCCCTGCGGGTCGAAGTCCACGAGCAGCACGCGGCGCCCGCACTCGGCGAGCGCCGCACCCAGGTTGATGGTCGACGTGGTCTTGCCGACGCCGCCCTTCTGGTTGCACATCGCGAGCACCTTGGCCGGACCGTGGTGGTCGAGCGGCGCGGGTTCGGGGATCTCGCGCAGCGGCCGGCCCGTGGGACCGATGCCGCTCTCTTCGCGCTCCTTCGCGCGCAGCCGGGCTCTCTCGGCGCGGCTCAGGCGCGGGCCGTCGGACGGCTCGTCCCCGTCGTGGTTGGCGGGGGTGGCGATTCGCGCCTGGGAGAGGCTAGCCGCGGCCGAACCGGCGGACGCGGCCGGGCGCTCCGGCTGGTTCGGTGTCGACATGGCGGGAAAGCTCCTTGTTTCGGCGTCCCCGGCAGCCTATGCGCGGAGTCGGAGCCCCGGCAAAGCGCCGCGCCGGGCCGGGCGCGCGAAGTCACCACTGGTGGCTGATGCTCTGAGGCCGGTTCAGCCCAGCGCGCGCGGGTGCGCCGTGGCGTAGACCTCGCGCAGCGTGTTGACCGTGACGAGCGTGTAGACCTGCGTCGTCGTCACCGAGGCGTGGCCCAGCAGCTCCTGCACGACGCGCACGTCGGCACCGCCTTCGAGCAGGTGCGTGGCGAACGAGTGGCGCAGGGTGTGCGGCGAGACGTCGGCGGTGATCCCCGCGCGTTCGGCGGTGTCCTTGAGGACCTGCCACGCGCTCTGGCGGGACAGCCTGCTGCCGCGGGCGTTGAGGAACATCGCGGACGTGCCGCGCCCGTGCGCCGCGAGCACCGGGCGCGCCCGCACGAGGTACGCGTGCAGCGCCTCGACCGCGGGCCGGCCGATCGGGACGAGCCGCTGTTTGCCGCCCTTGCCGTCGAGCAGCACGGTGCGGTCGGTGTCGTCGACGTCGTCCACGTCGAGCCCGACGGCTTCGGAGATCCGGGCGCCGGTGGAATAGAGCAGTTCGAGCAGCGCCCGGTCGCGCAGTGCGCGCTCGCCGTCGGGCGGCGGGGTCTCGAGCAGCTTGAGGACGTCGGTCACGGGCAGCGCCTTGGGCAGCCTCTTCGCCGCGGCAGGCGGGCGGACCTCGCGCGCGGGGTCGTGCTCGGTGTTGCCGTCGGCGTGGGCGAACTTGTGCAGCCCGCGCACGGCGACCAGCGCCCGCGCGGCCGAGGACGCGGCGAGCGGCCGGTGCTCCTCGTCGCCTTCGCGCAGGGCCGCGCCGAACGACGTGACGTGCGCCGGCGTCACGTCCGGGAACCGCGTGACGTCCGCGGCGGCGAGGTGCGCGGCGTACCGGCGCAGGTCGCGGGCGTAGCTGTCGAGCGTGTTGCGGGCGGTGCCGCGCTCGACCACGAGGTGGTCCAGGTACGCGGCGATCACTTCCGCCACCGCCGTCCCGCCCGTGCCCGTCACGGGGTCACACTCTAGGCCGCCGGGCCGTCCGTGCCCGCCGACGCGCGGCGGGCACGGACGGGTAGATCAGCCTTCCGCTCGGCGCCGGGCGAAGCGGGTGGGCCGGTCCCGCCACGGCGCGTCGGCCGGGCGGGCCTTCGCCGCGCCGGTGACCACCGCGTGGGCGGCCAGCACACCCGAGACGGTCGCGCCGTTCACCAGCTCACCCGAGAGCGCCATGGCGACGGCTTCGGCGAGCGGGAACTTCTTCACCACGAGGTCGGCCTCCTCCTCGCCGAGCACCTCACGGTCCACTTCGGACAGGCCGCGGGCGAGGAACACCCGCACCACCTCGTCGGTGAACCCTGGCGAGGCGGCCACGTCCACCAGCGTCGACCACTCGTCCGCCGCCAGCCCGACCTCTTCCACGAGCTCGCGCTTCGCCGCGTCGACGGGGTTCTCCCCCGGCTTGTCGATCAGACCCGCCGGCAGCTCCCACAGCCGGTGCCCGAGCGGGTGCCGGTACTGGTGGACCATCGTCACCGCGGCATCGACACCACTGCCGTCGAGCGTGAGGATCGCGACGGCACCGAGGTGCTCCACGACCTCGCGCTTCGCCGTCCCGCCGCCGGGCATCACCACCTCGTCGACCCGCAGGCCGACGACGCGTCCGATGTGGACGACCCGGGTGCCGGCGACCGTGAACTCGTGCGTGCCGGGCTCGGTCACCGGGCCGCCACGGGCGCCTCGGCGAGCTCCACCGGCAGCCGCTCGGCGACCTTGCGGTCCACCACGGCCTTCACGAACGCGCTGAAGAGCGGGTGCGGCCGCGTCGGGCGGCTCTTGAGCTCCGGGTGCGCCTGCGTGCCGACGAAGAACGGGTGCACGTCGGCCGGCAGCTCCACGAACTCGACCAGGTGGTCGTCGGGCGAGGTGCCGGAGAACACGAGCCCGGCGTCGGAGAGCTGCTTGCGGTAGGCGTTGTTGACCTCGTAGCGGTGGCGGTGGCGCTCGGAGACCTCGGTGCTGCCGTACGCCTTCGCGACCTGCGAGCCCGGCTTGAGCTTCGCCGGGTACGCGCCAAGGCGCATCGTGCCGCCCATGTCCCGCTCGCCCGCGACCACGTCACGCTGGTCGGCCATCGTCGAGATCACCGCGTGCTCGGTGTCCTCGTCGAACTCCGCCGAGTTGGCGTCCGCGATGCCCGCCAGGTGCCGCGCGCCTTCGATGACCATGCACTGCAGGCCGAGGCACAGCCCGAGCAGCGGCACGCCGCGCGTGCGCGCGTACTCGATGGCGCCGACCTTGCCCTCGATGCCGCGGATGCCGAACCCGCCGGGGATCAGCACGCCGTCCACATCGGACAGCACCGAAGCGGCGCCCGACGCGGTCTGCGCGTCGTCCGAGGCGACCCACACGATCTCGACCTTGGCGCGGTGGGCGAACCCGCCCGCGCGCAGGGCCTCGGTGACCGAGAGGTACGCGTCGGGCAGGTCGATGTACTTGCCCACCACGGCGATCCGCACCGTCTCGCTCGGGTTGTGCACTCGGTTGAGCAGGTCGCCCCACACCGTCCAGTCGACGTCGCGGAACGGCAGCCCCAGGCGGCGCACCACGTAGGCGTCGAGCGCCTCGCCGTGCAGCACCTTGGGGATGTCGTAGATCGAGCGCGCGTCCGGGCAGGCGATGACCGCCTCCGAGTCGACGTCGCACATCAGGCCGATCTTGCGCTTGAGGTCCTCGGGGATCTCCCGGTCGGCCCGGCAGACCAGCGCGTCGGGCTGGATGCCGATGTTGCGCAGCGCGGCAACGGAGTGCTGGGTCGGCTTGGTCTTGAGCTCACCCGACGGCGCGAGGTAGGGCACGAGCGACACGTGCAGGAAGAAGCAGTGGTCCCGCCCGACGTCGTGGCGCACCTGGCGGCACGCCTCGAGGAACGGCAGCGACTCGATGTCGCCGACCGTGCCGCCGACCTCGGTGATGACCACGTCCGGGGTGTTCCCGTGCTCGTCCGGACCGGCCGCGGCGGTGATGCGCGACTTGATCTCGTCCGTGATGTGCGGGATGACCTGCACGGTGTCGCCGAGGTACTCGCCTCGGCGTTCCTTGGCGATGACCTCCGAGTAGACCTGGCCGGTCGTGACGTTGGCCTTGCCGTCGAGGTCCCGGTCGAGGAACCGCTCGTAGTGCCCGATGTCGAGATCCGTCTCCGCACCGTCGTCGGTGACGAACACCTCACCGTGCTGGAACGGGTTCATCGTCCCAGGGTCGACGTTGAGATAGGGGTCGAGCTTCTGCATCGTGACGCGAAGCCCGCGTGCGGTAAGGAGCTGGCCGAGGCTCGAGGCCGTCAATCCCTTACCCAGAGAGGAGGCGACGCCTCCGGTGACAAAGACAAACTTGGTAGCCCGCGACTGATGTCCCACGGGCCGCCAGCATATCGCACGCACGCCGATCCGCTCGTTCGAGCCCGTTCCCGGCGCGGCGGCGTTGACGGAGACCGCCACGCTAGGCTTCGGTGCGTGACGGATGCGCACAAGGACGACCACGCCGACCACTGGGCCGCACCGGTCGCGGCGGCGGCACTCGACGCGCGGGTGCGCGTCCCGGGCTCGAAGTCGATCACGAACCGCGCCTACGTGCTGGCCGCCCTCGCGGGCGCGCCGACGCGGGTGCGCGTGCCGCTCGACTCGCGCGACACGCGGCTCATGCTCGGCGCGCTGGCCTCGCTGGGCGCCCGGTCGGAGGAGACGGCCGACGGCTTCCTCGTCCACCCCCTCGGCGCAGGCGGCAGCAGCCACGGCGAGCCGGTCGAGGTCACGCTCGGCAACGCCGGCACCGTCGCACGCTTCACGCCCGCGCTCGCCGCGCTCGGCGACTCCCCCGTGCTCTTCGACGGCGACGAGGCCATCCGCCGCCGCCCGATCGGCCCGCTGCTGGCCGCGCTGCGCCGCCTCGGGGTGCGCATCGACGATGACGGCCGCGGCGCCCCGCCCTTCACGGTCCACGGCGACGGCGGGGTCCGCGGCGGCACGGTCGACCTCGACTCGTCGGCCTCGAGCCAGTTCCTCTCCGCGCTGCTGCTGGCCGGCCCGTCCTTCGACCGCGGCGTGACCGTGCGCCTGGTCGGCGACGCGCCGCCGAGCGAGCCGCACATCGCGATGACGCTCGACATGCTGCACCGCTTCGGCGCAGGAGTGGAGCGCGAAGGCGCGGAGTTCCACGTCGCGCCGGCGAAGCTGTCGTGCCCCGAGTACGTCGTGGAACCGGACCTGTCCACGGCCGCGCCGTTCGTGGCCGCCGCCGTGGCCGCGGGCGGCACCGTGCGCGTCGCGGGCTGGCCGAGCACCACGACCCAGCCCGGCGACTGGCTGCGCAGCTTCCTGCCGGCGCTCGGCGCGTCGGTCCGGCTCGAGGACGGCGGCCTCGCCGTCACCGGCGGCTCGCACATCCCGGGTGTCGAGCTCGACCTGCACGAGGTCGGCGAGCTGACCCCGGTGGTCGCCGCGCTGCTCTGCTTCGCCGACAGCCCGTCGGTGATCAGCGGCGTCGCGCACCTGCGTGGCCACGAGACCGACCGGATCACAGCACTGGCCACGGAGCTGTCGGCGCTCGGCGGCGACGTCTCCGAAACGGACGACGGCCTGCGTATCACGCCGGCCCCACTGCACGGCGGCGTCTTCCACACCTACGACGACCACCGCCTCGTCATGGCCGCGGCCGTGCTGGGCCTGCGCGTGCCCGGCATCCGCGTCGAAAACCCCGCCACGGTGGGGAAAACGTTCCCGGCGTTCGTCGAGACGTGGACGGAATTGTTGGCCCCGGCTCCGCTGTAATTTTGCCCCGGCTCCGCCGGGGCGGCGAGATCGCCTTTGAGCCGGCCTCCGGCTGTGGACGGTCGGATCGGCCGGGGGCCGATCGCACCGCCCACATCCGGAAACCGGCGCGATCTCGCGGGTGGGTCGGCTTTGGGCAGGTGGCGATCTCGCGGAGGCGGCGAGGGGCGGCGGGTGGCAGGCTCGTCGAGGGAGGTGCGTGCCGGATTGGGCTGCGCGCGCAGCAGGCGCGGCGTGAAGGCCTCGCGCGCTGGGTTCGCCGCGGCCCCGTTGCCTAAGCGGCTGCGGTGGCGGCCACCCGCTTGAGCTCCAGGCGCGGCCGGCCCGTCAGTGCTTTGCTCCACGGCAGCCGCCGGAGCACCTCTACAAGCACCAGCGTCAGCGCCACTGTGGCCGGGTAGACGACCACGGTCGTCCACGGCGCCCCCACGCCGTCGCCGACGAGCGCGATCAGGGGACTCAGCAGCGCCAGGGCGAGCGGGTGCGTCAGGAAGATCGCGAACGACCGGTCCACCGCCCACGACACCACACGGCCGCCGGGCCGGCCCGCCTCCGCCCAGCGCGTGCCCGCGAGGAGCAGGCCCGCGATGGCCGCGACGCACCACGGCACCAGGTAGGGCCGGAACGCGTCGCTCGCCAGCTCCGGCCACAGTCCGTTGTGGACACTGACGAAGTAGCCCGTCTCGGCCACGGCGAGGCTGACCACCAGCCCGCCGGCCACGAACCACCGGTGCCGCCGCACCCACGCCTGCACTGCCTCGAAGTGCACGGCCGCGACGGCGCCGAGGACCGAGTAGAACTGGTACGGCAGCAGCGTCGTGAAGAACCGGCTCACAGTCGAGTACTCCACGCCTTCCGGCGGGTAGCTCAGGAAACACGTGACCGCGATCTGCACCGCGCCGGAGATCCCCAACACGAGCCACGGCCGGCGCGCGAACGTGCGCACCAGCTTCATCAGCACCGGGAACAGCAGGTACACCTGCAGCGTCACGAGCAGGAAGTACAGGTGGTACCACGCTGTCCCGTCGGCGATCTCGATCCCGAGCGCGCGCAGGGCCGCGGCGACGGAGCCGACGGGCTGCTCCGCGGTGACCAGCGAATAGCCCCAGTAGAGCACCGACCAGGCCACGTAGGGCACCGCGACCAGCGGCACCCGCCGGCGCCAGAACGCCATCGGCCGCGGCGGGCGCGAGCGGTAGGAGAACACGAGCACGAACGTCGTCAGCGCGAAGAACGCCTCGCGGGTGAGGTGCAGCGGCATCTCGAGCGCGTCGGACACCACGTCCTGCGGGAAGGTCGTCGCCCCCAGCACATGCATGAAGATCACCAGGGCGAAGGTGATCACACGGTACAGGTCGAGCTGGTACACGTGGGCCGCCCGCGCCGGGGCCGCCGCGGGGGCGGGGGCGATCTCGGTCGTGGTCATCGTGCGGCCGGGCGCCCGGGTGCGGAGTGGATCATGCGACCACATTTGCCGCACTGCCTGTGAAGCAGCCATGAAGTGGCTGAGAACCCGCTTTACCGCTGGAAAACGGGCGTAGCGAAGATCACGCCCGTCCACGGACCGGGATCGCGGCCGCACCGCAGTGGTACATACCACTCAAGCCCTGCGCGCCTGAGGTCCCGAAAAGGGAGTGCGGAGCGCACGACGGCAGGCGTAGCGTCCGACGGCCATGGGCGATCGAGACGATCCGGCCGACGGCTGGTTCCCGGAGAGTGTGGCCGCGGGATACGACGATCCGGGTGGCGCGAACGCGCCTGAAGTGGTGACGCCCGCGGTGGACGTCCTCGAGGAGCTGGCCGACGGCCCCGTGCTCGAATTCGCCGTCGGGACCGGGCGGATCGCCGCCCCGCTGGCCACGCGCGGCGTGCGAGTCAGCGGCATCGAGCTGAGCCGGGCCATGGCGGAGCGGATCGCGAGCAAGCCGGGCGGCGACGCGGTCGCCGTCACGATCGGCGACATGACGTCGGCGCGGGTGGCCGGTGAGTTCTCGCTGGTCTGCCTGGTGTTCAACACGATCGGCAACGTGACCACACAGGACGCGCAGGTCGACGTGTTCCGGAACGCGGCCGCGCATCTGCGGCCGGGCGGGCTGTTCCTCGTCGAGGTGGGTCTGCCGGATCTGCGCCGCCTGCCGCCCGGGCAGGACACCGTCCCGTTCGCGGTGGCGCTCGACCACGAAGGCGCCGGCTACGTGGGGTTCGACCAGTACGACGTCGTGACCCAGGAGTTCACCTCGAACCACCTCACCGTGTCACCGGACGGAACGGGGCGGTTTCGCCGCATCCCCTTCCGGTACGTCTGGCCGGCCGAGCTGGACCTCATGGCGCGCATCGCCGGGATGAAACCGAAGTACCGCTGGGCGGACTGGGATCGTTCTGAGCTCACGGCGGGCAGCACCAAGCACGTGTCGGTCTGGGAGAAGAGCTGAAGCACTCCCGGCTGTCGGCCGAGCCTCAGTCCGTCAGCCACGGCCGGAGTTTCTCGGGGTTGCGGATCACCCAGATGTGCTTGATCCGATCGTCCGCGACGTCGAACGCGTACACCGTCTGCGTGATTCCGTCCCGCTGGGCCACGAGACCGGGCTGACCGTTGACCGTGCGTTCCGCCAGCGTCGTGGTCCCGAGCGCACGGTGGGCGAGCTCGATCCAGGCCCGCGCGATCTGCCCGGCGCCTTCGATGGGGTGCAGGAAGGTCAGGGCGCGTCCGCCACCGTCGGCGATCGCCGTCGCGTCGGGATCGAGCAGGCCGATCAGCGCAGTGATGTCCTTCGCTTCCCACGCCTGCTTGAAGTCCCTGACGACGCTCGCCTGCCGGGCCGCCGGGCTCGCGGGTGCCTGCGCCGCGCGGACGCGGCGGCGGGCTGAGGAAGCCAGCTGCCGGCAGGCCGCCGGCGTACGGCCGACGATCCCGGCCACTTCGGGGAACGAGTAGCGGAACACGTCGTGCAGGATGAACGCCACCCGCTCGGCCGGGGTCATCGACTCGAGCACGACGAGGAAGGCCATGCCGACCGACTCGTCGAGGGTGACCCGATCGGCCGGGTCGGCGCTGCCGGCTCGCCCGGGCCACTCCGCCGGTCCGGGCAGCGGCTCGGGGATCCATTCGCCCACGTAGGTCTCCCGCCGGGCCCGCGCCGAGCCGAGCAGGTTGAGGCAGATGCGGCTGGCGACCGTCGTCAGCCACGCGCCGGGAGACTCGACGGCGTCCTGCTGCTCCCGCGACAGCGCGTACCAGCGGGCATAGGTCTCCTGCACGGCGTCCTCGGCCTCGGCCAGGGAGCCGAGCAGCCGGTAGGCGAGGTTGGTCAGGTGCCGGCGCTCGCTCATGATCGCGCTCAGGCCCGGTTCGGGTGGGGTGGTCATCGTGGCGGCGGCTCCCTCGGTCTCGTGCTGCCCTCAGCAGTACGACACGACAGCGACCCGAACTGTGAGGCCGGCGTGCCGCCTCACACTTCGGGGACGTGTGTTGTCGAGCTGGTGACACTCTCGACCACCACCAGGAGACACCATGACCACCTCGGCTCCGTCGTTCACCGCCCCGGCTTCCGCGCAGCGCCTGCAACGCGCGGCCACCGCGCTGACGGCCCACGGCTTCACCGTCGAGATCCTCGACGACGTCGCCGCCGCCCGCACCCGCATCTCCGCCCTGATCCCCGAGGGCGCCAGCGTACTCACCGCGGCCAGCGAAACGCTGCGGTTGTCCGGCATCGACGACGACCTCAACTCCAGCGGGCGGTACGAGGCGATCAAGCCCCGAACCCTGGCCATGGACCGCGCCACCGAAGCCGACGACATCCGCCGGCTGCGCGCCAGCCCCGACTTCCTCGTGGGCAGCGTCGCCGCCGTCACCGAAACCGGCTCGCTCGTGATCGCCTCCGGCAGCGGCAGCCAGCTGCCCGCGTCGTCCGGCGGCGCCGCCCGCGCGATCTGGATCGTCGGGGCGCAGAAGGTCGTGCCCGACCTGGACGCAGCCCTGCGCCGCGTCGAAGACCACTGCCTCCCGCTGGAAAGCGAACGCGCCCTCGCGGCCTACGGCTGGCCCAGCGCCGTCAACCGGCTGCTGGTCCTCAACTCGGAACCCTTCCCGGGCCGCGGCACCGTCGTGTTGCTCCGCGAAGCCATCGGGTTCTGAGGCGCAGCTGGGCCGCCGGCGCCGGTGCTCGATTGACAGGGCGCCGGATGGCCCCGCACAATTCGCGTCGCCACAGCCGCACCGCCGCCCGGTTGCCGTGGGGATCCCTGGCGTCCCCGGTAGTTCGAAGGGCGAAACAGTGCGAAGGCAGTTACGCGTTCTCGGCGCGACCGTGCTCACCGCGGTCCTCGCGGTGGTCCCGCTGAACGGCACGACGGCGGCAGCGCAGCCGGTGCCGCACACGATCGTGACGGACGGCAAGAAGCTGGCGCAGATCCGCGCCGAGTTGCACAGCGGGCACGCCACCGCGGCGCAAAAAGCCGCGCTGAAGACGTTGCTGGGCAAGGCCGACGAGGCGCTGACCGCCGGTCCGTGGTCGGTCATGGACAAGCCCACCACCCCGCCGAGCGGCGACAAGCACGACTACCAGAGCCAGGCGCCCTACCAGTGGGCCAGCCAGCCGAAGACGCCGGACAACCCGCAGGGCTGCCCGTACGTGAACCGCGACGGCGAGCGCAACCCCGAGGCAGACGCGATCACCGACCACACCTACCGCATGGTGGCGTGGGACGCGATCTACTACCTCAGCACGGCCTGGTACTACACCGGCGACGCGAAGTACGCCCAACGCGCCGCCCTCGACATCCGCACGTGGTTCCTCGACCCGGCGACGCGGATGAACCCGAACATGACCTATTCGCAGATCGTGCCGTGCAAGAACACGATCAGCGGCACGGGGATCATCGACTCCACGCAGTCGTTCAGCCAGCTGCTCGACGCGTTCGCGCTACTCGACTCCGGCGCGCCCGGCTGGACCGGCCACGACCGCTCGGCGATCCGCGCGTGGCTCGGCCAGTACCTCACCTGGATGCAGACCAGCCCGCAGGCGAAGCTGGAGCTGGCCGCGACCAACAACCACGGCACGTTCCTCGACATGCAGAACGCCACCATCGCCGCCTATCTCGGCAAGACGGACCAGGCGCGCAAGATCGTGACCGACGCGCTGCACAAGCGGTTCCCGGTGCAGTTCGACGCCGAAGGCAACCAGCCTCTCGAGCTCACGCGCACGATCTCGTGGCACTACGTGAACTTCAACCTCACAGCGTGGGGCCGGATGGCGGAGGTCGGGCACACCCTCGGCGTCGATGTGTGGGGCTACCGCGCGGACAACGGCGTGACGCTGCGCAAGGTCGTCGACCGGCTCATCCCGGCGGCGCTGCACGGCGTGCCGTCGTGGCCGTACCCGCAGATCGCCCCGCTGGACCAGTCGATCGCCGCGGACATCTTCCACGCGGCGGCCGAGGAGGCCCACGACACCGACGCGGCGAAGGCGCTCAAGCAGATGCCGCTGCCCGCCGGCGGGGACACGTGGCCGGTGCGCGTCACGTGTTTCCCACTCGACCCGCCGCTCAAGTGACGGGCCGACCTTCGGCGGGCTTTTCCGGACGAAACACCCGATAGCGCCCACGGTCTCGAAATTGGTCTAGTCCAAAGTATTGACTCTCCCTGTGCACTGGTTCACATTCAGCAACGGGCCGGTACCGCTCAGGCAGTGATCCACACGTCGCGTCGGTCCTCCGCGCACTCCCCGGGCGCGGAGGACCGTTCGCCTGCGCGAGGGAGAACCCATGCAGCACAAGGTATCCAGAAGAGCCGCGTGGCTTTCGGCCGCCGCCGCGGCCGTGGTCGTCGGCGGTCTCACGACATTGGCCGGCCCGGCCGCCGAAGGCGCGGCCGTCCCACCCGCTGCGAGCCAGCAGGCCGCCGCCTCGGGCGGTCTGCGCGTCGCCTACTACGACCAGTGGAGCATCTACCAGAACGCCTACTACCCCAAGAACGTCGACGCGCTCGCAGGCAACCTCGACTACCTGATCTACGACTTCGAAAACATCGATCCGGCGAACCTCACGTGCTTCGAGGCCACGAAGGCGAGCGACCCCGACCCCGCCGGCGAGAACAACCCGAACGCGGGCGACGGAGCGGGCGACGCCTTCGCCGACTACCAGAAGTCCTTCGGCTCGGACATCAGCGTGGACGGCACGGCCGACGCGTTCGGCATGCCGATCGTCGGCAACTTCCACCAGCTGCAGGAGCTCAAGGCGCGCCACCCGAACCTCAAGGTGGTGCTCTCGCTGGGCGGCTGGACGTACTCGAAGTACTTCTCCGACGTGGCGGCGACCGACGCGTCGCGCAAGAAGTTCGTGAGTTCGTGCATCGACATGTTCATCAAGGGCAACCTGCCTTCGCAGGGCGGCTACGGCGGCCCCGGCACCGCGGCCGGCATCTTCGACGGCTTCGACATCGACTGGGAGTACCCCGGCTCGAACACCGGTCACCTCGGCAACCACGTGAGCACAGGCGACACGGCCAACTTCACCGCCCTGCTCAAGGAGTTCCGCACCGAGCTCGACGCGTTGGGCGGCAAGCACTACTCCGTCTCCGCCGCGCTGCCGGGCGGGCAGGACAAGATCGCGAAGCTGCAGACCGACAAAATCGGCCAGTACATGGACTTCGCCGACGCGATGACGTACGACATGCACGGCGCGTGGGACGCGACCGGGCCGACGAACTTCCAGGACCCGCTCTACGGTTCACCCAACGACCCCTCGGGCACGATCCCGCCCGGCACCGAGAAGTACACAACCGACTCGGTGATCAAGGCGTACACCCAGGGCTCGTCCGCGTACGGCATCCCCGGCGGCTTCCCGGCGAACAAGCTCACGCTCGGCATCCCGTTCTACTACCGCGGCTGGACGGGTGTGCCCGCCGGTTCGAACCACGGGCTGTACCAGTCGGCGTCCGGGCCCTCGGCCGGGAAGACGCTCAGCGGCAACGTGCCCGGCATCGCGATGTACAAGGAACTGAGCGGGATCGTCGACAACCCGGCGGACACGTTCTACGACCCGACCACGCAGTCGGCGTGGTTCTACGACGGCACGAACTTCTACGGCGGTTCGTCGGCGCAGTCCATCAAGGCCCGCACCGACTACATCCACTGCAACAACCTGGCCGGCGCGATGATGTTCTCCCTCTACGACCTCGATCCCAACGCGACGCTGTTCCACGACGTCGTCAACGGGCTGGCGAGCTCCACGGCCGGCTGCGGCACCACGCCGCCGACCACACCCACCACCCCGACGACCCCGACCACTCCGACGACCCCAACCACTCCGACGTCTCCGCCCACGACCCCGACCACCCCGGGCGGCGGCTCGTGCTCGGCGGCGGCGTGGAGCGCGACGCAGGCGTACACCGGCGGTGCGGTCGTCTCGTACAACGGGCACCAGTGGACGGCCAAGTGGTGGACGCAGGGCGACACCCCCGGCGGCAGCCAGAACGTGTGGACCGACAACGGCGTCTGCTCCGAGGGCGGTAGCCCGACGTCGTCGCCGGGCGGCGCCTGCCCGGCAGCGTGGAGCGCCACGCAGGCCTACAACGGCGGGGCGGTCGTGTCCTACAACGGGCACAAGTGGACCGCGAAGTGGTGGACCCAGGGCGACACCCCCGGCGGCAGCCAGGGCGTCTGGGCCGACAACGGCTCCTGCTGAGCGCAAATCGGCGGCGGGTCGGGATCTCTCACCCTCCAAGAGATCCCGGCCCGCCGCCGACGTGCGTGGTGCTAGTTCCCGGCCGAAGACCCGACGCCCGGCGCCGGCGCCTGGGCGTTGCCGCCGGTGCCGTAGCGGCCGGAGCCGCCGTCGAGCTGCTCGCGCAGGGCCAGCAGCGTCGCGACGCGGCCGGCGGCGGAGTCGACGTTGTCCACAGTGGACAGAATGGACGTCGCGGAGGTGTCCGCGCGCACCACGCCGATCGGGCCGGAGCCGTCGGCGGAACCCGGATCACCGGCGAGCACCGTGCCCGCGCCCGAGCGGTCGAGCTGCGTCGCGAACCGCGCGATCGTGGCCGCGCGGTCGCCCGCGCCCTCCCCCGTCTGCTGCGACCCGGTGAGCACGATCGCCAGCTGCGCCGGCTGCACACCCTGGCTGGGCTTCACAAAACCGCCGTCGGTGAGCCCGCCGAGCGCGGCGGCCAGCTCGTCGCCCGTGGACTGCGGCTTCGCCGTGGACTTGTCCAGCAGCAGCACCGAACCGAGCAGGGCGCCGGCGAGCGTGCCGGAGTCGCCCGCGGTCGGGAACTGCGAGCCGGCCGGCTGCAGGCGCGTGACGACGTCGCGCAGCTGGTCGGCCTTCTCCGGGTCGGTGAAGGAATCCGTGAGCTGCAGCTCCCCCGTGACCGAGGCGCCGGACTGCTGCACGAGCTGCTTGATCGCGTCGCGGTCGGCCGGGCGCGCGTCCTCGGTGGTCACGAGGACAACCGTGCGCTTGTCGAGCGTGCCGGCCACGACCTTCGGGCCCATCGACCCGGCGAACGCGTCCGAGTCGGCCAGGCGCGCGTTGAGCGCGTTGCGCTGCGCCTCGAGGTCGGAGACCTGCGTGCCGAGGTCCTTCTTCTGGTCCGACAGGCCCGAGAGCAGCGAGCCGTTGAGCGCGGTGGAGCCCAGGACCACGCCGACGGCCAGTGCGAGGAAGCACGCCGTGATGGAAACGATGTGGTACCGCAGAGAAATCACGTGAAGAGCCCCTTCACCCAGATGGTGAACGTGGTCCAGGTGTGCTGGATCCAGTCCAGGTAGACGGAGCCGACGTCGGAGACCAGCAGCGCGGCGACCACCACGACGACGGCGGCGAGGACGAGCAGCGCGACGGCGCCCAAGGACACCCGGCTGCGGTGCAGTGTCGCGACGGCCTTGCCGTCGACCAGCTTCGTGCCCAGCTTGAGCCGGGTGAGGAACGTCGACGGGTTCGAGCCCGACCGGCCGTGGTCGAGGAACTCCCGCAGCGTGGCCTGGAACCCGACGGTGACCACGAGGCTCGCGCCGTGGGCGTCGGCCAGCAGCAGCGCGAGGTCCTCGGAGTTGCCCGACGCGGGGAACGTGACCGCGCCGATGCCCAGGTCCTGGATGCGCTCGACACCGGGCGCGTGGCCGTCGGGCTGCGCGGGCACCACGACCTCGGCGCCGCTGCGCAGGGTCGCCGTGCCGATGCCGGTCGGGTCGCCCACGATCACGTCGGGCGTGTAGCCCTGCGCGCGCAGCGTGTCGGCCCCCGCGTCGACGCCGACGAGCACCGGCCGGTGCTCCCCGATGTACTTCTTGAGCCGCTTGAGGTCTTCGGCGTGGCCGTTGCCGCCCGCGACCACCAGCACGTGGCGGTCGCGCATCGGCAGCCGCAGCTCGGGCACGCCGACCCCGTCGAGGATCAGCGTGCGCTCGCGGCGGAGGAACTCGATGGTGTTGGCCGAGAACGCCTCCAGCTGCGTCGACATCCCGGCCTTGGCCTCGATCATCTGGTCGGCGACGCTCTCGGGCGTCTGCTCGTCGCCGGAGGCGATCTGCCGCTCCCCGATGTAGATGCCGCCCTCGTGCACACGGAGCTTCGTGCCGTCCTTGACCGTGCGCAGCAGCTCGCCGCCGACCGAATCGACGAGCGGGATGCCCGCGGCCAGCAGGATCTCCGGGCCCAGGTTCGGGAACCGGCCGGAGATCGACGGCGACGCGTTCACCACGGCGGCGACCTCGGCCTCCACCAGAGCGTCGGCCGTCGCGCGGTCGAGATCGAGCTGGTCGAGCACCGCCACGTCGCCGGCGCTGACGCGGCGCAGCAGCTCCCGGGTGCGGCGGTCGACCCGCGCGACGCCGGTGATGCCGGGGAGGGCTTCGTGGTTTCGCGCGAGCAGACCGGTGAGCTTCATGTGGCTGATGGTGACAAATTTGTGGGTGGGACGAGCGCCGACGCGCCGAAGGGGACGTGACTCATTGTGGTGAGCGGTGTCGCCGTGAGCGTCCGTTCAGGGTTGGATGGTGGGTTCCGCCGCGGCGAACGAGAGGTTCAGCCAAGGACTGGCGGGATCTTGAAGCAGCAGGTGATGGACTCGCACGGCCGAGGTGTACTCCTCACCGAACTCCTCCTCGTCCAGCGCGAGGGCCCGGCCCATGACGTAGCTCGCGGACAGCTCGGCCCATGACTCGTGGTAGCGACGCGCCACCGCGCCGGCCTCGAGCACCATCAGCTCGGCCGTGAGCGGATCGCAGTGACCGACTGCCAGACCCCACCGCGCCATCGCCACCGCACGGGCGACGTCCCACCCGATCGTGGTGCCGACGACGCCGGAGGGTGGCAGCAATTCGTCGGCTCGGAAGCGCTGTTCGTACCGCACGACGCGGCGCAGGACGTCGGTGAGCGCGGGCGCCTGGTCCCGCGCGCCGTTGTCCGCGCACCAGCGCGCCACGAGCTCGGCCCAGGACCACGGATCGAGCCCCGCGCCGTAGCGGGCGCGCAGCACGAGGACGAGGTTGCCGGGCGTGAGCGTGTAGCCGGGGCCGACGAGGTCGTTCATCGCGGCGCGCCAGCCGGCCGCGTCGGACACGCCCCACCAGTCGCGCAGGCCTCTGACTTCGGCGACGTAGTCGTGGTAGCGCGCGTCGAGCACGTTCCACGGCTCGGCGGTGAGCACGGCCTGGTGCGCGCCACACGCGAGCGCGTGGGCCAGCGGGCCCTCGAAGTGCCCGTAGCGCGCGGTGTTGAGCCGCTCGACCTGCTGCTCGACCGCCGTGACGCGGTGCGGGTTCGCGTCGAGCCACGGCAGCACGGCCGAACCGGGCACGCGCCACTCGCCGAGGGTGCCGGCGTTGAACACCACCTGCTCGTCGGCGTCGACCCCGTGCAGGGCCCAGTCGAGGTCGCCGCTGAGGAACACCACGTCGGCGCCGAGGTCGGGCAGGGCGCCGCGCGTGAACAACCGCAGCGAACGCTCGCGGCAGCAGGCTTTGGCCGACGACCAGCCCTGCTCGCTCGCGAGTTTTTCCGCGTCTTCCCGGAGCATCGGCACGAACAGCTCTTCGTCGCCGAGCAGCCCGAGGAACCGGTCGAGATCGCCGTCGCGCCGAGCCCGGGCGAGCTCCGCCTCGACGTCGGCCACCGCGGCCCAGATCATGGAGTGTGGTCAGCCCTTCTTGGCGCGCTTGCGTTTCGGCTCGGCGGCGGCCTTGTCCTTCTCCGCCACGGCGAGCAGCTCCTCGGCGTGGGCGCGGCCGGTCTCCGTGCCGTCCATGCCGGCGAGCATGCGGGCCAGCTCCTTCACGCGGTCGGGCTGCTTCAGCGTCTTCACGCCGCTTCGCGTGACGCCGCCGCTGGTGCCCTTGTCCACCACCAGGTGCTGGTCGGCGAAGGCCGCGACCTGCGGCAGGTGCGTCACCACGAGCACCTGGTGCGTGCGCGCGAGCCGGGAGAGCCGACGGCCGATCTCGACCGCCGCACGCCCGCCGACGCCGGCGTCGACCTCGTCGAACACCAGCGTCCGCACCGTGTCGGCGTGAGCGAGGACCACCTCGATGGCCAGCATCACGCGCGAGAGCTCACCACCGGAGGCGGCCTTGTGCACCGGCAGCGGCGGCGCGCCGTTGTGGGCGCGCAGGAGCAGCTCGACCTCGTCGATGCCGTCCGATCCGGCGTGGACGGCGTGGCCGTCGATCGCGAGCGCCTGGCGGTCGCCGTGCTCAGCGGGCTTCTGCTCGACGGTGATCTCCAGCTCCGCCTGCCCCATCGCGAGACCGGAGAGCTCCTTGGTGATCGCCGATGCCAGCTCGGCCGCGGCCTTGCCGCGCGCCGCCGATACGGCCGTGGCATGGTCGCCCAGCTTCACGGCGAGCTCGTCGCGGCGGCGGGCCAGCTCGGCGAGCGCCTCCTCGGAGGTGTCCATCGACTCGAGCCGGCGGCGGGCGTCGTCGGCCCAGACCAGCACTCCGTCGACGTCGGCCGCGTACTTGCGCGTGAGCCGCTTGAGGTCGGCCTGGCGCGCCAGCACCTTCTCCAGCAGCGCAGGGTCGGCGTCGAGGCCCTCGATGTACCCGCCCAGCTCCGCGCCGACATCGGTGAGCAGCATCGAAGCTTCTTCCAGCCGTGGCACGAGCTCCCGCAGCGCCGAGTCCTCGGCCGAGGCCAGGCGTCGCAAGGCTTCGCCGACGAGGCCGAGCGCACCGGGCGCGTCGGGGTCGCCTTCCTGCGAACCCGAGACCGCGACGTGCGCTTCGGTCGCCGAAGCGCGCAGCTCGTCGACGGCCATCAGCCGCTTGATCTGCTCGGTGAGCTCCACGTCCTCGCCCGGCTCGGGCGCGACGGCGTCGATCTCGGTGAGACCGTGCTTGAGCAGGTCGGCCTGCTGCGCCATCTCGCGCGAGCGGGTAGAGCGCTCGGTGAGCTCGCCGATCACGGCCAGCCACTCCTCGCGCACCTCGCGGTAGGCGGTGAGCGGCTCGCCGACGGCGGGGCCGGCGAACCGGTCGATCACCGCGCGCTGCTCGCTCGGGCGCAGCAGCCGCAGCTGGTCGTTCTGCCCGTGCACGGCGATCACCTGCTCGGACAGGTCCGCCAGCACGCCGACCGGCACGGACCGGCCACCCAGGTGGGCTCTCGACCGCCCGTCGACGGCCACCGTGCGCAGCGCGATCACGCTGCCGTCCTCGTCGATGTCCGCGCCCGCGTCGGTGACGATGCGGCTCGCGGTGTCGGCCTTGTCGAGGGTGAAGCGCCCCTCGACGAAGGCCTTGAGCATTCCGTTCCGGACCTTGGACGCTTCGGCCCGCCCACCGGAGAGCAGGTGCAGCCCGGTCACGACCATGGTCTTCCCGGCGCCCGTCTCACCGGTCACGACGGTGAAACCCGGGTGCAGTTCCAGCAGGGCGTCCTCGATGACTCCGAGGCCCTGGATGCGCATCTCGGCCAGCACGACGCCTACGGTAGCCGCCCCCACCGACCTTCCGTGCGCTCGACCGGTGCTAAACGTTCTTTTCGCTGGTCGAACACCTGTGCGGACGGTTCGGCCCGGGCGTGTCACGGGTCACCTCGCGCACACCCTGCGTTGCGAAGGAGAGCGCCGCACATCGTCGATCACCGCACGCCCGCACCCGCTCAGACCGAGCGGCCGCCGGTGCGCCGTTCGCGCCAGCTGCGCACCGGCAGGCCGAACTTATGCACCAGCCGGTCGGTGAACACGCCATCCCACAGCCGCACGAGCCGCACCGGCCGGCGGCCGCAGACGACGCGCACGAGCGAGCCCGGCGGCATGTCGAAGCTGCGCAGCCCGTCGCAGGTCAGGACGGCGCTATGGCCCGACGGGTCGATGCCGACGGTGATCACGGAGTCGGGCGAGACCACGAGCGGACGCGCGAACAGGGCGTGGGCGTTGCTGGGCACCACGAGCAGCGCCTCGACGTCGGGCCACATGATCGGGCCGCCGGCGGAGAAGGCATACGCGGTGGAGCCGGTCGGCGTCGCGCACAGCACGCCGTCGCAGCCGAAGGACGAGACCGGCCGGCCGTCGACCTCGATCAGCGCGTCGAGCACGCGCTCGCGCGAGAACTTCTCCACGCTGGCCTCGTTGAGGGCCCACGTGCGGTAGAGCTCGACGCCGCCGTGGGTGACGGTGACGTCGATCGTCATCCGGTCCTCGACCTGGTACTCGCGGTCGACGACGCGCTGCACGGCGTCGGCGAGCGCGTCGGAGTCGGCCTCGGCCAGGAAACCGACGCGACCGAGGTTCACCCCGAGCACCGGCACGCCCGCCGGCCGCGCGAGCTCAGCCGCGCGCAGCAGCGTGCCGTCGCCGCCGAGCACGAACACGAGCTCCGCTCCGCGCGCGGGGTCGTCCTGCGGCGCCACGACGGTGCAGGGCATGTCCATACAGCCGTCGGGGTCGATGAGCTGACGCACCTCTTCGTCGGTCACGCGCAGCCGGATCCCGGCCTTCGTGAACCGCGCGGACACCTCGCGTGCGGCCTCCCGCGTGTGGTCCCGGTCCGGGTGCGCCACGAGAAGCACTTCACGTTCACTGGTCACTGGGGTCCTTCCTGGACGGCGGCCCGCACGAGCCGCTCGACACCGTCCACAGTGCCATCGGCGGCCGCGGGTTCGCCCCGATCTTGATGCCGAAGATCTCGCCGCAGCCACACGAAGTACTCGACGTTGCCGGAGGGGCCGGGCAGCGGGCTCGCGACGACTCCGCGCAGCGCGAGCCCCAGCTTCGCGGCTTCGGCGATGACGTCGACCACGGACTGCACTCGCAGCTCGGGATCGCGGACCACGCCGCCGCTGCCGAGGCGGTCCTTGCCGACCTCGAACTGCGGTTTGACCATGGGCACGAGGTCGGCGCCTTCGCGCGCGCAGTCGGCGAGCGCGGGCAGCACGAGCTTGAGCGAGATGAAGGACAGGTCGCCGACGACGAGGTCGACCTGGCCGCCGAGCGTCTCCGGCGTCAGGTTGCGCACGTTCGTGCGGTCGAGCACGACCACGCGCTCGTCGGTCCGCAGGCGCCAGTCGAGCAGGCCGCGGCCGACGTCGGCCGCGATCACGGTGGCGGCGCCGTTGCGAAGCAGCACGTCGGTGAACCCGCCGGTGGACGCGCCGGCGTCGAGGCAGCGGCGGCCCTCGACCGTGAGGCCTCCGGGGCCGAACTTCTCCAGCGCGCCGAGGAGTTTGTGCGCGCCGCGCGAGGCCCAGCCGGGGTCGTCCTCGTCCCTCACCACGATGGGCGCGTCGGACTCGACGCCGGTGGCGGGTTTGGTCG
Source organism: Amycolatopsis sp. NPDC005232 (assembly GCF_040607795.1). Lineage (NCBI taxonomy): Bacteria > Bacillati > Actinomycetota > Actinomycetes > Pseudonocardiales > Pseudonocardiaceae > Amycolatopsis > Amycolatopsis sp. NPDC005232. Next base: position 4,515 of record NZ_JBEXHL010000005.1, on the reverse strand, counting down.
CGACCATGCCGCGCACGGAGACCTTGCCGCCGGTGATCAGGGCCGACGCCTGTTCCCGTGAGCGGGCCAGGCCGCGGCGAACCAGCTCCGCGTCGAGGCGGGCCCGTTTGGGCACGCCGGTCAGACCCTGTCGATGCTGGACAGGGCCACGGTGAGCTCGGTGTGCACGGTTTCGAACCGGTCGACGTGCTCGGCGAGCGGCACCGAGTTCAGGTCGTCGATGCCCGCCACGGCTTCCTCGATCCCCGCGCGGGGATCGATCTGCTGCGGGCCGGGTCCGGGTACCGGCGGAGGGCCAGGGACGGGCCGCGGGACGTTCGGGTGCACGAGCTCAAACTACCAGTCAGGCCAGCCGCAGCCCGGTCAGCGCCGCCTCGGCCGCGTCGCCTTCGGCACGGACCTCGGTCACGCCGCTCGCCCACGCCGCGTGGCACAGCGCGCGCAGCAGGTCGAGGGCTTCTCCGCTGCCGCGCACGATCAGCACGTCGCCGGACGTGATCTCCCAGCCCGGCCGGGGACCGATCTTGAGGTCCTCGGCGCGCTGAGTGAGAGCGGTCAGGTCGGCGGCCAGGTGCGTCGGCCGTTCGGCGGGGATCGCGGTCAGGAGACCGGCGGGCGTCGCGACGCCGGAGAGCACCGCGAGCACGTCCATGCCCGCGGCGACCGCACCGGCGATGTCGGTGTCGAGCCGGTCGCCCACCACCAGCGGCCGGCTCGAGCCGGCCGACCGTGCGGCCGTCTGGAACAGCAGCGGCTGTGGTTTGCCCGCGACGACCGGTTCGGTGTCGGTGGCCGTGCGCAGCGCGGCAACCATGGAACCGTTGCCCGGCAACAGGCCGCGCTCGGTGGGCAGGGTCGCGTCGACGTTGCACGCGACCCACAGAGCACCGGCGCGGATCGCCAGCGCCGCCTCGGCGAGGTCGGCCCACGCGGTCTCCGGCGAGTGCCCCTGCACGACGGCCGCGACGTCGTCGTCGACCTTCCGCACGGTGCCCAGGCCGGCCGTTTCCACTTCGGCGGCCAGCGAGTCCGTGCCCACGACCAGCACGCGCGCACCGGCGGGCAGGCGCTCGCCGAGCACCGCGGCGGCGGCCTGGGCGCTCGTGTGCACCTCGTCGACGGTCGCGTCGAGGCCCAGAGCTTCGAGATGCGCCACCACGTCGGCCGGCGCTTTCGACGCGTTGTTCGTGACATACCGGACGGCCGTGCCGTGCTCCCGCACGGCCCCGACCGCCTCCGGCGCGCCCTCGATCACCTGCGAGCCGTGGTACACGGTGCCGTCCAGGTCGAACAGCACCGCGTCGTAGCCTGCGAGGAGCGCGTCACTCATTCGAGAGCTCCGCCGCCCGCTCGGCGGCGTCGGTCTCGTCTTCGTTGTCGGCCTCGGCGGCGTTGAGGAACCAGCGCACGGCCTCGTCCTTGCGCCCGGCCGCCACGAGGTTGTCGGCGTAGGCGTAGAACAGGCGCGCGCTCCACGGGTCCCGCTTGCTGGGCACCAGGTCCGGCCCCTGCAGCGAGACGACCGACGCGTCCATCTGCCCGAGGTCGCGCCGCGCCCCGGCCGCGACGATCGCGAGCTCGACCTGCGTCGCCTTCGAGAGCTTCGCCGTGTCGGTCTCCTTCGCCAGGTCCAGCGCCCGCTCCGGCCGGCCCAGGGCCCGCTCGGAGTCGGCGATGATGGCGATGTGCTCGTCGCTGCGCGTCATGCGCCGCACGGCCCGCAGCTCCGACAGCGCCTCCTGCCAGTTGCCCGCGTGGTAGGCCGCCAGCCCCAGCGCCTCCCGAACGATCGGCACGCGCGACGCCTTGAGCTTCGCGTACTTCGCGTGCTCCAGCGCCGCCTCAGGGTCGACGTCGATCAGCCCGCCCGCCGCGACCAGGTGCTTCCCGACGGTCTCGGCCAGGCCCTTCGGCAACGTCCGCAGCTCACGCCGCACCTCTTCGTCCAGATCGGAGTACTCGATGCCCTCCGGCAGTTCCGGCGCTTCGAGCAGCTCCCTCGCCAGCGCCGCGTCGTCCAGCGCCTCCGCGCCGGCACGCGTGCCGCGCATCGGGCGCTCGTCCCGGCGCGGCCGTGAGTCGCGGCCCCCGCGCGCGTCGCGATCGTCCCGACGGGGTCGGTCGTCTCGACGGCTGTCCCGGCTGTCGCGGTTGTCCCGGCCCTCGCGGAAGTCACGACGGGGACGGTCGCTGCTGCTGCCGCGGTCGCCTCGGTCGTCGCGAGAGGACCGCTCGCCACCGGTTCGGCGGTCGTCACTCGAGCCGTTGTCGCGAGAGGACGACTCGGCGCGGTCATCGCGCGCCGACACCGCGGTGCCGTCGCCATCGTCTCCGCGGTCCTCGCCCGAGTTGTCACTGCCCGAGTTGCCGCTGTCGCGGTCTTCGCGAACGGACTGCGCGCCACCGTTGCCGTCGTCGCCGCTGTCTTCAGACGAAGCGTGCTCGCGACTGCTGCGGTCACCGTTGCCGTCGCTCTCGGGGGCGTCGTCTCGGTTGTCCCGAGCGGACCGCTCGCCGTCGCGATCGGCCGAGTCGTCGGCCTGCGACCGGTCGACGTCGCGCGAAGCCGGCTCCTCGCGATCGGAGTCGCCGTCATCCGCACGGTCGGCGCACGGCGCGGCGTCGTCCCCATTCGCGTGGTCGCGTGCGGCGTCGCCGTCGGCGGTCACGTCAGAGCGCTCGCCGCGGCCGCTGTCGCCGGGCTTCGAGAAGTCCTCGCGGTCGGCGGTGTCGCCGGCGACGAAGCCGTCGTCGGTGATGTCGAAGTCGTCGTCGGAGGCAGCGCCGCGGGTGTCGGCGCGGTCGAAGCCGCGGGAGTCGCCCGAGTCGCGGCGGTCGCGGAAGCCGCCGCGGTCGTCGCGGTTGAAGGAGCCGCGGTTGTCGCGGGGGCCGTTGTCGCGCGGGCCGTTGTCGCGGCGGTCGGAACTGCGCGGACCGCCCCGATCGTCACGGCGGTCCGAGCCGCCCCGGTAGCCGCCGCGGTCGTCCTTGCGGAAGCCGCTGCCCGAGTTGCGGTCGTTGCGGAAGCCGCCCCGGTCGTCGCGGTCCTTGCGGAAGCCGGAGCCACCACGGTCATCGCGCGAGCCGCCGCTGCGGAAGCCGCGGTCGTCACGGTCCTTCTGGAAGCCACCCGGCCGGCGGTCGTCGCGCGACCCACCGGTGCGCGGAGCACGGTCGTCGCGGTCGCCCCGGTAACCACCCGAGGTGCCCCGGTTGTCCCGGTCGCCTCGGTAGCCGCCCGAGCCGCCCGAGCCGCCGCGATCATCGCGGTCGCCCCGGTAGCCGCCGGAACTGCTGCTGCCGCGGTCGCTGCGGTACCCACCCGCGCTGCCGCCACTGCGGTCGCCACGGAAGCCGCCCGCGCCACCGCCACTGCGGAAGCCGGAGCCACCACGATCGTCGCGCGACCCACCCGCGCTGCCGCCACTGCGGAAGCCGGAGCCACCACGATCGTCACGGGACCCACCCGAGTTGCTGCCCCGGTAGCTCGAGCCACCACGCTCGTCACGCGAGCCCGAACCACTGCCGCCGCGGTAGCCACCGCGGTCGTCACGCGACCCACCTGAATTACCGCCCCGGTAGCCGGAGCCACCGCGGTCGTCACGGAAGCCGGAGCCGCCGCGGTCCTTCCGGAAACCACCGGAATTGCGGTCGTCCCGATCGTTGCGGAAACCGCCACCGCGATTGTCGCGGTCGCCGCGGAAACCGCGGTCGTCGCCACTCGAATCGCGGTTGGGGCGGAACCCACCGGAGCCCCGGTCGTCACGGAAGCCGCCGCGGTTGTCGCGGGGGCCGCCGGAGCCACGGGAATCGCGGGAGCCGCCGCCGGAGCGGTTGTCGTCGCGGAAGCCGCCGGTCGAGCCGCTCGAACCGCGGTCCTCCCAGCGACGCCCGGACGCGGACTTGCCCTGCGGCCGGCCGGAGCGGTTGTCGTAGCCACCGCGCGAGCCGCGGTCGTCAGAGCCCGCGCGCGAGCCGCCGTCGCGGTTGCCGGCGTATCCGCCGCTGCGCTGGTCACGGGGGTTGTCGCCACCCGAGGGGCGGCCCTGGTACCCACCGCCGCGCGCACCGTGCTCGTCCCGCCGGGGGCGTCCCTGGTAGCCGCCGTCACGCCCGCCGCGGTCCTGCCGCGCGCCACGCCGGTCTCCCCGGGGCGCGTCCGACCGGTTGCCGCGGGAGCCCTGGTCGCGGCGAGCCGACCGGCCGGACCCATCATCCTCTGAGTCACGTCGACCGAACTCGGACACCTGGCCTCCTGCCATAGAAAAATCTTGTGTTGTCACGGGCCACCCGCTATGGGGGCCGACTGTCCATCCTACGGGGCCGTTCGGAGCACCCCGCGCGCGCATGGCGCTCCGTCACGGGCGCCGCACAGCACGCGACATAGAGATAGGCCCCGGGAGAACCATGAAGATTCTCAACCGGGGCCTAACCCTGACATTTAGTTCGGCGGCGTCCTACTCTCCCACAACCCTTCGGTTGCAGTACCATCGGCGCTACCAGGCTTAGCTTCCG